>NZ_JBFOAH010000018.1:0-166626 GCF_040812055.1 Paraburkholderia suaedae | reverse complement strand
ACGTTCCCACATCAGCGCTTTCTGCTTCTCGCTGTAATAAATCCGCCGTCGCTGTTTCATTTGCAACACTCCCAGCTGCTTGTGCAGTCTTAAGTGTGTTGCATCCACCGGTTGAATCCGCCCCGCCATATCAGACGCTTCTTGTTGAATGTCAATTTTTGTGAGGATTACTTGCCTCGCATGGCGACTTAACCATTGTTCATCCTTATCCGATTGTATTAAGGGCAGAGGTGCTCTAGCGTCGATCCGTCTGCAGGCAGGTCGCGATTTTGGTGTGTCCGCGTGCTGCAGAACTTCCAGGGAGAAGGCATGGCGGAATTCGATTCATTGTGGCGGGGCATCACGGGGCGGCAGGCGTATCACCTCGACGTGCCCGGCACGGACAGCGCGGCAGCGCTGTCAGTCGTGTCGTTCGAGGCCACGGAGAAGATGGGCGCGCCCACCGAAGTGCGCATCGAACTGACGCACCCGCAGCGGCTTGCGCGCGCCGACTATCTCAACCGCGACGCAACGTTTTCCATCGTGTCGGACGACGGGACCGTGCGGAAGTTTTCCGGCTTTATCGCGCGGTTTTCGACGGTGCAGACCACCAAGGACTACACCCAATACGAGACAGTCCTTAAATCGCACTTCGCGCGGCTGGAAGCGGTGACGCGCCGCAAGATTTTCCAGCAAGTGAGAACGCCGGACATTATTGCGGCGATCCTCCGCAGTCACGGATTAAGGGAGCATCAATTCCGGTTCCGTCTGCGCGGGCAATACCCCAAGCACCTGTTGCGCATGCAGCACCAGATGACCGATCTGGCCTATGTGCAGATGCTGATGCAGAAAGCCGGCATCTATTGCTATCTCTGCGAAGACGAGCACGGCGACGTGGTCGTATTTGGCGACGATATCGACCATTACATCTACGACGATCCCCGACGGGCGGTGCCGTACCGCGAGGCGGCGGGACTCGAAGCGGGCGGCGTGGAGGCGGTTACGGCGATCAAAACCCATACCGTGACGGTGCCGCAATCGTTCATCGTGGCGGATTACAACCCGGCCCAGGCCTGGGAGCGTTTGCGCGACGAAGCCAACGTCGCGCCGCAAGATACAACCACCTACGGCCAGGCGTATATCTACGCTACGCACCACCTGGACCAGGCGGGCGCGAAGTGGGAGGCGCAGCTTCGCCACGAAGCGGCCATCGCGTGGCAGATCGTGTACGAGGGCGAGAGCAACGTGCTGGCGCTGCAGTGCGCGAGCGTGCTGGAGATGGACACCACCTTGCCCGATGCGCCCAAAGGTCAGGTGATCGTCGAGGTCACGCACAGCGGCGCGCGTGACGCATCCTATTCGAACGGCTACAAGGCGATACCCGCAGACCGGCGCTTTCGCCTCAAGCTTGAACAGGAATCATGGGCCAAAGTGACCGGCACACTCTCTGCCCGCGTCACAAGCCCCGACAGATATTCCTACGCATACATCACCGCCAACGGCCACTATACGGTCCGCTTCGATTCGGACTTCGAGACGTGGCCCAATGGCGGCGAGAGCGTGCCGCTGCGCCTGGCAAAACCCTTCGCGGGCAAACTGCAAACCGGTATGCACTTCCCGGCGCTGGACGATGCAGAAGCCGTCATTACCTGCCGTGACGGCGACCCGGACAAGCCGGAAATCAGCGCCTTCCACCACCATAGCCAGGCGCGCGATTTGGTCACGAATGACCGGCGCTGGCTCTCGCGCAACATGATCCGCACGCAGAAAAATAACAAGCTGCGCATGGAGGATTGGGCGGGCCAGGAAGGCATCAAACTGAGCACGGAACATTCGGGCAAGTCGCAACTGAATCTGGGCTACCTGGTCAACAACAAGCTGCAGTACAGGGGCGAAGGCTTTGAAGCCCGCACGTCCGGTTACGGCGTGAACCGCGCGGGCAAGGGCATGATGTTCACGACCTACGACCGTCCCGGTGCGACCGGCAAGCAGCTCGACATGCAGGAGACCATCGCGCAGCTTGAGAGCGCGCTGGCGACCGCGAAGGCGCTCGCCGCGTCCGCTAGCAGCGCAAAGGCCGAACCCGCCGACACGGACGCACAGCAGCAGATAAAGAACGACCTGGACGGCCTGAACAAGCCTGGTATGCTGATGAGCACGGCCGCCTCCGCTGCCATCGTCGCGGGCCAGGGCATGCAGTTCGCGGCGCGGGAGAACATCAACGCCGTGGCCGGGAAAAATGCCGACTGGAGCGTGCTGAAGCGCTTCACGGTTGCGGCGGGCGAAAAGCTGTCACTGTTCGCCCAAGAACTTGGCATCAAGATTTTCGCGGCGAAAGGTCCGGTGGAAATTCAGGCGCAGACCGATGCCATGTCGCTGATCGCGGACCAGGACATTACCGTGTCGAGCGTCAACGGCACGGCCCGTATCGTAGCGAAGAAGGAACTGACGCTCGGATCAGGCGGCGCGTTCATCCACATGAAGGACGGCAACATTACGGTAGGCGGCCCGCTTGATCTGTTCATCAAGACGATCACGGTCCAGAAGCAGGGCAAGGCGTCGCTGAACATGCCGCTGGACCTGAACCACCCCGCGCTCGCCGGTATGCCAACCACGCCTCTCACGATTTACGCGTCCGCATCACCCGCGTCGCGGGCTGCGATTCCCGCAGGCATGCCCTACAAGCTGTTCGCCGCTGGCGCAATGGTGAAACAGGGCGTACTCGATGAAACCGGGCGACTGCAGGTCGATCATCATCCCACGACCCAGCAGTACACGCTCGAACTCGCAAGCGGCATCCAACATACGATTCCTGTTGGCAGGACATATCGCGGTGACGCAGCGAATGGCGATCTTGCGAACCAGGGCTTTCACTTCCATGAAAGTCAGCCATCAGGCGATATCAATCCACCTGGAGACCGTGCGTTGAACAGGCAGAGGTACAACACAGTGCTCAACCCCGAAGCGGAGCAATAAAAAATTGAGCAAGTCTTCTTCTATTGTGACGCCGATCGCACTCGATCACACGTCGTCGGCGCTGATATGCACGCCCTGGTTCGTGCAACTCACTGAGTATCCTCCAATGGCGGCATCGTATCGTCCTCTGGTTAACGGCGCGGAGGCGTTCGGCGCGTTATACGATGCGATCGAGAACGCCAGGCACACCATCGATTACATCTGTTGGGGTTTCCAGCCATCGATGTATTTCAAGCGGGATGGTGGCAATTCGCAGTGCATTGGTGATCTGCTCGCCAGGAAGGGGCAGGAAGGCGTGGAGGTTCGCCTGTTGGTCTGGGCAGACTCATTTGCTGTTGGACAATTCATCGAAAACGAAAATCCGGGATACGACCTTCTGCGGAGTGCAAAAACTCAAAACGAGAATACTACGCAGCGCGAGTATGACCGCGCCTGGTATTACCGCGCGCGAATCGCCGCGTCGCCGGAACAGGAGGCTTTGTCGGACGACCTGCGCGCGCATATGAGAGCCGCCTCGTCAAATTCATCGCCTGCGCCGAAACTGGCAGCGCAGCCGCTGACAAACATCGAGCTCGTAACCCGCGATTTTTCCCTGGCAGACCGTGTCGAGATTATGTACCGGGAAACTCTGCGGCGAGCGGACAAGGGGCTGAGTGAGGCGGCAGTCACAGTGGGTTTCGGTGGAGGGCCGTCGCACCACCAGAAGATGGTGATCGTCGACTACGAAGCCCCTGAGCATGCGGTCGGGTTCGTCATGGGACACAATACACTCGATGCTTATTGGGACGATGACGCGCATCGGTACGCCCGGATGAATGCGCGCTTTGGACGCAACGGCGAAACACCGCGTCAGGATATGTCAAGCATCATCACCGGCCCGATTCTGGAATGCCTCAACGCCAATTTTTGTAACGCGTGGAAGCACAATGCAAAGGTCGATCTGCTGACCAAGCGTAAGGCGTTGGCAACGCGACTGACGGTGCGTCAGGACTCCGGAACGCCTGTCATGGCGCAGATTACGCGCACTCAGTCTCAGGAAGGCAAGCAGGACATCAAGTCGCTTTACCTTCAGGCGGCGTGCAACGCGACGAAGTTTATTTACATCGAGAATCAGTATTTTCGCTGGGAGCCGTTGGCGGCGAAGATCAAGGAAGCTGCCGCGAAGCAGCTTGAGTGGGGGCGCGACCCTGGAAAACACGGGCCGATATATCTTTTCGTTGTGACCAACTCAAGCGATGACGGCATGGGCGTTGGCACCGACAGCACCTACAAGATGCTGGACAGTCTTGGACAGGCGAACCTTATGTCCGGTATGGCGAAACAAAATCAGGATATCCAGCAACAGCATGATGTCGCGAGTGCGGCGAATGAACTTGCGCTTGCACGGATGAGTTCTGATGCTGACGCCCCCGCACGGCAGAAGGCGGCCCAGAAGAAGCTTGACGAGGCTCGACAGGGCCGTAACGGGCCGCTCACACCGAAGGATATACCCGGTCTGAAGATCCATATCTGTACGCTGGTGGCACCGGATTCGCCGGGTAACAACTGGATGCCGGTTTATATCCACAGCAAGATCATGATTATCGATGATGTGTTCCTCACGCATGGCTCGGCGAACATCAACACGCGCAGCATGGAAGTGGATAGTGAAATGAATATCTGTCATGAGCATATGGGTGTGACGCAGCCGCTGCGTAGGAAGCTGTGGAATATCCACACCGGAGGGACGGGAGCGCAGGATGATCCCCAGGAAGCATATAAACGATGGGGTCGCACTATCGAGCGCAACGCGAGATTTCAGAAGGTTGGTCAACCTCCGGTAGCCTCCCTTATTGGTTTTTCACGCGCGTCAGCAAACCGAAGCAACATGGATTGATCCATGAGGAAAATGTTGACAATTGTGTTCCTTGCACTTTCCCTGTGTGCTTGCTCGAAAAAGGATAATCTCATGCCCTCAGCTTCCGATATGGCTGCTGTGCGCGCTAAACTGGTTTTTACGTGCACGCATGAAGCCGACCATTTGCCCTCGATTGACCCGGCTTCAGACCAATTGTTCAAGTATGGGCGTTACTTGGAAAAGGAATACGGTCCAAAAGAGTTTAACAAAATTGCCCGTTATTACCGGATTGCCGCAGCCTATGGTCACTACAAAGCCAACAACAATCTCCAGAATCTTCTGACATCGGGTCAGGCGTCTTCACCTGATGCACCTAGCGAAGCCATCGATCTCGCCCTGCAGTTGATTAAGGCGGGAGTGCCCGGTGGCTATTACGACATGGGCCACTATCTGGAAGAAGGCTACGGGGTTGAGCAAGATTCGGACAAAGCCCGTCGCTATTTCCGCAAGGCAGCGGACCTTGGTAGTCCCGATGCACAGTATTACGTCGCCGATCTCCTTTCTGCTCGGGACAAAGCGCCTGAGATTTCCCGTCAAATGAGCCAATGCGCGGCTAACCAAGGACTCGGTAAGGCGGCTAACTATCTAGGTATCGACTTTGCGACGGACCAACTTTTCCCAGACGCCGTCAAAGCATTTCAGATGGGCGTAGCGGCGGGCGACGCACAATCGGCACTGGCACTTCAAGAGGGCTTTAATGGCCCATCCGACAGCGATCGGCTAAATTATCTCGCGCTTCCACACGACCCCGAGCGCTCACGGCGGTACAAATTGATCGGCGATTTCATCGATGCCAATGACGGCTTGAATCCCAAGCTCCCCGACATCGACCAGATCGTGCCGCTACCGCCCGCGAAACTGCCCAAGTGGGACGGCACGTTCCAGTGGCAGAAGGAACAGGATGCAGCCAGGCCGCCGCAGAAACCCGACGAGAAGCTGGTCGAGCGCCTTGCTCGCGAGAAGAACCTCGATCCCGCGACAGGCATTCGACTCAACACCGAGCATGAAAAGCAACAGGACAGCCGCGTACCGCTGGGTACGGTTGTACACCCCGGCGAAGTGTGCCCGCAGGACGGTGTATGGTGTGTCCGGCGATTCGCATCAGTCAGCTACGACGCGACGCGCCGTTTCAGGAAAGGCGAGACGATGCCGCAACTTGCCCTGAACGATCCTCGTCCCATTCCGGGCCTGGACTGGCTGCTCGGCATGCGCGTACACCGCACCAACGAGGAATGGACACTCCAGTCCTACATTGACCGGTTGTAGTGAAGCAGAGCCGGATGGATTGATCCATGAAAAAAGTCCCGTTAGCCATTTGTCTCGCGTCGATGTTGTGTGCCTGTTCAAATAAGGAAAATTCAGTACCCTCAGCTTCCGACATGTCTGCCGTACGCGCCAAATTGGCTTTCACCTGTACCCATGAAACCGATCACTTGCCGGCGCTTGATCCGACCGCCGACCTGTTGTTCAGGTACGGACGCTACCTGGAAAAAAAGGACGGTCCAAAGGACTTTGATGCAATTGCCCGTTATTACCGCATTGCCGCAGCCTATGGTCACTACAAAGCCAACAATAATCTTCAGGGCTTACTCACGGACGGCTTCGCGTCGTCACCCGATGCCCCCAGCGAAGCCATCGATCTTGCGACGCAGTTAATCAATGCCGGTGTCCCGGGTGGGTACTACGACATGGGCCATTATCTTGAAGAGGGATACGGGGTCGAACAGGACGCGGACAAGGCCCGACGCTATTTCCGCAAGGCCGCCGATCTGGGCAACCCCAACGCGCAATCTTATGTTGGCGATCTGCTTGCGCCGCTGGACCGAGCACCGGATATCGCGAAGGAGATGCGTAAGTGTGCGATGGACCAAGGATTTGGTGATGCGGCCAGCACGCTAGGCATCGACTACCAAGCTGAAAAGCAATTCACTGAAGCGGCCAAGGCATTTCAAAGCGGGGTACGTGCAGGAGCTTCACAATCGGCCAGGTTTTTGGCGAATGGATTCAGCAGCAATCCATCGGATAAGCTTTACTACCTTGGCGTCAAGAACGACTCCGAGCGATCACGCCGCTATAAGCAGGTCGGTAAGTTTATCGACGATAACGACGGCCTGAATCCCAAGCTCCCCGACCTCAACCAGATCGTGCCGCTACCTCCCGCGAAGCTGCCGGAGTGGGACGGCACGTTCCAATGGCAAAAGCAACAGGACGCCGCCCGGCCGCCGCAGAAACCCGACGAGAAGCTGGTCGAGCGCCTTGCTCGCGAGAAGAACCTCGATCCAGCTACGGGGATTCGCACGCGCCTCCACGAAATACCTGTAACGGCCTCGAGAGCCATGGAATAAGCGCATGCACGCCAGATGCTGCTACTTCCATATAGCCCAGCTTTCCTGCGCGGTCCAATCTTTCAATGTCAGTGCGCGACGCGATCTGTTCGTGCCAGGTGATGCTCCAGCTTGTGCAGGCCGATCGTCAGCGCGAACGTCATCAGCCAATACGCTGCGGCTATGGTCAGGTACGGCTCCCAGTAGCGGCCGTATGCACCGGCCACGGTGCGCGCGGCATAGGCCATCTCACCCAGGCCGATCGCCGAGACCAACGACGTGTCCTTGAGCAGCGAAATCATGTTGTTACCCAGCGGCGGCAGCATGCGCCGAAACGCCTGCGGGATCACGACATAACGCATCGTCTGTCCATACGTCATGCCCAGCGACAGGCCCGCCTGCTTCTGCCCGCGTGAAATCGACTGGATGCCGGCGCGAAACACTTCCGAAATATACGCGCCGGAGTTCAGCGTCAGTGCCACCACGCCCGAGATCAGAGCCCCGTGATCCTGCTTCAGCGTGCGAGCCAGATCGCCGCTGATCAGAAGCCCGTGTACCGGGTGAATAAATACCGGCATCACCGCAAAATGCATCAGCAAAATCTGCACGAACAGCGGTGTGCCGCGAAAAAAGCTGACGTAGGCGGTCGACGGCCAGCGCAGCAGGTATTGGCACACCGCCCGCCACGGCTGATGTCTCGCCTCCGCCAGCCGCGCCAGCGCCAACAGCAGGCCCAAGGCGCAGCCCATCAGCACACAGACCACGGTCGTGCCGACGGTGACGAGCGCGCCTTGCAAGAACAGTTGCTTGTACTCCACCAGGACGTCGGGGCGGAACCACCCGAACCACAATATCGGATTGCTGTCTTCCATGTTCGCTTTAAAAAACGAAACGGCCGCAGCGCGGCCAAGGTCTTGTTTGCGCGACGGCCCGCGCGAGACGCTCGCGCGAGGCCGCATCACACCATGATTAAGGCTTGAAGTCCTGATTGAACCACTTCTTATAGATTACGTTGTAACTGCCATCGGCACGGATCGCAGCGAGACCGGCGTCGATTTTGTTCAGCAAGGCCTTATCGCCCTTGCGCACGACGATGCCATAGTACTCCTGGGGGAAGTTCGCATCTTCGACGGTCTTGAGGCCGGGATTCTGCGATACGCGGTAGGCGATGACACCGTTGTCGCCAATTGCCGCATCCACGCCGCCCGAAGCCAGCTCGGAGATAATGAGCGGCGTGCTCTCAAAACGGCGGATATTCGGATTGGTCTTGCCCACTTCACGGCTCATGACATCGTCGGCCGTCGAGCCGCTGACCACCGAGACCTTCTTGCCGTCCAAATCTTTTAGCGATTTCACCGGACTGTTCTTGGGCACGGCAATCAATTGGCGGGCATCGAAATACGGTGCCGAGAAGTCGAAACTCTGCTTGCGCTTGTCGTTGATAGTGACGCCGGAGATCACGAAGTCGACATCGCCATTGTTGAGCGACGCAAAGATGCTGGTGAACGGCGTATTCACAATACGCAGTTTCAAATGCTGCTGCCGGGCGATGGCATTGACGATGTCGATGTCGAAGCCGACGATCTGCTTGTCCTTGTTTTCGAACGCGAACGGGGTGTAAGTGGCACTCGATGCCACTACCAGTTCACGGTCTTGTGCCAGTGCCCCGGCAGACCAGAAAGCACAGGCGGCCACCGAGGTCACCAGTGTGAGAATAATTTTTTTCATTGCGGCATCACCTCGAGACAAGAACAAGAAGGAAATGATATGACTATCGCCAGAACTCTATCGAACCCAAAACGCTTGGATCCAAAGCTGCCACATGTAAGTGGCACGCCAGGATTCCGTGGCGAAGGATACAGCCTAATAGCCTTGGATGGCAAAAACGTCGGATGGCTCATACCAGTAACGGACGAGCAGTATCTCGTAGGACCGACGGAGAAGGGCAGAATGCAAAGCATCGATGCCGCGCGCTGTCGATGGCCATTGCGCCGGACGAATGCGGGAACGCGCTATTCGGCGGGCTCGAGGCGAGACCATCTCGACACGCACCGGTAACGCGCTGATTGACGGCAAGCACTGGGCGAAGATCGCGGCGCCGAGTATTGACACTCTGTTCGGCGCGGGGCACTACCTGGCCAACGCGACACTGCGTCACTGATCGCATTCGTTGCTTTGAGTCGGCCGTCGAATCCTCGGGCGCGACGACCGCCCCTTGGGTGAGGTCTAATGGAGGAAACTGACCGAAGGCGAACGGCAGTAGGCTTTTTCCAAGGTAAGCTTCGTCGCGGGACCGAACCTGTCACTACCCTTCGCTGAGGCCGATTACGGGGCGGTCATCCCGACAGTGTCATTGCTCGCAGTCGGGGTATCCGTTGGGCGAGGCATCTTTGGCGTATGACGTGGATCTCCCCCCTAAATCCACGGCGTTCGGTGCCGTTATACAGGTGCTTGACACGACTTGCGACCCGGCGCCGTAACGCCGCAATTGCTATGCTGGCTTGCAGCTATTCGGATTAAGACTCCGTGCATCCGCCGCACGCGCGGGCGGCGGAGTC
The DNA here is from genome assembly GCF_040812055.1 of Paraburkholderia suaedae. Lineage (NCBI taxonomy): Bacteria > Pseudomonadati > Pseudomonadota > Betaproteobacteria > Burkholderiales > Burkholderiaceae > Paraburkholderia > Paraburkholderia suaedae. Next base: position 156,892 of record NZ_JBFOAH010000018.1, on the reverse strand, counting down.
GCACTGCCGCCGGTTGACACCCAATGCCAAACGGTGACGAGACTCGCGAGGGCTCAGGAGCTCGGTCGCAACCGGATCGAGGTTTATGGCGACTAGTTTTGCCCGAGGTCCGGATATTTTGCATTTCAAACGCGGCGAAAATGCGATCGCCTTGACAAGGTCATTGTCAACATTCGGCGCGGCCATATCGGACTCGGTACGGAAAAGAGCCGTGTCGGACGGAGAATGATTCCACAGGTCGCCAGTCCGCAAAGAATATTAGGACGGAGTGCGGGGGCTTCTGACCAATTGAAACGTCAATCGCGAGCCACCAGGTTAGCTGACAGATGTATGTCACGCCTTACCGACATGGCGGCCGTTGCCACAGCGCGACGTGTCATTGCGCGGCCCGGTCGAATATCCCCACCCGAGCGCTGGAGGGGGCATGAACGGGCCGGCTCCGGTGCTTAGAAGCGGGTCAGCATGCCGACGGCGCCCATCACCTGGTTGCTCGTCGCGGAGTTGCCTCCCGCGTTGTACATGACTGCGGTGTTGTTGTTGCCAATCGCGTGTTGATACATCGCTTCAGCGTACAGTTCCGTGCGCTTCGACAGCGAGTAACGCGCAATCGCATTGACCTGGTTCCACTTCGGATCGGTGCCGATGTTCGACTTGCTCACACCGTTCAAATGACCGTCCGTAAATGTATCCATGAGGCCGAGAGAGAGCGCAGGCGTCAGTGCGTACTTGACGTTCAGTTCGTAGTTGTCGAAGCGAACCGAACCGTTCGACGCCGTCAGGCCGAACGCGGACGTATTCTGGTACTGGCTGTGCGTGTAGACGAAGTTGATCGCTGCCGGGCCGAATGTATAGCCGACGCCTGCACCGACCGTGCGCTGCACGTCCGCCGTCAGATTGCCGCCGCCCGCGGTCGGCTTGAACTCGCTCGGGTCAGCCGCGACGTTCTGATTTACTGCGCCCGCAGGGGTACTGGCCGCCGCCGAGCCGTTGATCTGGAGGTAGGCCGCCGCCAGTCGCACCGGGCCGTTGTTGTAGCTTGCGCCGGCGCTATACGCACGATCGACGGCGAAACTCGTGCTGTTGCTGAATGCGTATACGCCGCCGAACTTGAAGCCGGCATAGTCGTTACTCGCGAACTTCACCGAGTTGCTTAAGCGGACAGTATGTTGCAGGTTGTCGTTGTCGTACACATGCGCGAAACCCGAGTCACCGAACGAGCCCGCCGTGCCGGACAGCGGCGCGACGAAGTCGACCATCGAGTCATACTGGCGGCCCATCGTGACGGTGCCGTAGTTGTTGGCGCTCAGGCCAACAAACGCTTGACGGCCAAACATCCGGCCACCCTGACCGAGCGTGCCGTTGTTGACGTTAAAGCCGTTCTCGAGCACGAAGATCGCCTTCAGGCCACCACCGAGATCTTCCGCACCGCGCATGCCGAACCGGCTGCCGCTGATGTTGCCGCTTGCGAGTGCCACGCGTGAACTGCCATGACCGGGGGCGCCATTCTGAACGTTGTTCGTAAATGCGATGCCTGCATCGACCAGACCGTACAACGTGACCGAGCTTTGAGCGTGGGCAGCGGACGCGGCAAAAACTGCGCAGCCGGCGACAGCAAAAGATATTTTTCTCATTAACTACTCCAGGTTTTTAGAACGACGGAAAAGCGCCGCGAGTATAAGAAGCCAAGTGGGGCATATTGGGGAAAGTACCGTGAAATACGCCATTGCTATAAACGCAATAACTATTCATAAATCCGCAACAAATGAAGCGCGCTGGTATGCTGTGGCGTGCGGTTAGCAGATCACCGCGCCGACCAGGAGCATTGCGCGTTGCGCTGCCGCAACGGCTTTTGGTAGTCCAGCTGGATGCACGACACCGGAGGTTTCCCTCCCCGTAGAGCGGCGAGGACGCTCATGCGTATCCGCGGCGGTGATGTGATGCCATAGAGGTAAGGCGGCAGTCGGCCATGCAGAGACGGTCGCGCGCGGAGTGTCAATGTTTCCAGTTCTCGGCTTCTCGGCCGTTCGGGAAGGGTTCCTGAAATCCACGCTTTTACCGAGTGTGATTTCGTCACAGCGCCTATGCGCCTAAAGTTCTGCGGCACTGCGCCGATATGTCAGTATGTTCATAAATCCCGGAGGGGAAGATGAGTCTGTCTATCAGTCCAGCAAGCGCAGCGATAGTGGCGGCCTCCGGTTTAGATTCAATTCTGTAGCGCTAAATCACAATTTCACAGCGACAGATGGCTTATCTGCCTCGTCGGTGACATCGATGACGGCAATCGATCCGCAGGAGACCTCCGATCGAGTCTCTAAATACCTGAATGCGATGACGATTAATTCGCGTACCGGTGCGGATGCGCAGAATGTCGCCAATGCCCTCGTATCGTCCATGCAGGCATTGATACTCCAACGGCCTGACCTTGCTAACGCACAATTCGATTTTCAGTCCAACAACGGAGCCGGTCGCGTCAAGCCGATCGCCATCCGGCAGGCATCGACGGCGAGCTGCTGTTCGCTCTCGACGCTTCAATGCGGACATTGGAAAGACGAAGGGTTATCAATATTCGGCGGGGCGTGCGTCGACGGTGTTGCTATTGAGGTCGCCGCGTGGAGGACACAGGTCTCTCAGTCCCGCTCCGAAGCTAAGCCAGACCATCAGAGAGCCGGTTGAAATGGCTCCAAGCGTGATAAACGCCGCCGGATAGCCGAAGCGATGCGCCAGTATGCCGCCCAGCGCCGGGCTCAAAGCCGCGCCCACACCCTGCACCGTCATTACGACACCCTGCCCAGCGTTGACCCGACCAGTCCCCTCCAGCAATCGAACCACGAGCGCAGGAACGGCGACGCTTTGCAGTCCCGCGCCGATGCCATCGAGTGCCTGAACCGGCCATACGCCCCACTGATGAATCACCCACGCGGCAATCATGCCGCGCAGCGGCAACGCAAGAAACGTTAGCAGGATCACCCACCAGTAACCGCGCCAGCGGATCAGACGGTAAGCGAACATGGCAGCGCCGACCATCACCAATTGTGCGATCACAATGGTTTCGGCCGTGAACGCGCTCGGGTCCCCTTGATGAGCGGCGACGACGGCAAGCCCATAGAGTGGGAGCATCGCAGCGTTGCCCAGGTGGAACACGGCGAGCGCAGCGGCGAGCACTATCAATGGCCGGCACTGGAGCAAGATGCGTAGGCCGCTGACCTGCCCATCGGCAACTTCTCCGGTCGAACCGTCGGAGCCCAGTCCACGCGCGACGTTATGGTCGATTGCGTCTCCGCGAATCATCGCCACCGCAATCAATGACAAGATCCCGAAGGCAGCGCTCAGCGCAAAAACAGCGCCGAAACCGTAACGCCAGCCTAGCCAGCCGGATAGTGCAGCGGCCACCACATTGCCCGCGTGATTGGCCACCTGATTGCGTCCAAACTGCCGGTCGAAGCCGCGCTGCCGCACGATGCCCAGCGTTAGGCCCGCCATGGCAGGCCCAAGCGCCGCTCCCGTAATCGCAGTTGCTACCTGCGATGCCGCGACCATCCAGTAATCGTGCGAGATCCACAGTAATCCCGATGCGGCTACGGTCATTACCCCCGCGACCACGACCAGCGCGCGTTTATGGCGAGTTGCATCGACAAGCGCTCCGGCGGGGGAGGTTGCGACCATACCTGCGATGCCGCCAATCGTCATGACCGTCCCGATCAGGTCAGTGCCCCAACCACGCGCCTGAAGGAACACACCGAGAAACGGGCCGATGCCGGCCTGCACGTCCGCAGCGAAGAAATTCAAGGCTTCCAGGGCGCGGTTAGCTCTCATGGGGCATGACCATACGTGTCGACCTTGCCTGCCTGTAATCGTGGAGTCGTTTGAATAAACGGTTCGTCACAATGCCGGCTCCTTGCAATAGGCTCCTTGCAACAGGCATATTCGGGGGCGCGGCGCGGCGCGGCGCGCTGCGCAGACCGGATGCCATCGCGCGTTACAGTGGCGTATGGCCGCAAAACCCATTCCTGAGCGGCCAGGCGTTGTCCTCGTGGACAGTCGCTGTTGACAGCATCGGCATCGTTCAATCGGGACAGGTAAAACCACTCTGTCAGCGACGCCCACGGCCGTCTGCTTTTGCTGTGCGTAAAGGTCTTCTTAGGGTCGACTCACGATCTATCGTCCATGTCGCACTACAGCTCCGACTGACTGACTATGGGAAGTACGATGGCAAGTCGCTAGCGGTCGTAGCGGATCGCTTCACAGACGCTCCTGCTGCAGACGCGCTTGACAAGCACTACTCGAAGTATCTCGAGGTGCAGCGGCAGAAAAGGCAGTGACTTAGCGATAGTCAGCCTAAGGACAGGCAATGAGTAAGGCTGGCAACAACGCTTTAAAGGTAGGCTGGGTATTGTTTGCGCTCGCCCTTGGCGCATTTGCGATCGGAACCACCGAATTGCGACCATGAGTCTGTTGCCGATGCTCGCGCAAGGACTTCACATGGATGCTCCCACCGCCCGCCATGTAATCAGCGCCTACGCAGTCGGTGTGGTTATCGGCGCGCCTTTGTTTTGGGGTACTGGGAGCGCGCCTCGCGCGCAGGACGCTCCTCGTGAGTCTCATGGGGATGTTCGCCGTGGGTAACGGATTGAGCGGGTTGAGCGCATTGGCGCCCACCTATCATGCGATGCTGTTCTTCCGCTTCATCAGTGGCTTGCCGCATGGTGCCTATTTCGGCGGCGCCGCGCTCGTTGCTACCACGCTGGTGCTGGAAAGCCCGCGGGTGGCCGCCGTCGGAAGGGTTTTCCTCGGACTGACATGCGCCACGATTGTAGGCGTGCCGCTCGCAAACTGGCTCGGGCAGGCCGTCGGTTGGCGCTGGAGCCTGGGCCTTGTTGGGGTGCTTGGGCTGGCGGCCATGATCATGGTACGGCTATTTGCTCCTCTGGCGCCGGCAACGACCCACGCCAGCCCATTGCGCGAACTTGGCGCGCTAGGGCAGCCGCAGGTATGGCTGACGCTGGGAATCGGCGCAATCGGCTTGGGTGGACTGTTCGCGGTTTATACCTATCTCGCGGACATTCTTGGCGCTGTCACGCACGTCGCAGTGGCTCAAGTGCCGCTCGTGCTCGCCGTGTTCGGGATCGGATTGACGATTGGTAACATCGTCGTGCCCATGTTCGCTGGCCGGGCGCTCATGCGAACCGCTGGCGTTTTGCTGGTTTGGAGCGCGGTATTCCTTGCGATCTTCCCGCTGGTCGCCATGAATGTATGGGCCGTCTCTGTCGATGTCTTTCTGATTGGCATGGGAGGCGCGTTGGCCACTGTACTGCAGACCCGCCTGATGGATGTCGCAGGTGACGCGCAAGGGCTTGCCGCGGCGCTGAACCATTCCGCGTTCAACAGCGCGAACGCGCTTGGCCCTTTTTTTGCCGGCCTTGCCATCGCCGGGGGGGAGGGATGGACTTCGCCGGGATTGGTGGGCAGCTATCTAGCGATAGGAGGCTTGCTACTGTGGTTGGTTTCCGCCCTGGCCGAGCGCAGACGAAATGTCAGTTCGCCTGCCGTGGCGCGCGACCTGATGTATTGAGACTGCGCAGGATTGCCGCGGCTGCTACGTATGGGGGCGACGCAAGCTCTTCCTTTAATCAGGGAACGCGGTGCGTTGCAAAATGGCAAGGGATATTTTGATGTGCCACCATCATGCCTTGCCTGGACCGCGTTCGCCGAACTCGCTCGCACCGGCGGCGAATCCTCGCAGCAGTGTTCGAAACCGTGTCACGGGTTTCCGTTGTCCTACTTTCCGTCCCTTCAATGAAAAAGTCCCATTGTCTTGTTTCGATTGTCGCTGCCGCGACGCTTCTCCTGTCGTCCACGTTGCCCATCACCTCCGCATTCGCGCAAACGCCCGCCGCCATGGCGCAGGACGGGCCGGTCTACGGCGCCGAACTTCAGGGCTTTGACTATCCCTATCCCGTCTCCTACTTCAAGTTCCATTCGCAACGACAGGACTTGCAGATGGCGTATATGGACGTCGCCCCAGATCCAAAGACGGCGAACGGAAGAACCGCGGTGCTCCTGCATGGGAAGAATTACTGTGCGGCCACCTGGGCGCCGACAATTAGTGTGCTGAGCAAAGCCGGCTATCGCGTGATTGCGATCGACCAGATCGGCTTTTGCAAATCGAGCAAGCCCGAGAATTATCAGTTCACGTTCCAGCAACTGGCGCGCAATACCCGCGACCTGTTGCAATCGCTCGATATCCAGCAGGCCACGATGATTGGCCACTCGACCGGAGGAATGCTCGCGATTCGCTACGCGCTAACCTATCCTCAGCAAACAGAACAACTCGTGCTGGTCAATCCGATTGGACTGGAAGACTGGGGGGCGAAAGGCGTGCCGCCGGTCTCCGTCGATCAATGGTATGAGCGTGAGTTGCACACTTCGGCTGATCGCATCCGGAATTACGAAAGGAACACTTATTTCGCGGGCCAATGGAGAGCCGATTACGAACCGTCAGTTCAAATGCTCGCGGGTATGTATCGCGGACCGCAAAGAGATCTGGTGGCGTGGAACTCGGCGCTGCTGTACCACATGATCCTGACGCAACCGGTCTATTACGAACTGTCGCAAATCAAGACGCCGACGCTGTTGATGGTTGGAGACAAGGACACGACCGCGATCGGTAAAGAGTTTGCACCGACCGGGATTCGCCCCTCTCTCGGCAATTATCCACAACTTGCACATCAGGCCGCCGCTGTGATTCCACACGTCAAGCTCGTCGAGTTTCCGAGCGCAGGACATGCGCCACAGATGCAGGATCCGGACGCGTTTCATGCGGCTTTGCTTCGCGGAATGACCCATCCGGGCGCGACAAATTAATTCACATACCGCGCCGATTAAAGTTTGAACCGGGGAAGAAATCGGCCTGAGCAGGAGCGGTTGTGGATCGATGTATGGGATCTCGGGATGGTTGTCTTCCTTCGTATGAAGATGAATTTCTCCTGCGCGGCGAACGACGCCAGGCGGACCCGGAAGCGCTAGCAGTGTCGTGTACCAGCGCTGGACGACGTCTTTGCGCGGTTCGCCTGCCGAAGCGAACGTTCGTGGCTCGCCTTGACACAGACTCGGATCTCATTTAAATTCATTGAATGAATCAATCAATAATCAATAAATGAAAGTTCATCTCTCCAGTCAGCGATTTGGGCAGCCTGCCGCACGCCTATCACTCGTCGATTCGGCCGCCGATATCTTGCGTGAACGTATTCGTAGCGGTGTGTGGAGGGTAGGCGACAAACTGCCAATCGAACCTGAGCTGGCAATCCTTCTCGAGGTCAGTCGTGGAACAGTGCGTGCGGCTGTGCGCAGCCTTGTCGTCGAGGGATTACTGAACGTGCGTCAGGGGGCGGGTACCTTTGTGGCATCAGCCAGGGAGCGTTCAGCTGAAGTAAAGCGGCTACGGCGTATGGGCCTGCGGAGTCAGTTCGAGGTACGCCGCGCACTTGAAGTGGAGGCCATGCGCCTTGCGGCTGTGCGGGCGACAGCGCGCGACCTCAAGCAATTGCGCTCGTTGCTTGAGAAGCGCGGTCACTGGCTCGGCGTCGAAAGTGACAAGGTGCGATTTGTTGCCGATGACTACCTGTTCCACCTGGCGATCGTAAAGGCGGCGCACAATCCCGCACTTCTTGAAACTTACGAATTCCTCTCGATGGCGGTGAATGAAACCATCGCATCGACGCTTGAAGTCGACATTCCTGAACCCGATTACGAAGCGCATCGCTCGTTGATCGACGCCATCGAGTCGCGCTCTCCCGATATAGCGGAAAAGGCAGTCCGCGATTTCATGGATTTCATTTTTGTCGCGTTGCCGGAGGTGTCTCGCTCATGAGCCCGGAGATTTCCGATTCATTGCTCGCCGCTCAGAAGTACGCCGGTTCAAGAGAATTGCAGCCTGCCGCCGACATGACGCTTGCAGACGAGCAGCTGATCGATGCGCAGGTTGATTCCGTGCCGCCGCCCAAGGCTGAAGCACTCACTACTGTTCGCGGGAAGGTATTGCTTGGAGCCAGCCTTGTGCTGGTCGCGCTCAATCTCCGTCCGCTGTTTTCGAGCCTCGGTTCGTTGCTGCCTGAAGTGGCCCGTGCGAATGGCCTTGCGCCCGCGATGGCGAGCGCGCTCACGACCTTGCCGGTCCTGTGCCTTGGCATCTTTGCGCCGGCCAGTCCTGCGCTTGCACGCCGGTTTGGCGCCGAACGGATCATTTTCTGGCTGATGGTGCTGCTTGCGGTTGGTACCGCGTTGAGGGTGACCGGGCCGATCGTCGCGCTATTCGCGGGCACGATCCTCGCTGGCGCTTCGATCGCGGTCATTAACGTGCTGCTGCCCGGCCTGATCAAACGGGACTTTGCCGAACGTACTGGTCTGATGGCGGGACTGTACACAATGGCGTTGTGCGCGGGTGCCGCCATGGCGGCCGGATTGACCGTGCCACTCGAACGGCGGTTCCACGGTGCATGGGCACCCGCACTGGCCTTCTGGGCATTACCGGCTCTCGTCGCAGCACTCTGCTGGCGTCCTCATTTGCGCTCGCCGCAGGTGGTCCGTCATCAAGCGCGGTTCGTGTCGCGTGGCCTGTGGAAGTGCCCACTTGCATGGCAGGTCACGACCTTCATGGTGCTTCAGTCGATGCTGTCATTCACCGTGTTTGGATGGCTGGCTCCAATCCTGCGTGATCGCGGTGTCCCGGCCGACCACGCTGGTCTGGTGGTGTCGGTCTCGGTGATCCTGCAGACGCTGGCGTGCCTGGTAGCGCCTGCTACGGCAGCGAAGCTTCCAAACCAGCGTGTGCTCAATGCCGTCGTGGTTGTACTTGCTGTAAGTGGTTTCCTTGGCTGTCTGTTTGCTCCACTTTCAACGCTTTGGTTTTGGGCGGTTGTACAGGGGCTCGGCCAGGGCGCGCTCACCTCGGTAGCGTTGACGCTGATTGTGCTGCGCTCGAAAAACGCACACGTTGCCGCCGAACTTTCCGGGATGGTGCAGGGAGTTGGCTATGGCGTCGGAGCGGCGGGCCCATTGCTGGTTGGTGTGTTGCATGGATCGACGGGAAATTTCGATAGCGTGGGATGGATGTTCGCCGCGGTTGGGGTCGCTGCTATCGTTTTTGGCTTGCTTGCAGGGCGCGCACGTCACGTGAAAGGCGTGTTGTACGAAATCCGCATGATCGAGCGGATAGTCACTGAAGTGTGACCCAAGTGCAACGATGCGCTCGCGCCTCTGATGGATCGTTGGTGGTTATATACCGTCCGAGCGGATCCGTGACTGATATCGCTGAATGCGCGGACGTCCGTTCCACATCTCAACCCGCCATAGTCGGGCTGACACGTTGAAGAGCCGGTACGGGTCGAGCTTGTGTGAAAACACGCTGATCACCTAGACTGGATTAACTCATTCAGCAGTGTGACCGGATGAAGCGATTCATAGAAGGTGAAGACCGCAAGCAGGTGACGCTGCTTCCAGAATGCCCCGATGATTTCGCCGCCGAGGACAATCCGGTCAGGCGTTCGTTGAAGAGCTTGAGCTTGGCTCACTGGGCTTCGATGGCGCGATGCCGTCGACTACAGGTCGGCCGTCCTATCATCCAGCAGTGCTGCTGAAGATCTATATCTACGGCTATCAAAACCGGGTCCAATCGAGCCGTCGCGTGGAACGGGAGTGTCAACGCAACGTTGAATTGATGTGGCTCACGGGTCGTCTGGCGCCGGACTTCAAGACGATAGCCGACTTCCGTCGCGACAAGCTTGGCCGACTATCTCTGCAACAAGATAAGCCCAGCGACGAGAGAACGGCCCGCCACGAACTTTTATGCGCTCGCCGATTGCCGCGACGCCCGGAGGTTGGGTGGCGCCTTCGATACGAAACCAGACGTCGAACGTGCCCTTCGACGTGGATACCAACTCAACGTGAATTTCGCATCCACGATATTCGACCTTTGGCTGCATGGAGATCTCCGGTTCCGGCTATGTGGGGACAGAACCGGGGCTAATTTGGTTGCGCTCGATGCCGGTCGGCGCCACGAGTTTGGGACCTGTTGAGCGCTTTGCATCATGCCGTCGCCTCCATCTACCTGCAGCGGAAGTCGGTGCAATCCACCCATATCTTGTGCACAGGGACGGCGAATTAGCGGGCCACGGCGACCACAGCCCGGCGATGACCTCGGCTCATGGGGTTAAGCCACGATGGGTAATCGTGGGCGATATGGCGTTCCATAGCCGCTCCTCAGGAAGACCCATGCACGGACAAGGTCTTGCATACAGGTCTAGAATGAAATCAACGTAACCGTCGTACATCGAAATGCTTCTCCGAAAACGGGAAGCGGTTGGCGACGTGGCCAGGAATCCCCGCGCAGGACGGTGTCCTTCACTGCAAACGTGCCGATTCCATTATGGTCGAATCAGGACTAAATAGGTCCTGATTAAGACGGGAGGTATTCCGATGTTGCGCATGAGCAAACTGGCCGACTACAGCACGGTGATCATGACCGCGATGGCGCGCGACCCGGACACCGTCCATAGCGCGAGCAGCATCGCGGCGGCGACCGGCGTCGCGATGCCCACCGTGTCAAAGGTGCTGAAAGTCCTGACGCGGGGCGGTGTCGTGGAGTCGCTGCGCGGCACGAACGGCGGTTACCTGCTGCCGCGGCCGCCCGGGCGGATCACGCTGGCGGAGGTGATCGCCGCGGTCGACGGCCCGATCGGGATCACCGAATGCAGCACGCAGCCAGGCCTGTGCATCCAGGAGACGGTGTGCGCGGTGCGCGCCAACTGGCAGAAGGTCAATCGCGTGATCTACGAGGCGTTACAGCAGGTCACGCTGGCGGACATGGCGGGACCGACCTTGCGCGCGGTCGATATCAGCGCGATCCGCGCGCGCAGCATTCCCCGCCGCCGCACCGACGCGACGCCCCTGGCGCGCAAAACGACTAACGGAGGCTGCGCATGAGCGCATCTACAACCGGTTTCGACGAACTGATCAGTCGCGAATACCAGCATGGTTTCGTGACCGACCTGGCGGCCGACGCGTTGCCGAGCGGGCTGAGCGAGGACGTGATCCGGCTCATTTCCGCAAAAAAAAACGAGCCGGCGTTCATGCTCGAATGGCGGCTCGCGGCCTATCGGCACTGGCTTACGATGACCGAGCCGCATTGGGCGACGGTCCGGCATCCGCCGATCGACTACCAGAGCATCGTCTATTATTCCGCGCCGATGGCGCAGAGGAATCGTCCGAAGAGTCTCGATGAAGTCGATCCGGAACTGCTGCGTACCTACGAAAAGCTGGGTGTGCCGCTGAGAGAACGCGAACTCCTGGCAGGCGTCGCGGTGGACGCGGTATTCGACAGCGTCTCGGTCGCCACGACGTTCCGCGACAAGCTTGCGGAACTCGGCATCCTGTTCTGTTCGTTCTCGGATGCCGTGCAGCATCATCCTGAGCTGGTGCAGAAGTATCTCGGCTCGGTGGTGCCGCATACCGACAATTTCTTTGCTGCGCTGAATTCCGCCGTGTTCAGCGACGGCTCGTTCTGTTACATCCCGCGGGGCGTGCGCTGCCCGATGGAGCTATCGACGTACTTCCGCATCAACGCGCAGAACACCGGGCAGTTCGAGCGCACACTGATCATCGCGGACAGAGGCGCGTACGTGAGCTATCTGGAAGGCTGCACCGCACCAATGCGCGACGAAAATCAGCTGCATGCCGCGGTGGTCGAACTGATCGCGCTGGAAGGGGCCCAGATCCGCTATTCGACGGTGCAGAACTGGTATCCGGGCGATGCGTCAGGCAAGGGCGGCATCTACAACTTCGTGACCAAGCGTGGCGATTGCCGCGAGGCGAATTCGAAGATTTCGTGGACCCAGGTGGAAACCGGTTCGGCGATCACGTGGAAGTACCCGAGCGTGATCCTGCAGGGCGATAACTCGGTTGGTGAATTCTATTCGGTGGCGCTGACCAATCACTATCAACAGGCCGATACCGGGACGAAGATGGTTCACCTCGGCCGCAATACGCGCAGCACGATTCTGTCGAAAGGCATTTCAGCGGGCCGCGGAAAGAATGCGTACCGCGGCCTCGTGAAGGTCGGCCGTGCGGCCGAAGATGCGCGCAATTACACACAGTGCGAGTCGCTGTTGCTCGGCGACCGTTGCAGCGCACATACGTTTCCCTATATCGAGGTCAAGAACCCGACCGCGAAGGTCGAGCACGAAGCGTCGACATCACGCATCGGCGAAGACCAGCTGTTCTATTGCCGGCAGCGCGGGCTGTCTGCGGAAGATGCGGTGTCGATGATTGTGAACGGCTTCTGCAAGGAAGTCTTCAAGGAGCTGCCGATGGAGTTCGCTGTCGAGGCGCAGAAGCTGCTCGGTGTCAGCCTGGAGGGCAGTGTGGGCTAACCGTTAGCACCTGGCCCACGGTGATTCGCGAGGAATTGGAACCATGCTTGAAATCAGCAATCTGCAAGCCGAAGTCGACGGCAAGAAAATTCTGCGCGGGATCGATCTGAGCGTGAAGGCCGGCGAGGTGCACGCGATCATGGGCCCCAACGGTTCGGGCAAGAGCACGCTTGCCCACGTGCTGGCAGGGCGCGAGGACGTTGTCGTGACCGGCGGAACGGTCTCGTATCTCGGTCGCGATCTTCTCGCGCTCGCGCCTGAAGAGCGCGCGCACGCGGGTCTGTTTCTCGCGTTCCAGTATCCCGTTGAGATACCCGGTGTGAGCAATGTTTATCTGCTGAAGGCAGCGTTGAACGCGCAGCGCCGGCATCGTGGCGAGCCGGAACTCGACGCGATGGAGTTTCTGCAACTGGTCAAGGACAAAATGACGCTGATGCAGATGGACGAGACCCTGCTGTATCGCGCAGTCAACGAAGGCTTTTCCGGTGGAGAAAAGAAGCGCAACGAGATCCTGCAGATGGCGGTGCTGGAGCCCCGGCTCGCCATTCTCGACGAAACGGATTCCGGACTTGATATCGATGCGCTGCAGGTCGTTGCGCAGGGTGTCAACAGCATGCGCAGTGCAGAACGGGCGATTGTGCTGGTTACGCACTATCAACGACTGCTGGATTACGTCGTGCCGGATCGCGTCCACGTGCTGGCGAGCGGCCGGATCGTAAAGTCGGGGTCGCGTGATCTGGCCCTGGAGCTGGAACGCAACGGCTATGGCTGGATCGAGGATGAGGCCGGCAATCAGCCAGCGGACTCAGTGTAGCAAGTGCGGGGCACTCATGAAAAACGAATCGCTCAACTTCTTCCACCAGGCTTTTGGACAACTCGCGAAGACGTTGCCCGGCGCCGAGTTGTCGTGGCTCCGTACCGCGCGCCGAAGCGCCTTCGAACAGTTCGACGCGCTCGGCTTTCCGACCACACGCCACGAGGACTGGAAGTACACGAACGTGTCGGCGATCGGCAAGCGTCCCTGGCATTTCGCGCCGCAAAGCACCGGCCCCACCGACGATAGCGGCGTGCGACGCATCGTCGATGAACTCGTGCTGGACCATGCTGGTCATCGACTGGTCTTTGTCAACGGTCGGCATGTGCCGCGGCTGTCGAACCTGAATGGCTTGCCGCATGGGGTATTTGTGGGCTCGCTCGCGCGGGCGTTAAGGGAAATACCACAACGACTGCAAGCGGCGTTCGCCTCGCGGACGTATGCCGACGGCTTTACCGCGCTCAACACGGCGTTTCTGACGGATGGATTTGTCGTCGTGCTACCGCCTGGCGAGGTCATCGATCAACCGTTGCACATGCTATTCCTGACTGACGAAGCCGGTCTTGCGGTGCAGCCGTTCAATGTCGTGCATGCGGGAGCACGCTCCGGCTGCACGATCGTCGAGCACTTCGTAGGGGTGGGCGACGACGCGTATTGGACCAATGCAGTGACCCGCATCGTCGCAGACGAACAGGCGGACGTGCAGCACTACCGGTTACAGCAGGAAGGCTCGAAGGCGTTTCATATCGCGTCGGTCGCAGTTGCGCAGCAACGCGCCAGTTGTTTTGCATCGCATGCGTTCGCCTTCGGCGGTGCGTTGTCGCGCACGGGCATCGGCACGAGCCTGAACGCCGAAAACGCACAAGCTACGTTGAACGGGCTCTATTTCGTTGGTGGCCGGCAGCTCGTCGATCACCACACGCGCATCGATCACGCAGAGCCGCATGGCTCGAGTCGCGAATACTACCGCGGCGTGCTCGACGGCGCCGCGCGCGGCGTGTTCAACGGGCGCGTCATCGTGCATCGCGATGCGCAGCACACAGATACGCATCAGGCGAATCACAACCTGCTGCTGTCGCGCGACGTGGAAATCGACACGAAGCCACAACTCGAGATCTACGCCGACGATGTGAAATGCACACACGGTGCGACGGTCGGTCAACTTGACGAAAACCAGTTGTTCTACCTGCGTGCGCGCGGTGTCGAAGCGCGCATGGCGCGGGCGCTACTGACCTACGCATTTGCGCGCGACATTGTCGAACGTGTGCGCATCGAATCGCTTCGGGGTCGGCTCGAACGGCTGCTGCTCGCGCGCACCCCGGAAGGTGAGCGCATCGGGGAGCTGCTATGAAGCCGATTGAACGGATGCAGGTGCCAGATCCGCGCAATGTCGAGCACTGGCGGGCCGATTTTCCGATTCTGGGCGAGCGCGTGCATGGTCGGCCATTGGTCTATCTCGACAACGGTGCGACTACGCAAAAACCGGCGTCAGTCATCTACACGGAAAACGCCTACTACCGGCATAGCAACGCCAACGTGCACCGCGGCGTGCATCTGCTGTCGCAGCGTGCAACCGATGCGTTCGAGGCAGCACGCGCGAAGATCGCACGCTTCATCAACGCGCAGCGTCCGGAGGAGATCGTGTTTGTACGTGGTACGACCGAAGCGATCAATCTCGTCGCCCAGAGCTTTGTGCGCCCGCAGCTCAAGCCTGGCGACGAAATCCTGATCAGCGCGATGGAGCACCATTCAAATATCGTGCCGTGGCAGATGGTCTGCGAGCAAACTGGGGCGGTGCTGAAAGTCGTGCCGATTGACGATACGGGCGCACTTGATGCCGGCGCGTACGAGCGCTTCTTGAACGACCGTACGCAGCTGGTCGCGATTACGCATCTGGCTAACGCGCTCGGCAGCATCAATCCGGTAGAGCTGATCGTTGCAGCGGCGCACGCGAAGGGCGTGCCGGTGCTGCTGGATGGCGCACAGGCGATCTCGCATCTGCCGGTCGACGTCCGCGCGCTCGGTTGTGATTTCTACGCGTTCTCTGGGCATAAGGTTTACGGGCCGACTGGTATCGGCGTGCTGTACGCCAAGGCCGCGCTGCTTGAGGCGATGCCGCCGTGGCAGGGCGGTGGCGACATGATCCGCTCGGTGACGTTCGAGAAAACGGAATACAACGCGATTCCGTGGAAGTTCGAGGCAGGCACGCCGAACATTGCCGGCGCGATTGCGCTGGGTGCGGCGCTTGACTATGTCGACCGCATCGGCATGGAAGTCATCGCCGCGCACGAGGCCGACCTGCTTGCTTACGCCACGGATGCATTGCGGGGAATTCCGGGCCTGCGTCTCATCGGTACCGCACGCGACAAGGCGAGCATCCTGTCATTCGTGCTCGACGGCGTGCATGCGCATGATGTCGGCACGATTCTCGATCATCACGGCGTCGCCGTGCGGGCGGGCCACCACTGCGCGATGCCGGTGATGCAGCGGTTTGGCGTACCGGCGACAGTGCGCGCGTCACTCGCCCTTTACAACACGCACGAGGATATCGACGCCCTGATCGAAGGTCTCGGCAGGGTCAGGGAGGTATTTGGCTCATGAGTGATCTGCGCGACCTGTATCAGGAAGTCATCTTCGACCACTACCGGCGGCCGCGTAACTGTCATGGGCTGGTCGACGCCAATCACAAGGCCGAGGGCTACAACCCGTTGTGCGGCGACCAGATCACGCTGTATCTGCGAATCGAAGATGGCGTCGTCAAGGACGCAAGTTTCGAAGGCGTGGGCTGTGCGATTGCGACCGCGTCCGCGTCGCTAATGACCGAGGCACTAAAAGGCAAAACGGAAGCGGAGGCCGAAGCGCTGTTCGGACGTTTTCACGACATGGTGACAACACCCGCTGCAGGTCAGGCGGCAGCCGCGTCGGCATTGGGCAAGCTGGCGGTGCTGTCCGGCGTGCGTGAATTTCCCGAGCGCGTGAAGTGCGCGACGCTCGCGTGGCACACGTTGCATGCGGCGCTGCACGACGGGGATCGCCGCGTTTCGACAGAGTGAGGCAGACGATGAGCACATTTGACTGGCTCAAGCGCGCTGAGGCCGCACAGCCTGGCAGCGGCGCAACAACAGAACGTCTTGAAGAACGCGTGATCGACGCGCTGCGCACCGTGTTCGACCCGGAGATTCCGGTCAACATCTACGACCTGGGGCTTGTCTATGGTCTCGACGTGGACGACGCCGAAGGTCGCGTCGAAATCCGCATGACGTTGACCGCCCCTGGCTGTCCGGTCGCGCAGACCTTCCCGGCGACGGTTGAGGATGCGGTGTTTTCTGTGAACGGTGTGAACGACGTGCACGTCGAACTGGTGTGGGATCCGCCGTGGTCAAGAGAGCGCATGTCGGACGCGGCACGCCTGCAATTGGGGATGCTTTGATATGTCTGACTGGGTCGATGTCGCCGCGATCAAGGATGTTCCGCCCGGTGCTAGCCGCAGCGTCGAGGTCGATGGCACGCAGGTTGCCGTGTTCAATGTCGACGGCACTTGCTATGCAATCGAGGATATCTGCCCGCACGACGGCGGCATCCTGACAGGCGGTGTGGTGGAAGGCGACGTGGTTATCTGTCCGCGCCACGGTGCGCGGTTTTGCATCAGGACGGGGAAGGTGTTGGCGCCGCCGGCTTATGAGGATGTGGTGGTGTTTCCAGTGCGGATCGAAGCGGGCATCGTTCAGGTGCGTGATGAGCGGTGGGATTGAATCAGGTCAAGAGGAGGGGCTTGTCGACTTGCTGGGCGAACACTCAAGGCAGGGTCAGGCAGCACACATCGGCGGATGGCTAACAGAGCCGCCCGTTTAACGGCAATAGGCATCAGTTGACGTTCGCCGGCCCTGACGGGTTGAGTCCAATCCCTCGTATCCGTCACCCTGGCGAAGACTCGCCTCACGCGATCGGCTGTTGTTATGGATCTGGAATTTAGACAGGCCGTACCCGGAGACTCGGAATGGCTATTTGACACGTACCGGCGAACGATGAAGGGTTTCGTTACCTCGGCGTTTGGCTGGAACGAGGCCCTACAACAAGCAGGATTCGCCAAGAGTCTTCGTCAAGGCACTTGCCAATTAATTACCTGCGAAGGCGAACGATGCGGATTTGTGCACTGGGACGTCGAACCAGATCTGCTGTGGCTGAGGATGCTCTGTGTCGTACCAGCAATGCAAAGCAAATCGATCGGCAGTCAAGCACTCGCCAAGGTCATATCGTTGTGCAGCGTTCTAGAAAAACCCCTGTACCTGAATGTCTTGGTATCCAACCGAACTGCTCATGACTGGTACGGGAGAATCGGTTTTGTCGAAATCGAAAACGACGGCAAGGTTTCTACTCTGGTGCTGCCTCCCCCGTCACCGCCGGCCCTAATGAAGCGGGATGTATAGCCTTCCAGGCACCATGTGCACTGGGGCAGCCTGGTTCGACGTTCGAACGTCGGCACCGCGCAGACACCGGTAGTGGTAGGTTGATACGACCAGTCTATTTTCTGAAGCGCTACGGTCCTCTTCGAGGTTCGAAATGAGGGCCGCCCGTTTGCCCCAGCCGGTCGACGCTATGTCCCATGCCGTCGACCTGGCCGGAGAACGGCGTGGCGCTGTTTCCGATCGGCGTTACACGACGCTCGCGAGCGAACGCGATGTTGCGCTGGCGTCGATATTCCTTCCAAGCGCATAGATACCCGCGAGATCGAGTGAAACGTTTTGCAGGTCCTGTAATGAATTGACCAGTTTGAGAACAAGCAGCTTGGTCCAGAAGCGCGCATGGCGATACCACACGACTTCACTCGTGCGTACCCAAAGAATTTCGACGACGAGCAGAAAGGCCGACAGACTGATCGTCAGAATCGGCCACAGGATAGGGAAGATGGCGGTCATTGCGAACTGGCCGCGCGCGAGATGTAAGGCTTCGAGTGGCATGTCGGTTACCAGGGGTAAACTGGAAATCGGGTGAGCGCGCCGGCCGGCGCGCTGCTCAATTCATGAGGGCGTTGGCCTCACGCTGCGGCGCTTGCGGCCGGCCGCGCTGACCGATGCAACAGCACCGGGACCGACTTCGAGGTCGGCGTGTTGCATACGTCGCCGACGCTCGAGAGCGGGACGAGCGGGTTCGTCTCCGGGTAGTACGACCCGATGCATCCACGCGGAATGTCGTACTCGACGACCAGGAACGAGTCGGCCCGCCGTTCGATGCCGTCGTCCCACACCGTAGTCATGTCGACCCAATCGCCGGGTTTGAAGCCGAGCATCTCCAGGTCCCTCGGATTCACGAACACGACGCGGCGTTGCCCGAACACGCCGCGGTAGCGGTCGTCTAGCGCGTAGATCGTGGTGTTGTACTGGTCGTGCGAACGGGTCGTCATCAGCGTCATCAGGCGTTCGCCGTGCAGCTTCTTAGCGCGGCGGAGCGGGGTATCCTCCTCGATCTGATGGACGACGAAGTTTGCCTTGCCGGTAGGTGTCTGCCAGTCGCGCTCGCGGGAGGCGACGCGCAGGCGAAAGCCGCCCGGATTCGCGATCCGTTCGTTGTAGCGTTCGAAGTCGTCGAGGACGCTCTCGATCGCGTCCCGCACGCGCGCGTAATCTTTTGCGTAGCCGAGCCAGTCGACTTTCGAATTTCCGAGCGTCGCGTTCGCAATGTGCGCGACGATCGCGGGTTCCGACATCAAGTTCTTCGATGCCGGGATGTTCATGCCGTAGGAGACGTGGACCATGCTCATCGAGTCCTCGACCGTCACGCCTTGCGACACGCCGCCCTGGATGTCGATTTCCGTGCGACCGAGGGTCGGCAGGATGAGCGCGTCCTTGCCGTGCACGAGATGGCTGCGGTTGAGCTTGGTGGTGATATGGACGGTCAGGTCGCAGGCGCGCAGGGCCTCCCACGTGCGCGGCGTGTCCGGTGTCGCGATCGAGAAGTTGCCGCCGAGGCCGACGAACACCTTCACATGGCCCTCGAGCATCGCTTCGATCGTTTCGACGACGTCGTAGCCGTGCTCGCGCGGCGGCTCGAAATCGAATACCTGTCTGAGGCGGTCCAGGAATGCTTGCGACGGCTTGTCTTCGATGCCGACCGTACGGTTGCCCTGCACATTCGAGTGGCCGCGAACCGGGCACAGGCCCGCGCCTTCGCGGCCGATATTGCCGCGCATCAACATCAGGTTCGACAGCATGTGCACGGTGGCAACCGAGTTCTTGTGCTGCGTGAGGCCCATACCCCATGTTGCGATCACGCGCTTGCCGTTGACGTAGATGCGCGCGAGGCCTTCGATGTCTTCGCGGGGCACACCCGATTCGGCTTCGAGCGCGGTCCAGCTTGCGGCGCGCAGATCGGTTGCGAAGGCTTCGAAGCCGGACGTGTGCTGCTTGATGAACGGAACGTCAAGAACGCGCTCGGTGCCTTGCGCGCGCGCCTCGTCATCGAGTTCGAGCACGCGCTTTGCGACGCCTTTGAGTAGAGCGAAATCACCGGAAAGCTTTGGCTGGATGAACGTCGACGCGATTTTCGTGCTCGACATCGTGAGCATTTCGAGCGGGTGCTGCGGGCTTGCGAAACGCTCCAGCCCTCGCTCTTTCAGCGGATTGATCGACACGATGGTGGCGCCGCGTTTGGCGCATTCGCGCAGCTCGCCGAGCATGCGCGGGTGGTTCGTCGCGGGATTCTGGCCGAAGATCAGGACCGTATCGGCGAGTTCGAAATCGTCAAGCGTGACGGTGCCCTTGCCGACGCCCACCGTGGTGGGCAGGCCGCGGCTCGTCGCTTCATGACACATGTTCGAGCAATCCGGAAAGTTGTTGGTGCCGTACATGCGCACGAACAGCTGATAGAGGAATGCCGCTTCGTTGCTCGCGCGGCCCGACGTGTAGAACGCTGCCTGGTTGGGGTTGCCGAGCGCATTCAGGTGCTTCGCGATGAGCCCGAACGCGTCGTCCCAGGAGATCGGCTGGTACTTGTCGGAGAGCGCGTTATAGACCATCGGGTCGGTCAACCGGCCGTGCCGTTCGAGTTCGTAATCGGTTTGCTTCAT
Source organism: Paraburkholderia suaedae (assembly GCF_040812055.1). Classification (NCBI taxonomy): domain Bacteria; kingdom Pseudomonadati; phylum Pseudomonadota; class Betaproteobacteria; order Burkholderiales; family Burkholderiaceae; genus Paraburkholderia; species Paraburkholderia suaedae. The sequence continues at coordinate 136,593 of NZ_JBFOAH010000018.1, read as the reverse complement.
CAGCGTCTCGACCGTGTACTCGTCGAAGAACGCGGGCGTCACGCGTTTGCTGGTCGCCTCGGCGGCAACCGCCTTCACACCGTTCTCACAGAACTCGAAAGTCGAAGTGTGTTGGCGGTCCGGCCACGCACAGCCGGGACAATCGAAACCATCAGGCTGATTTTGCCTGAAGAGAGTCTTGTAGTTGCCGCCTGCGACCTTCTCCTTGATCAGATTGATGGCAACGTATTTCAGTGCGCCCCAGCCGGCGGCCGGGTGATGATAGGGCTCGATGCGACCTTGCGGCTTGGATTTTTCCATGACGTCACCTCCGTAGACTTTACGCTTTGCTTGCGTCCTGGCAGTCGGGGCGTATCGCGTCGCGCGTGCAGTGACTGAAGGTTAAAAGTCTTCGACCATGGGCAAAGCGCACAAATTTGTGGTGATGAAAAGAGTACAGTTCAGGTACGACGCCGTGTCCAGAAAACTGTGCCCTCGAAGAGTACAGTTGGCCGCTGAACGCGGGAGGCCGAGACGCAGCCCGCGCCGGGATGGAAGGTCGCCCCAACTGGAGAAAGTCGGTGAACTTATACGAGAGGTTGGCGAAAGACATCGAACGCCAGGTCCGGCGCGGCGTGTTTCGCCACGGTGATCGCATCCCGTCGGTCAGGCAGACGAGCCAGCATCACAAGCTCAGCATTACGACAGTGATCCACGCGTATTTGCTGCTCGAAAGCAAGGGCATCATCGAAAGCCGTCCACAATCCGGGTACTTCGTTCGTCTCGCGCCGGCCAGCGCAGGAAATCAGGCCGCGAACGAGCTGCTGACTTCGAAGCCGATCGCGGTGTCCGCGCAGGTGGACGTAAGCCGGCTCGTGCTGTCCACGCTGCGCTCGATCGGAACGGAGTCGGCCGTGCCGCTGGGCTCGCCTTACCCCGATCCAAAGTTGTTCCCACTCGACAAGATCAACCGCTATGCCTACCGCATCGCGCGACGCAAGACGCAGTGGGGTCTGGCCGCTGAACTACCGCCGGGGAATCCACAATTGATGCGACAGATCGCGCGCCGCTATCTGGAGAACGGCGTGACGGTGGATCCCAACGAGATTGTCGTGACGCTCGGCGCGACTGAAGCCATCAATCTGTGCTTGCAAGCCGTCGCGAAGCCCGGTGATACGGTGGCCGTGGAATCGCCGACGTTCTACGCGATGCTGCACGCGATCGAGCGGATGGGAATGTACGCGATCGAAGTCGCGACGCATCCTCGTGAAGGAATTGATATCGGCGCGCTTTCTGGGCTTCTCGACACGCGTCGTATCGCAGCGTGCATGGTGATGCCGAATTTCCAGAATCCCCTCGGGTTCCAGATGCCCGACGAGAGAAAGCGCGATCTGGTCGAACTGCTTGAGCGGCACGACGTGCCGGCTATCGAAAGCGACGTCTACAACGAACTCTACTTCGGCAACTCGCATCCCAGTCCCCTCAAGTCGTACGATACGAAAGGGCTGGTACTGCACTGCGCATCGTTTTCCAAAAGCCTGACGTCCGCGTATCGGATTGGCTGGACGATTCCCGGCCGTTACCGGGACCAGGTTGAAAAACTCAAATTTCTCAATACACTGACGACACCGTGGGTGCCACAGCTCGCGATCGCCGAATACCTGGAGAAGGACGGCTATGAACATCACTTGCGGCGCGTACGCAAGGCGTTTGCGCAGCAGGCCGACCTTATGGTTGCGACGGTCAGGCGGTTTTTCCCCGAAGGCACGCGCACGTCTCAGCCGATGGGTGGGTACGTGCTGTGGGTCGAGCTGCCGCCAGACGTGGACTCGATGAAACTCTACCAGCTCGCGCTCGAACAAGGCATTACGATCGGGCCCGGCTATATGTTCTCCACCACGAACAGCTACCGCAATTTCATCCGGCTCAACTACAGCTATACGTGGTCGCCCGAAATCGAAAAGGCGCTGATCACAGTCGGCAAGCTCGTCGGCGTGTGCATGCGCTAAGCGTCGACATGTCGAGAGGAGCGCAAGCGCTCCTCTCGAATGTGGATCAATGGCCGAGGTGCTTGTCGAAGAATTGAGTGATTTCTGCGAATGCCGCTTTATCCTCGGGCACGCGATCATCCATCTGGTACTGAGCGTGCGACATTCCGTCGAAGACTTCGAGTTGTGCATTGACGCCGGACTGCTGAAGCTTCTGGTGCACACGGACCGTGTTGCTGAGCAGCAAGTCGCGTGTTCCCGTGGTCAGAATCGCCGGCGGAAAGCCATGCATATCTCCGTAGACGGGTGAGAGCAGCGGGTCCTTCAGATCATGACCGTTCGCGTAGACAACCGCCGCGGCATGGCAGAACCCACTGGGCGACACCAGCACGTTGTCCACCTTTTCGTTCGTGTAGAACGAGTCGCCAGTCTTCGTCAGGTCGGACATCGGCGTACCGGGCGCGATCGCACCCGGCATTTTCAGCCCTTCCTGCTTCGCGCGCAGCATCAGCTCAAGCACGAGTGCGCCGCCGGCCGAGGTCCCGAAAACGCCGACATTCTTTGGGTCGTTCGTCTGGAGCACCGACTTGTACACAGTCTCTGCGTCGTCGAGCGCGGCGGGGAAATAAGCCTCCGGCGGCATTCGGTAGTCGACCGAAATGACCTTGTAGTGTCCAAGACCCGCCATGATGATGGCCTCGCCCGTGCCCGACTCGCCTGGAAAGAGCTCATAGCAGCCGCCATGGATATGAACCAGCACCTTGTCGCGATGTTCGGGCGGAATATAGTTGGGCGTCACGATGTGCACCCTCACGCCGTTGATCGTCGACGCCTGCACCGTCACGTCCAGACGCGCGCGCATGGCCGGGAGCGTTTTCATGACCTTTGCGGCCTGTGCGTCGGCAGCCGTTCTCCATTGCTCGCCCGTCGACCACAAGACATTCCAGGCGGGATTCAGTGGCGCCGCGATCAGCTTTTGCAATTGGGGGCTGACTTCCGTCGGCACCGGAATGGTCTTCGCGGGCGCCTGCCGAGGCGCAAGCGTACCGTCGTCGGCAAGCGCCGCGCCGGAAACCGCCGCGAAGGCGGCGCACGCGAGCAGGACGAATTTAGTTAGCGTCATCGTAGAGCTGGCTCCGGTTCTGGCTTAAAAGGCCACCTGATAGACCTTGCGGCTGACTTCCGGCGTGACGTCGCCGTGCTCGCCTAATGCGACCATGCCGTGCTCCGTCAGTTTGGCGATCAGTGTGTCGACGGAATCCCCGCCGATCTGGTAGTCGCGCAGTCGAGTTCCGACGGTCATCGTCTCGAAGAACATACGGGTTGCCGTGATCGCCGCTTCGATGCGTTCGTCCTCGCTGCCCTCGGTGATGTTCCATACGCGCTCAGCGTACTGCAGCAACTTCGCGCGTTTCTGTTCCTTGCGCACGGTCAGCATTGCCGGCAGTACGATGGCCAGCGTTTGCGCGTGGTCGAGCCCATGCAGCGCGGTGATCTCGTGGCCCAGCATGTGTGTGGCCCAGTCCTGCGGCACGCCGGCGCCGATGAGCCCGTTCAGCGCCAGCGTCGCCGTCCACATCAGGTTCGCGCGCACGCTGTAGTTGTGAGGGTCGGCGAGCGCTTGTGGGCCGACTTCGGTCAGCGTGATCAGCAACCCTTCGGCAAAGCGGTCCTGCACCTTTGCATCGACCGGGTAGGTCAGGTATTGCTCGACGGTATGGACGAACGCATCGACCACGCCGTTGGCGATTTGCCGAGGCGGCAACGAATAGGTCGTGGTCGGGTCGAGCACCGAGAAAAGCGGATAGGTTGCGTCGCTCGTGAAAAACAGCTTATCGCCCTTTGCGCGGTAGCTGATGACGCTACCATTGTTCATTTCCGAACCTGTCGCGGGTAGCGTCAGCACGCTGCCAAACGGCACCGCATCGCGCACCGGAGCCTGCTTCGCAAGAATGTCCCATGGTTCGCCGTCAAACTTCATCGCCGCCGCGATGAACTTCGTCCCGTCGATCACCGAGCCGCCGCCCACCGCCAGGAGAAAGTCGATGTTCTTCTCACGGGCGAGCGCAACCGCTTCCATCAGCGTTTCGTAAGTGGGATTCGGCTCGATGCCGCCGAACACGTGCCACGCGCGCTCACCAAGCGCGGCCTGTACTTGCGCGAGCACACCGTTGCTCTTGATGCTGCCGCCGCCACACGTGATCAGAACACGCGCGTTGCGCGGCACATTCGCGTCGAGCGCGGCAATCTGCCCTTCGCCGAAAATGATCTTCGTGGGATTTTGAAACGTAAAGTTTTGCATAAGTTGCCTTTCGTGCAATTTACATGACCGGCCGTCTTAAACTTACTGAAAGAATGTGACGGGCTAGCCACAAGGAGATGAGGGCGATCGAGACGTTAGGGGCGGATTTGAAAAACAGATGGGGCATCAGGTACACGCAGGCTTTCAGCGGTTCGACCAAATCTTCCCTTTTATTCGCAACAGGCTACCTTCCCACGCGTTCGAGAAGAAGTCCGCCCGCGCGTCTGCGGACAAATCGTTGCGCGCAGAAACGTGGTTGTTGCCGCGGCGTAGGTATTCGGCTTTTGCAATCTGAGACTTCTACTGTACGCAGACAAAGTGTCCTGGAACTGACCGGGTGATGACGTTTTCGTTATCTTCTTTCAGTATTCGTTGTCGATACGCTGAACGTGCAGGGAAGGCCGTTGAGCATTTTCTGATTACCCATGCGATGGTGGAGAGCGGCGCGGGCCATAGTTCGTGCTGGTCATGGTTCCCTCTGCGCCGTGTCCGGGGCGAGACTTGGCGAGAACCGATATCGATGCCGGAAAGTGACCTGGAAGGCATGTCCCGTTCGACTATGCACCGGTACGGAAGTGGTTCCCTGTGGACCACGGCCGCATTTGGCAAATCTCATTTGCCAAATGCGGCCATTTCGCGGCTCCGCTTCCACGTGGCAAGCTGTAGTCAGCCGCGGCGAACAGGACGAGTGCATAGACGACTTGATCCAGATACATAACGCGACGTCCACGCTACCGGACGGTACAACGCATCGATTTGTTCGTCGCCTCACCACACAATGGAGATTGAATTGTTCGATTTTTTCGATATAAAAGAGATCATTAGCCAATTCCCGGACGAGGCGGATAGTACGATTGTTGACGTCTATCTCACCGATGAACCCTCTGCAAGCTCACGGATCTTTCGTGTCTATTACCCTATTCCTCGCCACTACCACGAAACGTGCGAAGAACATCTGTACCTCCTGACCGGAAAGGTTGCCTTCGCGATCGAGGACGAAGCGCCCCGCGTCCTCACTGCGGGCCAGCTAGTGACCTTTGAGCGGAACACTGTACACGCGATAACTGAAATAATAGAGTCGCCGGCAATCTTCTTTACAGTTGACGCTCCTCGTCGTGTGCCCACTGATGTCGTGTATGTTAATCCGGACGACGAACAAATCCGGCCTTTCGTGACCCACCTGGAAGCAACAAGAGGTTAGCGTGCAGGTGCAGGGAGTCAGTCTGATCAACGGGCCGTTTCGTGCTAGTAGTCTGGGCGGTCTACCATCCGAACGTATAAGCGCACTATATCCAAGTAGGACCGCAGTGACCGTTCGTAGAATGGTTTTCGTGCAGCCGTCGGTCTATCTTGATTCCATGGACTTGCCGATTTCATATGAATGTCAGCCGGTCCAATGTTGTGCGTAACTGGGTTTATATGAGTAGCAAGCCGCGCGACGAGTACACGTTCGTCCCCGCTGAACAAGAACGTGTATCGCCGGACTGTTGACCTTAGCCGAATCTATCTCCAGTGAGTCAGCAGAACTGCGGAAGAGCGCCGCGAAAAGCGTCGCCGTCGCATATCAATACGAGGACTACTGAAATGAACGCGTTGGAGCAGTGGCACCGCCGCCCGATGGAGGTCCGTGTCCTGGATCGCTGCAATGAATGCGGCAAGTTGAAAGTAGACGTTCGGGAGCGCGTGAGCCTTTGGCCCAACATCACCGCCGTCTCCTGTGCGAAGTGTTTCGCCGAAATGACAGAGGAAGGCAGCGGATGTGCAGCCTGACAGGAGCCGACGATGACCGGAATGATCGTAACTGCGGGCCTGTCCGCATGGGGCATTCTCGTGCTGTTCGCCTGCGCACTATGCCGCGCTGCAGGTGATGCTGATGGTCGAATAGAATCCAGGCCGTCGCAGACCGTCAGGAGACGGTCGCTGTCATGCGAGCGGAACCGTACCCGGTAGCATGAGTGCCCAGTGGGGCGCCTTAAGCCTATCTCCTTACATAGGAGTTGTGCGCCGCCGTGTGTGCATCGCCTGAATGATATGGACCGTCCTGGGCGGCGGCGCGAAGGTCGAGATAACAACCATGCAATCCGCGAGATTGAAGTATGGCGGTTTGCAGGCGCGGCGGAGGTGCCTTCGGGATCGAGTAAGCGGCGGCAAAATTCCGGTAAATGAACGAGACGTAGATCACCGTCTGAGCGAGATCGAATATTGAGGACAAACCGGATGACGATGTCTGAGCTGCGCAAATGGGTCGGCATGTTGGTGACCTGCACATGCCTCTTTGCGACAGCAACAACGCACGCGGCCGACGTTTTTCGTGTTGCCTATGCCGGCTCGATGGGCGTGGTGATGGACCGCTTCATCGGCCCGACATTCGCGAAGCAGAACGGCGTTGAGTATCAGGGTATTGGTCAGGGCGCTTACGCACTCGCGCGGCAGTTGCAGGGCAAACTGTTGCAGGCCGACGCGTTCATTTCCATAACGCCGGGACCGATCGACATCCTCAAACAGGCCAACATGATTGGACCGGCCGTGCCGGTGGCCAGCACCGAGATGGTGATCGCGTACAGTCCTCATAGCAGATTCGCCCCTCAACTCGCAGCTGCATCAGAGGGCAAAAAGCCGTGGTATGAGGTACTGCGCACGCCGGGGCTGCACTTCGGACGCACGGACCCGGCCACCGATCCGCAAGGCCAGAACATCATTTTTACGATGTTGCTGGCCCAGGATCTTTACAAGCAGCCGGGGCTGGCCGAGCAGATCCTCGGCGATTACCAGAATCCGCAGCAGATTTTCGCTGAACCTTCGCTGCTTTCTCGCCTGGAAGCCGGGCAGATCGACGCCTCGTCGGGTTACCTGAGCGCGACGCGATCCCACAACTTGCCGTTTATCGCACTGCCGGATGAAGTCAATCTGAGCAACCCGGACATGGATGCGAAGTGGTACAAGACGGTGCAGTTCAGCATCAAGCTGCCCAGCGGCAAGGCGTTAACGCTCAATACCCAGCCACTGGTGTTCTATGCAACGGTGCTTAAAGATAGCAAGCAGCCCGCGCTGGCCGAAAAGTTCGTGCAGTTCCTGACAAGCCCCGAAGGTCAGAAGATGCTGCGGGACAACGGCTACAGCCCGCCGAAGGGCGGCCCGATCCAGTGACGGTCGGACAACGCGAAGATTTGCATCCGCAGGACCATTCAAACATCAACGTGAGGTTTAACGCAGCATGAACGCGCTAGCCGGTTCCGAAGCGGCAGACGGTCTGCCGCGCGCACGCGCGCCGGCGCTGATCAGCGCACTCACGCTCTTGTTGATCGCCGGGCCGTTCTTCGGTCTGGCGTTTGTCACGCACTGGCGCAGTTTTTATTTCGCTCCCGGCGATACTGGCGCGGTTGCTGTATCGCTTGGGTACAGTCTGATCTCGCTCCTGCTGATCATTGCAATGGGTACGCCCCTGTCGTGGTGGCTGGCCCGACAATCGTTCCGCGGCAAATGGATGCTGGAAGCCATCATCCTGCTGGCGTTGCTTACACCGCCGCTGGCGATGGGCATTCTGCTGACGGCGCTGTTCGGCCCCTATGGCCCGGTAGGCAGTCTGGTGGCACGCACCGGCTTCGAGCTGACCAACTCCGCCGGGGCTTTCGTGCTGGCGCAGTTCTACGGAGCGTTGCCCTACTACGTAGTTGCGGCCCGCGCCGCATTCGAGGGCGTGCCGCGTGAGCTCGAACATATCGCGCTCACGCTCGGCAAATCGCCGTGGCAAACCTTCTGGCAGGTGAGCATGCCGCTGGCGCGTCTGGGCCTCGCTGCCGGTGTCGCGCTGGCTTGGGTGCGCGCGTTGGGCGAGTTCGGCATCGTATTGATCCTGGCCTATTACCCTCAGGGCATTCCGGTCAAACTTTGGGTCAATCTGCAGGACATCGGGCTGACTGCAGTGTACCCGTTGCTGTGGGTGTTCTTTCTGGTGGCGATGCCATTGCCTTTGATACTTGGCCTCGCTTCGCGGCGCCAGCGACTGTTCTGAACCCATGCGCATCGATTACCGCATCGACCGTCCCGTGCGATTGGAGGCCAGCTTTGAGGTCGAGGGTTTCACGGTGCTGCTCGGGCAAAGCGGCGAGGGCAAAACCACACTGCTGCGTGCCATCGCGGGCCTGCTGCCAGCCCAGGGCGAGCCCTTCGGCGGGCTGCCGCCGCAGCATCGTGCAATCGGCTATCTGCCACAGGGATACGCGTTGTTTCCGCACCTGCGGGCGTGGGAAAACGTGGCGTTTGCACTGCCGCGTGGATCGCACAGACGCGCGCAGGCGATGGAACTCCTCGCGCGCGTACGACTCGCGCAGGTCGCCGACCATTACCCCATCGCGCTGTCCGGCGGCCAACAGCAGCGCGTCGCACTGGCACGAGCGTTGGCACGCAAGCCGCAATTGTTGCTGCTTGATGAGCCAACCTCCGCTCTCGACGCCGCGACGCGCGACGAGGTCATGGCCGAACTCATCTCTGAGATGCACGAATTCGGTTTGCCCGCGTTGGCGGTCAGTCATGATCCGCATCTTGCGATGCTTGCGGACCGCGTTGCGGTGATGAGCGGGCGACGCATCGTGCAGCAGGGCACGCCCGAGCAAGTGTTGTCCCGACCGGCGAGTGTGGCAGTCGCGCGGTTGCTCGGACATCGCAACGTCTTCACGGCTCTCGTTACCGGGCATGAAGCTGCTACAGGAACGACCGTACTGCAGTGGGACACAGCAAACGGCTCGACATTGCGGGTGCCGCAGCAGGCGGGGCTGGCAGCGGGTCAACGGGTTCACTGGATGATCCCTGCGGCGGCTGTGCGACTTCCGTCAGCGAAGGCGGAGCAGTACCGCAGTGGCAACCCTGTCGTCGGCCGGGTTGAAACCTTGCTGAATCTCGGCGCGCTTTGCCAGGTCGCCTTGCGTTGTGGCGCCGAACAGTTGTGGCTGGCCGCGCCGCTCAATCTGGTACGTCATCACCGCCTGACGCCCGGCCAGGAGATCACCGTCGATCTGAGAAGCAACGGCCTGCTGTGCTGGCCGCACGCGGATCGCCCTGGATCCGGGGGGCATGCCTGATGGCGTCGACATACGCTGCCCGTCTCGCAGTGCCGGTGCGTGGGACCGGTGATCCTGGTTCGGCGATTGCCCTGGCGTTATTCAACATGGTTACCCGGACGGTGTCGCACGTTTCGAAGCGTCAGGAACGTCCGCGCCTTCCGGTGGCTTCGACACGAAGCGTCCGGTCTTTATATTTTTTTTCATCGAAATGCTGCGGTTGCGCCCCCGGTATAACGCTAACCTTGCGTTTGCAAAACGCACGCGAAAATCGTGCGGGCTTTCGCCTGCCGGTGCGACTTTTTAACCAACGCCATTTATCCGGTATCGGCCGGTGCCCCAGGCAGACCTATGTTGCGAGTGCTCACGATTGAAGATGACGATATCGCCGCAAACGAAATCGTCAATGAACTGACGCGACGCGGATACGCCGTCCGGCGCGTCAGCGATGGGCGCGATGGCATGACTCACGCGCTCAACGACGAATACGACATCATCACCCTCGACCGGATGTTGCCCGGAGTCGATGGTCTGACGATATTGAAGACGATGCGCAGCATCGGCATTACCACGCCCGTCCTGATGGTGAGCGCGCTGGGCGACGTCGACGAACGTGTGAGGGGGTTGCGCGCGGGCGGCGACGACTATTTGACGAAGCCATTCGATCCGGAAGAAATGGTTGCGCGGCTGGAAGTGCTGCTGCGCCGACGAGCGTCGCCGCCCGCGCAGTCGGAAACGGCGCTGAGGGTCGGTCCCATCGAACTCGACCTCATCTCCCGCAAGGTCACGCGTGACGGGCAGGAGATTCTTCTGCTGCCGACTGAGTATCGGGTGCTTGAGTACATGATGCGCCATGCCGGCCGAACGATCACCCGTACGATGCTGTTCGAGGCGGTATGGGGCTATCACTTCGATCCCGGCACGAACCTGATCGACGTCCACATGGGAAGGCTGCGCAAAAAGATCGATCCGGCGGGGACACAGCCCATGATTCAGACAGTACGCGGCTCAGGCTATATCTTCGGCTAATCGATCATTCGCTAACCAGATGACTACTGAACCTCGCTCAAGCCTGGGGCGCCGCTGGCATACGGCGAGCTTTCGGCTGCTGTCGGCCTATGGGCTGATGTTCGCGATCACGGTCATGACGCTGCTCGCCGTGCTGTCTTTTGTCGTGACGGGGGAAATGGAGCGCCAGAACGATATCGTGATGAAGTGGCAACTAGCCTATTTCGATTCACTTCCGCATGACGAGGTCGCCCGAGCCGTTCAGCGTCGTATCGAGCACGAGCGTATGCATGTGGACTACTACGGACTGTTTACGGCGCAGGGGAAGCATATTGCGGGCGACGTGGTGCGCCTGCCACCTGAAGTGCCGACCGACCGCCGTCCCGTCACGCTGGGCCACACGCTGCCTGTCGGCGAGGGGTTGAGTGCACCCGTGGTGCGCGTCATGGCGAATCACACCAGCAACGGCGACATTCTGGTTGTGGCGCGCGACCTCACGCATATCATCGGGATCCGCGACGACATCGTGAAGACGCTGGTCATTGCCGGCGTATTCTGTCTGATCGCCGGGATGATGGGAGGCCTTGCGTTGAGCTCGCGGCAAGCGCGCCGCGTCCGAGCCGTCCGGCGGGTCACGCAGCAGATCGCGCGAGGCGATCTGCGTCAACGGTTGCCCGTGGGCGGGCGGGATGAACTCGACATGCTGGCGCATCTTGTCAATCACATGCTCGACGAGGTCGAACGGCTGATGACGGAAGTAAAAGACGCGTGCGACGGCATTGCGCACGACCTGCGTACGCCCCTTGCTCATGTGCGCACGCTGCTGGCTCACATCGACGAGCGCGCGCGGCCGTGTGGGGACTCCGCGCTTCTCGACCTGCTGTCACGCGCGCGCACGGAAACGGATCAATTGCTCGAGCGCTTTCGCGCCATGTTGCGCATTTCGGAGATCGGCGCGTTGCAACGTCGTGGAGGCTTTGCACAGATGCAACTGCAGGATCTGGTGCGCGACATCTGTGAACTGTACGAGCCGCTTGCCGAGACGCGCTCGATCGCATTGACGGTGCAGACAGAACCCGTCAAGCGCATTCACGGCGACCGGGCATTGCTCTTCGAAGCGTTGAGCAATCTCGTCGATAATGCGGTGAAATTCACGCCCGACAGCGGGGCAGTCACAGTCGAACTGAGGCAAACCCCCCGCGGTCCGCAGGCGGTCGTGACCGACAACGGGCCCGGCATTCCGAGTGCCGAACGCGGGGCGGTCATGCAGCGCTTCTACCGCGCCGAGCAAACGCGGCATCTTGCGGGATCGGGACTCGGTCTGAGCGTCGTATGCGCCGTCATGAGGCTCCACGACTTCCGGCTGATCCTGGAAGACGCCACACCGGGCACCCGTGTGACGGTCGAGTGTTGGCCGCACACACTCGTGTAGTCCGCCGTGTCCTGATTCGTAACTGAACCCATCGATTTCGAGCTGATCGCATGCGCATCCTATTGGTGTCACCGGCCATTCCCGAAGCCGGCTGGTTACACAAGGCATTCCAGGAAAGTGCACATAGTCTGCAACGTGCCGAGGACACGCGCGACGCGCTGTTCGTGGCGTCTCATGAGCCCTTCGACGCTGTCGTCCTGCTGGCTGCCGATGCAGCCGCTCAGGCCGCGATGCTCGCTGCCGTGCCGCTGTTCGCGAGTCTGCCGAATAGTGCCATCGTCGTGGCGATGGTGCGCTCAATCGCCCCACAGGATCGGATCAACGTGCTGCGTGCCGGTGCCGACGCCTGTCTGTCGTACCCGTGGTCGTTTATGGAAATTCACGAGCGGATGCTGGCGTTGTATCGATCTTCGCTGAAGGCGGCGAACGAAACCGTCACGGCGCCCGCACTCCTGACGCTCGACGCGGCAACGCGGGAACTCGTCGACGCGAATGTCCGTCTTCCCCTGACCAAGCGTGAATACCAACTTCTCGAATGTCTGCTGCGCCAGCCGGACATGCCAGTGCCGCGCGATCAGTTGATCCGGTATGCATGGTCAGAAAAGGAAGATGTCGACCCCGCAAGCGTCAATTTGGTGGTTTCGCGTCTGCGCAGGAAGCTGGCGCAACGATTCCCCCATGTTCAGATCGGCACGGTGAGCCGCTTCGGTTATCGGATCTCTGGCGCGCGCTAGCCTGTCCGGCTGCCGGTGGGCCGATTGTGTTTCAGGGCCGGGCCCGTGTTGTTTCATTGCCGGATAACAGAATGCCACGCAAGCGGGCATTCTGTTTTAACGCTCACGATCCGAAGTAGATGTTGCAAAAGCTCGCAGGTCCGACGCAACCGCCGGCGTCCTGTGTGTTTTGCGCCGCGCAGCCCGACAGCAGCACGGTGACGGCGAGTGCGAGGCGCGCTGCATGCCGGTATAGCGCGCGAGGCTGGCGAGACTTGATTATTGCTGCGTTCATGAAGGCTCCCTGCAGCAGCGCTCAGCCGCCGGCGTAGACAGTCGAATTCAGGTAGGCGAGTTGTCCGTCCTTCTCGGCGTGAACGAGTTCCTGATAGACCTGGGCACGCGTCTTGGGTTGAACTGCTTCATCATACGGCGGCACCCCCTGCCCTGGCTGAGCAGGCACTGCAGCCTGCGCGACCTGTGGCGCAGCCGTGGCAGTGGCGCTCCCGGTACTGAGATTGCTGGGGGTGTTCTGTGCAAATGCCGAATTGCACAGGATCACACTCAATGCGGCCGCAGCCAAAGTGAGTTTATACATAGTCATTTTCCATATTAAGCCGATGGGTGGCCGGTGCAGCTTCATTGCATCCGACAGAAATCAGGATAGACAACTGGGACTAGCGCTTTGGCGATACCAGCATGAAGAGATATTCATGTGTCGGTCATGCCGAGCGCGGACGTACCCCGCGTCGACAGATCCGCTATTGCGTGACATCGGCTTGTGTCGACATCCTGGGCTGCACGGCGCTTACGCAGTCGGCTTCATACTTGAGGTGCAGCTTCTGCTCGGCTTCTTCGATCGGAACCGGATAGTCCACATCGTCACCGTTCGACGGCTGATAGCCGACGGATTCCAATTCGCTCAGTTCGTTCATCAATTGCGCGTGTGTGACGGATCCTTTGAGCGGCGTGAAAGGATAGTCTTCACACTGTTGAGGCGTCAGTTTGCCGGCGGCGAATGCAGAAGTCGTGAGGGCAAGCAGTGCGGTACAGACGAGGGTCTTGAATGTGCCATTCATGATGGTCATCTCCAGAAAGAACGGGAAGGCACACGCGGCGATGGCGGTGTGGTTCGGCGCAGACCGTGTGGAACACGAGACGGTCGCTATGCAGCGTAAAGGAGTGTGAGTCGCAGAACGGCTTTGGAGAAATGAAGGTTTTTTTAGACGACGCCGTGCGGGCGCAGCAGCTGATTCACCTGCAGCAGGATGGGCAACTCGCCAATCTGAATAAGACAGCCTACGCACATCACTGATGCGTGACGGACATCGGGTGTTCTCCCCGTCGCCCGAACTGCATTGCGCAACCTGGCTTAGGCCACTTCGCGTAGTGGCACAGAGGAATTCCTGGCGCGGAAGAAACCGACCGAGAACTCGATGAAGGTGCGCACTTTTGCAGTCAATTGAGTGCGGCCAGAATAGACGATCGACACGGTACGCGGGCCGTCGTTGAGACGATACTGCTCGAGAACGCGCACTAGCGCGCCTCGTTCGAGATCGTGGCCGATGAGCGGCATCGGCAACAAAGCGATGCCCAGATGGTTGAGGGCGGCTGCATGCGCCACCGCATGACTGGGTGTGCGCAGCGCATTGCGCGGCGCCTGCACACGGTAGATTTCTGTGCCGTCCGTCAATTCCCATGTGCGGGCGGCGCCGTCGGAAGCGATGAGCAGGCTGTGTGAGCCGAGCTCGGCGGGTTTGGCGGGTGCACCGCGCCGTACCAGGTAGGTACGCGACGCCACGAGCATTTCCTCGAACTGAACGAGTTCCCGGCTCACCATCGACGAGTTGAGTTGACGGCGTGTATCCGTGAACCCGATATCGAATCCGCCTTCGATCATATCGATGTGCGAGTCGAAAGGGGATACGTCGAAGTCAATGAGCGGCTGCGTCTGGTGATAGGCAGCGAGTAGCCCGAAAAGCTGCGATGCCGCGAACGTCGCGGAAGTGCCTATCCTCAACGTTCCGTGCGGGGAGCGCGTCGTTTTGACTAGACTCGACTCGACTTCGTCGAACGTGTCAATGATCCTCCGGCATCCCTCGAGATACTCGGCGCCCGCTTCGGTCAATGAGAGGCAACGCGTCGAACGGTTGATGAGACGCAAGTTCAAATGCGCTTCCAGCATGTTGATACTGCGGGTCACTGCAGCGGCGGACATACCCAACTGACGCGCGGCGAGCGCGAAGCTGTTCAGATCAACCACGCGCATGAACACGCGCATTCCCTGAATCTGATCCATTTGAAAGGCTCCAGGTCGTCGATGCCTTGCATCATCGGGCCTAGCGACTAACTTTCACCCGGCATGTTTGTGAAGAAATGTTTAGACAGGGAACGCAACCTGAACGGTGGGCGAGACGGGGAACGAGTAGCGTCGCGTGCTTGCGACGAGATGGTCACCGCATCGCTAACGTCGCATGCGGTCGGCACCTTTTGGGGCGGTTCACTTTCCTGTATTTCCCGGAATAAGCGTTGCGTCGGCAGCGCAGCCCGACACCATCGCACCGGCTGCGACCAGCACAAGTTGCAGCCGAGCTGCGCGAGACGTCGCGCTTTCGACCGACCGCTCTCCATCGTGTGCGTCGTCTCGTCGTGACCCGGATGAGTTTAGCCGTGTGAGTAGAGCTCAGTGTTCAGGTACTGCTCCTGGCCGTCTTTCTCTGCCTGAATCAGCTCCTGATAGACCTCTGCACGCGTCTTGCCGGCCACCGGCTGACCATACGGAGCGGACCATTGGCCGGCTTGCGCTGCGGGGGCGGGCGGGTCGGCCGGCGCGGACAGCGTGCCGGCTGGGGCGTTCGCGAGCGTGGCGGTCTGCGCGAAGGCGGAACCGCAGAACGCTGCGCAGGCAAGGGCGAGGGGGATCAGAGGAAGTTTCATGTCGCATTCCTTTAGAGGTAGAAGAGCTTGGCCACCGCGCGCCAATGTCAGCGCTTTGCAACGGTCAGAGTCGAGTGTAAGCAGGGGTCGATAGCGGTTCGGCCGCACGACCGTGAAATTTTTTTCATCCGGCGGGGTGCGTGTGAGCGTTTTTTCGACTCGTCAGCGAATCGCTCCCAATGTGAAGCATTGTTCGCACTAGACGCGTCGCTCAGTTCGGCATGCCGTTCGTTTCCAGCGATGCTTCCATGTGCATCGTCAACGCATCGATCAGTCTGATCAGACTTTCCTTCGGCACCGCGAACCCGGCCCAGTTGAAGCCCGTATGTCGGAAAAACACGACCGCGCCTTCAAACAGCGGATGCTTTTCGGTGTACCAGCACGGATCGACCTCGACCACGTAGCGATGCCGGTGCGAGACTTCCTTTGACACCTCGGGGCGCATCCGGGCGCGCAACAGCGCAAGCTGTTCGATCAACGCGTCTACGTTGGGTACGTCGAGCAGCGCGGCGCTGGGGCCGATTGTGACGCGCAGCGCTTGATCGCCGTATTCGTTGATAAGTTCCACTTGCATTGGATGAGACATATCGACTCCTGCGACTGGCTAACCGGCAGAAGTATGCGCGTTGGGCGCACGGCGTAAGTGGAAAACGGATTCGAAAATGATGAAACTTGTTTCACCGAACGTGCGCGACGCAGTGTAAAAAAAGTTCATCCGTTTCACAAGCGATCGTGTTTTCTCCATCGCGCAATCTCACGTATCACCTCGCGAACGTGACAGAGCCTTTCCGTCGACCATGATCGCCCACTTGGCCTGCTCGTGCCAGTGCATCTCGCGCACGCCGTTGGCCGCGAGACACACGCTGACGCCCGAGATGTCTTCCGCAATCGCAAAGTCGTCCTGCATCAGTTCACCCGCCCATCCGCCGTTCTGATAGTGTCTGTGCGCGTTGCTGAAGGAGGTCGAGCAGGTCGGCATGCCATCGACGTGCGTGGGAGGCGTATTCTGAAACGATGGGAACTGGTCCGCGAGCGTCCGGCTTTGCGGGCCCGGACCGCTCAGGCTGGTAGCGCTCTTCGCGTTGATCCGGCCTTCGCGTGGCCGGTTCTGGTTGCCGGACGAATCTGCATTGGCAGTGGCGGCCGCTGATGCAGCAGCGCCTACCAGAACCTTACGTCTAGACAGGTCAGTCATCTTCATTTCCTTTACGGGTGATTGAAGCGGTTTCGACAAGTTGATTCAAGTTTCTGCGTAGTGTGTATAGGTAATCAGGATGCCTAATTTGCATCGATTGGGCCTGCAGTTTTTACGAACCAGTCAAAGCCGGTCACGCCGCATCGTCAATTCGGTTCGCGAACGTCACCTGGCGCGTGGTGAAACGCAACCGGATTGAAGGGGATCGTCTGCTTCGAGGTCGGCAGATCCGCCGTGCTCCAGCCACCGCCCACCGCGCCAATCAGCCCTGCAGCTGCTTGCAGTTGGCGGGTCTGCACCTGAACCGTTGCGAGCTCCGCGCTCAGCGCGGCGACCTGCGCAACCGTCACACTGAGGTAGTTGTCCAGACCGTTGGTATAGAGGCGCAGCGCGAGGTCCTGCACCTTGAGCGCAGCCTTGAGCGCATCTTGCTGCTGGGTGTTCTCCGAGACAAGACTGTTCGTCAGTAAGAGCTGGTCCTCGACCTCGCGAAACGCCTGCAGCACAGTCGCGCGGTAATTGTCTGCGGCCTGCGCGAACGCTGACTTGCTCTGCTGTTCCTCCGCTCTGCGCAGTCCACCCTCGAACAGCGGAAGCGCGGCCGACGCGCCGATCGACCACAGGCTGTTGGGCAGGGAAGCGAGCCCACCGAAGGCGTCGTCCTCGAATCCCGCATTGGCGCTCAACTGAATGTTCGGATAGAACGCCGCACGCGCCACGCCGATCGCCGCATTTTCTGCCGCCATCTGTCGCTCGGACTGGGCGATATCGGGGCGCCGTTGCAGCAGAGCGGAGGGTATGCCCACCGGAATCGTGGGAATCGCCAGCGATGCCAGTCCTTTGGGGGGCAGGCTGAAGGTCGACGGGTTTTCGCCTGCGAGCACGGCGATCGCGTGTTCGAGCACACCGCGCTGCGCCTGGATATCGGTATCGGCCGCCTGTGCCGAGGAGAGCTGGTCCTGAGCCCGCTCGACGTCGAGACCTGCCGCAATCTTCCCCGCAAAGCGCAGCTTCGTGATCTTGAGCGCTTCGCTGTAATAGGCGAGCGTTTTCGTGTAGACCGCATGCTCCGAGTCGAGCCCCCGCAGCGCCATATAGTCATTGGCCAGTTCGATTTCGAGGCTCAACCGTGCTGATGCAACCATCGCCGCAGTGGCCTGGGCGTTGGCCTTCGCATAGCTGGTCCGATTGCGAATCTCGCCCCAGAAATCTGGCTCCCACGACAGGGCCGCCCCGTAGCCGAGCGAACCTTCCTCACTCGGTCCGGCTCCGGCGGCGCGGAACAATCGGTGCTCGGATTGGCGGTTCTTCGATCCATACGCCTGGGCACTCAACTGCGGAAACAATTGCGAGCGGGCCTCGCCCACGATATCCCGCGCCTGGGTGTAGGTTTCCTCCGCCGCCTGAAGATTGGGGTTGGCGGCATTCAGGCTCGCTTCCAGGGTATTGAGTTGTTCGTCGCCGAACATGTTCCACCAATCACCCTGCGCGAGCTGCGCTTCCGGATGCGCGAGCGCGAAGGGGCCCGTTCCTTTGTAACTGGCGGGCAGCGCCATTTGCGGCGGCGTATAGGGTGGCGCAAGGCTGCATCCGGCAAGCGGACCGAGCAGCATCAGGGTCGTGGCGACGGCAAGACGGCAACGAGGATTGAAGTAACGCATCATCTTGGCTCGCTCGTGGCAGCCGCGACGTTGGCTTGCTGATTCCCGCTTGAATGCGCCGGCTCAGATGCCGAGGTTCGGACCTCCGCTTGGGGCGCGATGCCCGGTACGCCACTTACGATTTGCACTTTCTCGCCTTCGAGGGTGCCCGCCGAAGGATTGGCGACGAAGCGGTCGGTTGGTTTCAGGCCAGAGAGCACTTGAACGTTCTGGCCAAGATTCAGCCCGAGCTTGACGTTTTGCAGGTGCACCCTGTCATCCGAACCGATGACCGCCAGCTGCATGCCCTGGTCGCGGAACAGCAGCGCCTGTTCGGGCACGACGAGCACGCTCTTGTTGGTGGGCACGACAAATCGAACCGTCGCATAGGTGCCGGGCCAGATCAGATGGTCCGGGTTTTGAGCCACCAATTCCGTGATGACGGTTCGCGTCTGCGGGTTGAACGCGTTCGCGGTCGTCAGGAGCGTCGCATTGAACTGGCGGCCCGGATACTGAGGCAGGGTGAAGGTCGCCTCGAGGTCCGGCTTCAGCATGTCCGCATAGTCCTGCGGCACGGAAACGAAGAGCCGCATCTTGTGTATATCCGCTACTGAGAACAGCTCATCCGCCGTCCCACGGGAACTCACGTCACCGCCCGCGGCGTTCACATAGTTGCCTACGTCCGTGTCGCGCGAGGTGACGACGCCGTCGAAAGGCGCCACGATATTCTTGAACCCCTCGAGCGCCTGGTAGCGCGCGAGGTCATGCCGGGCTGCCAGCACTTGAGCCTTCTTCGCTGCGGCATCCGCGACTTTGACGTCCACCTCCTCCTGCGCGACGGCTTCCGTGCCCGCAAGTGCCTTCCAGCGCTGCGCCGTCACGTCGGCAAGCGTGCCGTTGGTTTTCGCCACGTCGAGATTCGCGACCGCCGTCTGGTACTGCTCGTCGACGGTAGGCGCATCAATCGTGGCGAGCAAGGTACCGGCCTTGACGAACGCGCCGTAATCCACGTACCACTTGTGCACGTAGCCGGTAATCTGCGCATAGATCGGGGCGGTGTACCAGGCCTTGATGTTGCCGGGCAGCGTGATCGTTCGCGTGGCGGGTCCTGACATAGGCGTCATAACCTGAACCTGCGGTATGGACTCCTCGTCCGCGACCGACTTGAGATCGGTGACATTGTCGTGGCGTTCGACGATGCCGCGGACAACGAGGCCGGCAAGAACAAGCGCGGCAATTGCGGCGGACCACTTAGATCGGGTTCGGCTCGGGGCCACAAATTCGCGATTTACGTTCATAGATAGGACTCCGTGGCTTTCTTGTCGTTGCGATGCATCATCGCGAATACGCAGGGAACAAAGAGCAAAGTTGCGAACGTCGCGACGAGAAGTCCACCAATGACCGCGCGTCCGAGCGGTGCGTTTTGAGTATTGCTCATGGACATCGGGAGCATCCCGATGATCATCGCGAGGGCGGTCATCAAAACCGGGCGAATACGGGCGTATCCGGCTTCGATGGCCGCGGCGATCGCATCACCGTGTTCCGCGAGGCGCTCACGGGCATACGACACGACCAGGATCGAGTTGGCCGTCGCCGTGCCCATGCACATGATTGCGCCCGTGAGCGCAGGCACCGAACCGTTCGTATGTGTGAGGAAGAGGCTCCAGACAATGCCGGCGAGCGCTCCTGGCAATGCCGTGATGATGATGAAAGGGTCGAGCCATGACTGGAAATTGACGACGATTACCAGGTAAACCAGCAGCACGGAAAGCGCCAGTCCCCCGAGAAGTTGCACATACGCGCTGTTCATCGTCGTAGCCTGGCCGCGCAGATGCACGGTCGCGCCTTGCGGCACTTGCGCATTCATCTCCTTCACCACCTGTTCGACCTGATCGTAGACAGCGCCGAGGTCGCGCCCCTGGTTGCTGACGTAGATATCGACCGAGGGCAGGATGCCGTAGTGAGACACCAACAGAGGCGTGCCGGTTTGCGTTATGGTGCCGAGTGCGCCCAGCAACTGCGACGGCTGTCCACCTGGATTCCCGTTGCCCTGATTGATCGGAATCGTCTCCAGGTCGTTCGTCGACGCGAGCTGGTCTTGCGGCGTCTGCATGTTGACGAGGTGCGAGACGCCGTTCGTCGTGTCGAGCCAGTACGTCGGCGCGGTCTGCCCGCTGCCGGACAGCGTCGCAAGCGCGTTATTCGCGATGTCGGCTTCCGTCAGGTTCATACCGGAGGCAAGCGAGCGGTCCGCGGCAATCCTGAGCGTCGGCTCGTTGAACGCCTGTTGAATGCGGACGTCGGCGCTGCCCGGAATCTTGCGGATGCGTGCCGCCAGCGTCTGCGCGAAGGCCATGTTCTGCGCTTGTCGGCGGCCCGAGATCTGCACATCGATTGGCGCGGGCAGGCCGAAGTTCAGGATCTTGGCCGTGATGTCGCCGGGCAGGAAGCTAAACACCGTGCCGGGAAACAGCGTTGGCAGTGCGCGGCGCAGCTTGGACCGGTAGTCCTCCACAGGCGACTGTCCATCCTTCAGACTGATCGTAATGTCGCAGTCCTGCGGACCGATCGTGCCGTCGGAGGTATAGGCCAGGTTGAGGCTGCTGGAGGGCAGACCGCAGTTATCGACGAGATTGGCGACGTCGCCCGGCAGGATCTTCCGGATCTGGCCATTGACGAGCACCGCAATCTTCGATGCATCTTCAAGCCGTGTACCGATCGGCGCGCGCATATGCAAATCGAGTTCACCCGATTTGATGCTTGGGAAAAAGTCTCTGCCGAGGAAAGCCAGCAGACTCATCGACGCGAGCGCAAAGGCAACGAAGCCTATGATGAAGCGCTTGCGATGAATCACCGCGGCGGTCAGAACGTCTCGATATTGATCGCGAAAGTGCAAGAAACCCTGCTCGAAGCGTCGCTGAAACCGGGTGAAGAAGCCAGGGTTGCCTTCGTGCTCATGCCCGTGCGCTTTGACCTGGCCGCGCAACAGCCATGCGGCCATCGTCGGCACCAGCGTGCGCGAGAGGATGAACGAAGCGACCATCGCATAGATGATGGCTTCGGCAAGCGGGCGGAACAGATACCCTGAGATGCCGCCCAACTGAAACAACGGCAGCCACACAATACAGATGCACAGCGTCGCGACGAGCGTCGGCACAACGATCTGGTTTGCCGCCGCAATGATTCCCTCTTCCAGATCGGCGCCCGTTTCAAGGTGGGAATCGATGTTTTCGATCATGACGGTCGCGTCGTCGACCAGAATACCGACCGCGAGCGCCAATCCGCCAAGCGTCATGACATTAATTGTCTGCCCGGTGTAGTGCAGTACCAGGATCGAAGACAGGATCGCGAGCGGAATCGACGTCGCAACGATCAACGTCGAACGCCAACTGCCGAGAAAGAGCAGCACAGTCAGTCCTGTCAAGATGGCTGCGGTGATCATCTCCTGAACTACCTCTTGCACGGAATCGCGCACGAACCCCGAGGCATCGTTGAGCGGCGTAATCTTCACACCCGGAGGCAGCGTCCGGACAATGCCGGGCAGCGCCTGCTTGATGCCTGCCACCACGGCCAGTGTCGAAGCGTCGCCGCTCTTGAAAATCTGGATCAGCACCGACTGCTTGCCTTTCACCAGGACCGCGTTCGTCTGCGGTGGCGCCCCGCGATGCACGTAGGCGACGTCGCGCAGATAGACCGTTGCGCCGTTTACCGTCTTGATCGGCATGTCGTTGAACGTCGGCACGGTGAGAGGCGTCGAATTCGTTTCAACCATGAAGTCGAGGCCGCCGATCTTCTGGTCGCCCGCAGGAAGCACCACGTTCTGCGACCTGAGCGCCGCCGCTACATCTGCGGCCGAGAGGCCGTGCGCCAGCAGCTTCGCCTGGTCCAGATCGATTTCGACGTTCAATGAAGCGCCCCCATACGGATTGGGGATTGAGACACCCGGCACGGCCACCAGTTGCGGGCGGACCAGATTAGACGCCATGTCGTACACCTGCGCAGCCGTCATGTTCGGCGCAGAGACCTGAAGGTCCAGCACCGGGACCGAGGACGCGTTGTACACCAGCACTTGAGGCGGCGTGATGCCCGCCGGCATTTGCTTCAGCACGGTCTGCGAGATGGATGCAACCTGGGCCTGGGCGGCGGCGATGTCGGTGCCAGGTTGAAAGAAGATCTTCACGATGCCGGCACCGTACAGGGACTGGCTCTCGATGTGCTCGATGTTGGCCACCGTCGCGGTCAACGCGCGCTCGTAGTAGTAGACTACGCGGCCGGACATATCCTGCGGGGACAGTCCGTTGTAGTTCCACACGACCGCGATCACCGGGATGCGGATGGCGGGAAAGATGTCCGTCGGCGTCTTCAATACGGCCATCGCGCCGAACAGGATAATGAGGATGCTCATCACCACGAAGGTGAGGGGGCGGCGCAAGGCAACCAGGACAATGGCGTTCATGTAAAGGTGTCTGTGTCGGATGAGCATTGCGTCGGCGCCCTGATCCTGCGGGAACCGACGAGGTGTATCAGCAGAGGCGATGATCGGGGGTGCGGCATAAGCAAACATCGCCACTCAGATTAAGGTTTATTTAGTTAGCGTTTCGCCGAGCGCCGTTGCATTCCATCAGACGCCAAACTGGCGTCACGCGACGGAGCAGCCCCTGAATGTCCGGACACAGTCTCCAATTGCGGCGCACTGATAGGGTCGGTGTCCAGGTTCGATGTCCGTTCGGCGCACGTACCGTCACGCCTGCCCGACAGCAAACCGTGCGAGGCAGCGCCGTACCTTCTGCGCCTCGTTGTGCCCACGTGCGTCCGCCGTTGTTCCTCAATCGATTGCTGACTATTTGTGACACGTCGTTCAGGCTTCTGAAACGGTGTCTTTCACTACTTCGAGTCGCGGCGCGCCGACAAAAACTTATACTCCGCACGCTGTTGTATTGGCGATCGGGAATCGCCTGTTCGGGAACGACTTACGTTATCGGGGAACTTGAAATGAAGTTGAAGAATCTGGCGATTGGGTCAGCCCTGCTTTTCACAGGGGTAGCACATGCGCAAAGCAGCGTGACGCTTTACGGCACCATCGACACGAGCATGGTCTATGCGAACAACGTGAAAACTAGCACCGGCCAAGGGGCTAGCCAATTCATGCTGAGCTCTGGAAGCCTGAGTACCTCGCGCTGGGGCTTGCGCGGCAATGAGGATCTCGGCGGCGGTCTGCACGCCGTGTTCGACCTGGAAAACGGCTTCACGTTGAACAATGGTGCGCTCAAGAATTCAACAGCCGCGCAAACGGACCTGTTTGGCCGGCAGGCGTGGGTGGGTCTCAGTTCCAACCAGTACGGGGCGCTTACGCTGGGCCGTCAATACGATTTCATGGTTGACTATGTCGCACCGAATAGCGGGACGGGATCGGGTTTCGGCGGCAATCTTGCCGCGCACCCGTATGACAATGACAACCTGGACAACGACTTGCGTCTGAACAATTCGGTCAAGTTCAGCAGCATCTCGTACGGCGGCTTCAAGGCCGGCGCGATGTATGCATTCTCCAACATGGCGGGCGCAGGCGGGGACAACAACGCATACAGTTTGGGCGCCAGCTATTCCAACGGTCCCATCAATATTGGGGCCGCGTATCTTCAACTCAACCGCGACGCGGCATTGCCGAACGCGGCAGGCGCATCAAGCATAAACGACGGCGACCAGCTGGCGGGGGGCGGCGACCAACGAATCTGGGGCGCCAGTGCTCAGTACAAGTTCGGCGAAAAGTCTACCGTCGGCCTCGTATACACCCATTCCGTTACCTACAACATCAACTCGCTCTTCGGCGCCACCAACACCATCTCTGGCCAGTCGATGAAATTCGACAACTTCGAGGTCAACGGCCGCTATTTCGTGCGGCCCGATTTTAGCCTCGGTGCGTCGTACACGTACACCATGGGTGCATTTTCGGGCGGATCAACCGGACCGGCGGCCGACCCGCATTGGAACAATTTTGTGGTTCAGGCCGATTACCAGTTTTCGGCTCGCACCGACGTGTACGCGCAAGCGGTCTATCAGCTCGTCGGCGGCGGCAATGGCAACGCTATATTTAACGCTGGCGTCTACGGCATGACGCAGTCTTCGACTAACAAACAGCTTGTCACGGCGATCGGCTTGCGCCACCGGTTCTAAATGCTGACTTCGAGTTGTAACTCGTAGCCACTCACACGACTCGAAGGACGCCGCAAGGCGTCTTTCCAATTTCGGAATAACCGCGAGTCGGCTTACTGTTCCCTACAGCCGACCCGTGCGGTGACGTTGGACCTCAACGCCGACACACCCGAAATCAGGCAATGCGTCGCGCGCGCTCTCGATGCTGGGGAACTGGCACTTCCTGTAACAGAACATGGGCAGGCCGCGTAAATTCCCCAATGCAAGAACCGCAAACGGTCGGGTCGTGGCGTTTTCAGTCACCCGCCTCACGGCTAGCGTATGGCCGGTGAACCAGTGGGTCAGCAGCCATTGCAGGGTTTTCGCCCGGTTATGGCGGCCGGCGTGTACCCGTGTCAGCCGAGCAGGGTGCGTCGACGCCATCGTTTAGCGCCTCGAATCCGCCTTAGAGGTGTTAACAGAATGACTTTTGCAGGTGTCGCCAACATATGATGCAGCAGGCGATTCTGAGGAAAGCCTCGTGGATGAAAGCGAGCTGTTCGAAGCGGATGCGCAGTCGACGGAAGTTGTGAAGCCACGAGATGGTCCGCTCCACAACCCAGCGTGTCTTGCCTAGCCCACTACCATGAGGCTCACCACGTCGAGCGATGTCGGTGGCAATGCCGGCGGCATGCAGTGGACGTCGATACTTGTCGTGGTCGTAGCCTCTGTCGCCCTGAACGACCCGAGGCTTCGATAGTGGTCTGCCACGCTTGCCGCCGATTGGCGGAATTGCCTCGACCAACGCTTGAAGTTGAGTGACGTCGTTGCGGTTGGCGCCGGTCAGAATCACCGCGAGCGGGATGCCCTGCGCTTCGGTGATGAGATGGTGTTTTGAACCGGGTCGCGCGCGGTCCGTGGGATTCGGTCCTGTTTTTGACCTGAGCCCACAGCACGGATTGAAGAGGAATCGACGATGACGCGAGACCAGTCGATTTGGTCGGCTGCGCGCAGTCGCGCAAGCAGCACCTCGTGCAACTGCACCCAGACGCCAGCGGCTTGCCAGTCACGCAGGCGACGCCAGCAACTCATGCCGCTGCCGCAACCCATCTCGCGAGGTAGCAGGTCCCAACGCAGACCTGTCTGTAAGACGAAGAGAATGCCGGTGAGCACCGCACGATTGTCGAGCGGCTTGCGCCCCGGATAACGGATTCGTCGTGGTTTGGGAGGGGGCAGCAACGGTTCGATGAGTGCCCACAGTTCGTCGTCGAGTATCGGCTTGGCCATGTCCTTTTCGTCGTCGAAACAATGAAAAGGTTAACAGCATTCATCGAGGGTTAACAGCCCCTTCGTTCATTTTGTTAAGGACTCTTAAGACACCATCTGCCAGATCAGCACAACATTGAGCACGACGATCAAGACCGTCGCGGCGAGCGCGGCCAATACGGTCTTCTTGCCGGCGACAAAATCGCCCATCACGCTACGGCGCGACGACACCACGACGAGTGCAACTAGCGGCAGTGGCAAGATGAGGCTCAACACCACCTGACTGCCCATCATCGCGTCCATCACATTGCCGTTCAGACCGACGACGAAGGCCGGCACTGCAGTAATCAGGCGCCGTACCCAGATCGGAATTCTGAAGCCGACGAAGCCCTGCATGATCACCTGACCGGCCATCGTCCCCACCGCTGAACTCGAAATGCCGGACGCCAGCAATGAAACCAGAAACACGGTCGCGGCGCCAACACCCAGCAGGGGAATCAGCGTGTGATAGGCGACGCTGACGTCGGCCACGCCCGAGCCGGATTTGCCGAACACGGACGCCGACATCATCACCATCGCAAGATTCACGAAAGTGGCGAAGCCGAGCGCAACGACGACTTCCTTGTTTGAGAAGCGGAGTAGCCGCCGACGTTCGCCGTCGTTACGCGCAAGCGTGCGAGTCTGAGTTAGTCGGGAGTGCAGATAAAGAGTATGTGGCATGATCGTCGCACCGACGATCCCCACCGCGAGCGTCACGGACGACGCACCATGCAGATGCGGGACAATGGTACCCAGGAGTGCCGCATGCCAGTCCGGCGGCGCGATCACGAGTTCGTACAGATAGCTAAGACCGATCACCGCGACGAGCCCGGCAATCATCAGTTCGAGCGGACGAAAGCCGCGTTTGTCGAGCGACAGGATGGCGAAGGTCACCACCCCAGTCACGCCCATCCCGACCACGAGCGAGACGTGAAACAGCAAGGAGATGCCTAATGCCCCGCCGAGGAATTCGGCGATATCCGTGGCGATGGCAGCCAGTTCCGATGCGATCCACATGGCGATTACAACGGACCGCGAAAACTGCTCACGGCACAGCTGAGCAAGATTACGGCCTGTGACGATGCCGAGTTTCGCGGACATCGACTGGAACAGCATTGCCACGAGGTTTGCAATCAACACCACCCAAAGCAACTGATAGCCGTACGTCGAGCCGGCTTGCAGGTTGGTGGCAAAGTTGCCCGGGTCCATATAGCCGACCGACGCGATCACCGCCGGCCCGACGAACGGTAGCAATGCCCGCAGGCCTTTGCGGCGTCCGTCGAGTGACGCACGCACCGCAAGCTCCGTCTGCAGCGTCACGCTGCCAGTCGGCCCGACGCTGGGTTGGGTCGACTTGGAAAATGGTGACGTCATGTTTGTTGGACACTCTTCAAAATGAGGCAGGCGGTTGGCGAGCACAGCGCGGATGCGTCGCGCCCGCGACCGTGCGGATCAGAGCGGCAGGATGTCCGGACGATTGTTCGGGAAACGCGCGAGGTCTGCAGCACTGATGTTCAGCGTGTCCATGATCATCTGCGGCGGCGTGTGCGTCAGCCAGTCGGAGAGCGAAACTTCCGCGAAGTGATCGCTCTTGAAGACTTCAACCATGACCAGGTCGGTGTCGCCGGTATTCTCCACGTAATGTCCGAGGCTCTTCTTTACGTAGCCGATGTCGCCTGCACGGAAGTCGGCGGTCGCCGCCTTCGGGCCCGTGTCGAATACCGTCATCCGGCCTTGACCTTTGATGTAGTACTGCCACTCGTCCGCGTTCGGATGCCAGTGCAACTCGCGGATACCGCCCGGCTTGACCGTGACCAGCGCAGCGGCGATGTTTGCCGATGCCTTGAAGTTACGGCTGTCGGCAATCTGCACCGTCCCGCCTTTGGTTTGTTTGAGCGGCGGCAAATCGGCGAGCGAGAAGATGAACGGATGCATCGGCGCGCCACGAGGACTCGCCACTGCGCGTTGCGCGGCCTCCAGCGGGCCGGGGTTCGTGCCCTGGAAGATCCACAGATTGTCGAGAGGGATATTCTTGAATACGTCGGCCGGCACGTTGAAGTTACGGGCGAGCACCTCGGGCGGCGTATGCGCAACCCAGTCCGTTACCAGGAGCGTGTTGAATTCGGATGCGCGGCCGTTGTCGAACGCGAGGACGAATTCAGCGCCACTCGGGCCAAGGCCTTGCAACGAGTGCGGCAGGCCTGGGGGGAAATACCAGAGGTCGCCGGTTTTGACGTCGGCCACCTGTGGACGGCCTTGTTCATCCAGGATCGTGATCCGGCATTTTCCGTCCACCATGATGGCCCACTCAGCCTGCTGGTGCCAGTGCATCTCACGGATGCCATTGGCCGAGAGACGCATGTTCACGCCCGAAATGTCCTCCGAAATCGCGAAGTCATCCTGCGTCACTTCACGCGCCCAGCCGCCGTTCTGATAACGCTTGTGCGCATTGTTGAACGAGGCCCAGAAGAGCGGCATGCCGTTGATGTCGGTTGCTGGCGGATTCTGGAATGACGGGAACTGGTTCGCGATCGCAGGATTCTGCGGGCCCGGATCGCTGAGACTGGTCGGGCTCTTCCCGTTTATCTGGCCTTCGGGCGGCCGGTCCGGGTTGCCGAACGAGGCGGCTTTGGCCGTGGCCGCCACGCCCATGGCCGCAGCGGAAGCGGCAGCACCCACCAGAACTTTGCGTCTAGACAGATCAGTCATGGTAATCGCCTTATAGATTAAACGGGTCGATGCAGGTTGATTCGAGTTGCTTCATGCGGTGTGTCAGGTACGTGTTATCGGATCACGTATTCAGTGAGGCGAAATGCCGGATCGGAACATGATCTGTTGCCTGGTGATTTCCTGCCGTCTCACACGTCTGGCGGGCGCATTCTCCGTGCAAACGGATCATAGGGTTCAGGCCGACCTGAAACAGTTGTGTTGTTCTGGTCAAACAACCACTGATTCCTTATGCGGAACTATGCGACAAACGTTCTAAATGTGAGTGAACTTTGTGGATCTGCACAATGAAGAAATTGTAATGATGTTGGTTTTATTCGGTAATTATCTGGAATGTCATTTATGGCGTGAATTGAATCAACGTTCGGATCGGCACATTCGTTGCGGCATCGACAATGACGTGCCGCCCGCGGCGGGTTGGGTCCCGATCAACGACCAATCAGGTGGGGCACACCGAAGCTGCAGATTGAAAGAAGCGACTGAGCGGCGCTGCATCGACATTACGGGCAACCACAGCATTCCAACGCGCAACAATCGGGTCACAAGCCGGATGAAATAGACATAATAATCGTTTCCATTGCGTGCGAGATCAAGTAGCTGTAGCATGCCAATTTTCGCGTTTCTGCGGCTTTACGGCTGGCCGCCCCATCCGAACGTACCGCAATTGCGTTTTATCATTCGTGGGGGTTAGTCACTGCTACTAGCGCGCCCTCGAATCTGGGTTGCACCGTATGCGACTCGCTCGATCAGTTGTGCCGGAGTTGGCGACTGCCTCGGACCAGCCATGGTTGAATAGTCGCCTCAAGCTTTGTAATGCGTCGGCATCGGAATTCACTAGATGTTTGGTACTTTCTTAATCAGCGATCCCTGGTTCTACGCTGCAAGCATCCCGGCACTCCTCCTGACCAGCATCTCAAAGGGTAGTCTCGGGCTTGGCCTCGGCGTCGTGGCAGTGCCACTTATGGCACTGCACTTGCCAGTGCCCGTTGTCGTGACACTTCTTTTGCCCATTCTTTGCCTGACTGATCTGGTCACGCTCTGGCAATATCGCGGCGAATGGAATTGGCCATTGCTGCGTATCGCGATCCCCGCCGCACTGTTTGGCATTGGGCTAGGTGCAGTGGCGATACACCATCTTTCGGAAGCATGGCTGAGACTTGGCGTCGGTGTGATCTCAATCGACTTTGCCCGGCGTCGCTGGTCCGAGTCTCGTCCCCCTGCAAGGGAAGATCACCATGGTTTGCACCCGGCCTCAAGCATCTTCTGGGGAGCTACCTCTGGCTTCGCAAGTTTCATGGCGAACGCGGGCGAACCGGCGCTGGCCATCTATCTGTTGCCGTATAAGCTAACCAAGCGCTGCTTTGCCGGGACCACGGCTGCGTTTTTTGCCGTCGTCAATTTAGCGAAACTAGTCAGCTTTTCGATGCTTGGGCTGTTCACCCGCACGACTTTACTCGCGAGCCTCGCTCTCACGCCTTTTGCGGTAGTTGGGATCTGTGCAGGTGTTTGGCTGAACCGCCGGCTAAAGGTCACGCATTTGTATAAGTTCGCGTACATCATCCTGTTGGTAATCGGTGTGCGACTCATCTATACCGGCCTCAAAGTCATCCTCTAGTGTTGCGTTCCGCTGATTCGCCAACAAAGTCGGTATAGTTTTTCGAGGATGGAGTCAACTGAGGCGGTCCACATGAATGGTTTGCAGTTTTCGTTGCAGTGGGAGACGAACCGATCGATGCGCCTGATCAGTTGTTTGACCGAGCCAAACGAGCCCGTGCGGATGGCCTTGTAGGTGACCAGTGCAAAGAAGCGTTCGACCTGGCGTCGAACCGGACCTTTTTCGTTCCTGTAGTGAAAGTTTTACCAGACTCTCCCCGTTTTCCGGGATGCGTGTGCAGTACATCATTAACACAACGTCCGAGCCGCCAAAGCGGCTCGCTGTCGAACGCCAAAGAGTAACGCCGAATGAAAGCCATCGTTTATGACCAGCACGGGTTGCCGATCGAAGATCCGCGTGCACTATACGAAACCGAATTGCCAAAGCCCGAGCCGGGTCCGCGCGATCTGCTGGTGAAAATTCGCGCCATTGCCGTGAACCCCGTCGACACCAAGGTTCGTGCGGGAATGCTGGGCGACACGCCGCGCTTGCTTGGATGGGATGCCGCCGGGACGGTAGAAGCCGTCGGCGCCGCCGTCACGCTGTTCAAGGTCGGCGATAAGGTGTTTTACGCCGGCTCCGTCGCCCGCGCCGGCGCCTATGCCGAGTACTGCATCGTCGACGAGCGCATCGCGGGTCATCAACCCACCACGCTCGACGACGCGCGCGCGGCCGCATTGCCGCTGACTTCACTTACAGCCTGGGAGCTGCTCTTTGATCGCCTCTGCGTTGCCGAGGACGGGGGCGACGGCGATGCGCTTCTGATCATCGGCGCGGCCGGTGGCGTCGGCTCGATTCTCACTCAACTCGCGCGGCAACTGACGAAGCTGCGCGTGATCGGCACGGCATCACGACCGCAGACGCAAGAATGGGTTCGCGATCTGGGAGCGCACGACGTCATCGATCATGCGCGCCCGCTGCAAGACGAGCTGCGCCGGATCGGCGTTGAGCAGGTGCGCTATGTCGCGAGCCTCACGCATACCGAGGCGCGCTATCCCCAGATCGTCGACGTGCTCGCGCCGCAAGGCAAGCTTGGCGTCATCGACGATCCGAAAACGCTCGACGCGATGCCGCTCAAGTTGAAAGCAATCTCGCTGCACTGGGAACTCATGTTCACGCGGTCTCTATTCGAGACGCCTGACATGATCCGCCAGCACGAGATTCTCGAGCGCATCGCAACGCTGGTCGACGCAGGCACGCTGCGTACGACGCTTGGCGAGCATTTCGGGGCGATCAACGCGGACAACCTGCGGCGCGCGCACGCGCTCATCGAAAGCAATCGCGCGCGCGGCAAGATCGTTCTCGAAGGGTTTTGAGTCGCCGGTCAGCTTTCTGTTTCGGTTGCTAGTCTGTCTCCATTAGAAGGGTATTGCCATGAATTTGATTGACGCCGTACAAACCCGTCACACCGTCAAAGCATTTGAGCCGGGTCGTTCGTTGCCGCAAGCATCGGTCGATGCGTTGCTCGCGACGCTTCACTACAGTCCTTCGTCGGTCAACTCGCAGCCTTGGCACTATGTCGTCGCGTCGACGCCAGAAGGCCGCGCGCGCGTGGCCAAGGCAACGCAGGGCGCCTACGTGTACAACGAACCGAAAATAGTGAACGCCTCGCACGTGATCGCGCTCTGTATGCGCACCGATATGGACGCGGATCACCTCGACGCTGTCCTTGAGCAGGAAGGCCATGACGGACGGTTCCAGGTCGACGGAGCGAGGGGCATGCAGGAAAAGTCCCGCCGCTCGTATGTGGACATGCACCGCTACGAGTTGCGCGACGTGCCTCAGTGGATGGAGAAGCAAGTGTATCTTGCGCTGGGCGGACTGCTCGTGAGCGCGGCCGTGCTCGGCATCGACGCGACGCCGATGGAAGGCTTCGATTCGCGGGCGCTCGACCTCGAGCTTGGGCTGCGCGAACGCGGGCTTACGAGCGTTGTGCTGGCGGCGTTCGGCCATCGCAGCGAGCAGGATTTCAATGCCAACCTACCGAAGTCGCGCCTGCCGCGCGAGCAGATTTTCACTTTCATGTGAGCCCGGTAGCCCGCCGGCGTTCCGCGCGTGATGCCTTGCAGGCGAGTCCTCGGGTTCCTTCCTTTGCAACCGATCGGCCGTATTAGCGCGTATCCCATTCCGTTCGTTTCAACTCAACACCGTAAGCGAAGAAAGCCATGCACCTACACACCATCGGAACCTCCAGTCTTCAAGTCGCACCCCTCGTCTTCGGCGGCAACGTCTTCGGCTGGACGGCCGACGAGCGGACGTCGTTCTCCATCCTTGACGCGTTCGTCGACCACGGCTTGAACTTCGTCGATACGGCCGACGCCTACTCGCAGTGGGCCGAGGGCCATCAGGGCGGCGAGTCCGAAACGATCATCGGCAAGTGGTTCAAGGAAAGCGGCAAGCGCGACAAGATCGTGCTTGCGACCAAGGTCAGCAGGTTGAAGACGCGGCTCGGGCTGTCGGCGGTGAATATCGAGGCAGCCGTCGACGATTCGCTGCGCCGCCTTCAGACCGATTACATCGACATCTATTTTTCTCACTTCGACGACGAGACGACGCCGATGGAAGAGACGCTCGGCGCGTACCAGAAGCTGATCAAGGCGGGCAAGGTGCGCGTGATTGGCGCGTCGAACTTCACCGGCGCGCGGCTCGAGGCAGCGTTGAAGGTATCGAAGGAATCGGGCTTGCCGGCTTATCAGGTGCTTCAGCCTGAGTACAACCTGTACGATCGGGAAGGTTACGAGACGGATCTCGAACCGGTCGCACAGACGCATAACCTGGCGGTAGTCACGTACTTCAGCCTGGCGAGCGGCTTCCTGAGCGGAAAATACCGTTCGAAGGCGGACATCAATAAGCGTGCGCGTGGTCCATTCCTGAACAAGTACCTGAACGACCGTGGACTACGAATCGTCGATGCGCTCATTGACGTGGCCAAACGTAACGACACCACGCCCTCCACCGTGGCACTTGCCTGGATTATCGCACGGCCGAGCGTGATGGCGCCGATTGCGAGCACAACCTCGGTGGAACAACTGGAAAGTATGGTGGCGGCGACGCGCCTGCAACTTTCTCCGGAAGACCTGACGCTCCTTAACGAAGTCAGCGCCCCGGCGAAATAACCGGGTTCCGTAGGCTGGATTAGCGCGTTCAGCATGGTGACCCGACGAAGCGATTCGCAGAAGCCGAGGATCGCAAGCTGGTGACATGCATTCCAGAATGCCTCGATGAGTTCGTTGCCGGGGACAATCCGTTCAGGATCATCGAGGCGTTTATTGACGAGCTTGACCTTGCATCACTGAGCTGCGAAAAGCAATACCGGCGCTGGCGAAACGGTCGATGCTCCGGGCTTCCGGCCGGATGACGGTGGCCAGCGTTTGACCAATGCTGGGCACCGTGGTCAGCAGAGCGTAGTCCGCATGTGGCGCGACTTCCTGCTCAAGACGCCTTTCCACGACCGCCAGGAACGGGCGCGGTGACTGCTAGTGCGCGGCGCGCGCACTGCTCCTAACCGTGTCCGCTTCCGCCATGGGCGCCTGCGCTCACGTGTCCTACCCCCGCGTGTCCCAGCGCGCCAAAGCCTAAACGCCCCCTACCGAACTCTGCGCGACCGAAGCCTTCGGGGTCGATTCCCCCGAACCGGCCCAATCCGACGCCGGGGGCCGTATGCGGTCCGAGAAATTCTCGCGACGACATCCCAGGCAGGTGCGTGTGCGCCGCGCCGTATATGCCGCGCATGCCGTAAGCGCCGCGGGCAGGATTGAAACCTTCGTTGCTGTGAGCGAAGTGATTGGCGTCAACGATATTGCGGTTGTGCCACGCATACTGGCCGCCATGGAACCATACCGCCTGATGGTGCCAGTCGGGCCTCCAGTGTCGCCAGCCCCATCCGTAACCGCCGAAGTATCCCAGATCGAATCCAACGCCGAACACAATCCCCGGCCCATCAAGGTAGAGGCCCGGATCGGGATACCAGCCAGGCCAGAGCGCCACCGGCGCACCATACACGAGCGACGGATCGTATTCGGGCACGTACACAACCGCGGGATCGGCTGGCATGATGCTGATCAATCCACCATCGTTCGCTACCGTTTCCTGCTGGTTGATTTGCAGGTTACCTGCGGTGCTGGCCCGCTGCCGCATCGTCTGGATGGCCGCCATCAATTGCTGCGATTGGCTGAGGTACGCGTCGCCAAGCGATGATGTCCAGACGACATTCTGGTCCATGTCTGCGAGCACGGCGGGAAATCCTGTAAGCGCCTTGATGCTGGGATCCCAGAATTGCTGATCGACTTGAGCGGCCAGTGCCTCCCCGGTCAATTGGGAATTCGATTGCATCCAGCGGTCCGCTTCGACGACTTCCGCCGTATGTGTGGCTGCCGCGAGAATTTCTGCGACCAGTGGATCCGGATACAGCGCGATGGGAGCAACAAGCTCCTGCAGCTCTTCAGGCGTGCGCTGAATCGCCTCCGATGGGGGGAGCAGTGCCTGATTGTCCTGATCGGCGAGCGCATGGCCCGCCATACCGAACGCGATGCATGACGGCACAACGATTGAGAAGACCCGTTTCATGAACTTCATGGAATCTGTTCCGGTTTTGCAATCCGAGACTTCTACTGTAGACAAATGAAGTGGCCTGGAACTGACCCGTTGATGACGTTTTCGTTATCTTCTGCACGACACGGAAAGATTTTTTTGCAAGGAACTTCGGAGTCCTATGTGCACCGCCAGGCAGATCGACCTGGACGACTCGACGCGGTTGGTGAGACCTTCCTCAGCAATCGCGATACGAACGCGGGCGGGATTAGGGAAACCTTTGAAATCGTAAGCCTTCAGTGCTAATGCTCCGAAGATGAAATTGGCAAGCACTGGGCGATGCAGGGAAGGGCAGCATTTGCCAGTGCGACGAAACGCCGCCCTGCCTGGTCCCGCCACGGCCCCACTCAAACTTGAAAGATGACAGGAGTTTCATCTTGCCGTCCGTCCGGTTTTATATCGCCGGTGTTAGAAAGAAAAGCTCGGTCGAACAGGCGCCGACGCATTGCGTCGTCGTTCGCCGATCCATAAATTCAGTGGAGAATTCGATTCATGGACGAAAAGTCGCAGAAACGAAGCACAAGCCAAAGTGATGCCGAGACGGTGTTCCAACGCGTGTCTCGTCGGTCTTTCCTGGGCCGCATGGGTGCCGCCGGCATCACGATTGGCGCCGGACAACTTTCCTCTGTCGCGCATGCAGCTTCCGGCGGTGCTGACCAGGGTGAAACACGAGCCAACGACCTCAGTGCAGATAGTACCAACGTACATGTCCGATTGAACGTCAACGGCACCGATCACGAACTGGATATCGATCCCCGCACGACACTGCTCGATTGCGTGCGCGAGCATCTGGGGCTGACCGGCACAAAGAAGGGTTGCGACCACGGCCAGTGCGGCGCCTGCACAGTCCATGTCGACGGCAGGCGCCTGAATTCCTGTCTAAGCCTTGCCGCCACCCATGAGGGTGAGGCGATCACGACCATCGAAGGCCTTGGACGGCCGGGCAATCTGCATCCGATGCAGGCCGCCTTCGTCGAACACGATGGCTTTCAGTGCGGGTACTGCACCTCCGGCCAGATCATGTCGGCTGTCGCGCTGCTCAGCGAGCCTTATGGTCACAGCGACGAGGACGTCAAGGAAGCGATGAGCGGAAATATCTGCAGGTGCGGCGCCTATTCCAACATCGTCTCGGCGATCCAGCAAGTTCGCCGGAAAGCTTGAGCGGAGCGTACGAATGCAACTGTTTCAACTCAGGCGCGCTTCCAGCGTCGCACAGGCACTCGACATCGCGCAGACTGACGACGGCAGCCAGCAAAGTGGCTCGTCTATGCGCTTTCTGGCAGGCGGCACAACACTGCTCGACCTGATGAAGCTCGACGTGGAGCGTCCGACGCAGATCATCGATATCCATCGCCTGCCACTCGCTCAGGTCGAAGCCATAGACGGTGGCGGCGTCGCAATTGGCGCGACGGTGCGAAATTCCGATCTCGCGAATCATCCCCTGATCAAGACGCACTATCCTGTCCTGTCGCAGGCATTGCTTTCCGGCGCGTCAGCCCAGTTGCGAAACATGGCAACGACCGGCGGCAACCTGTTGCAGCGCACACGCTGCGTCTACTTTCGCGATACCGCTACGCCATGCAACAAGCGTAAGCCCGGTACGGGTTGCTCTGCGATCGGTGGGTTCAATCGGAACCTCGCCATTCTTGGGGCCAGCGATCATTGCATCGCGACGAACCCCTCGGACATGAGTGTCGCAATGACTGCGCTCGAATCCACGATCCATGTCGAAAGCAGCAAGGGCAAGCGAAGCATCGCAATTGATGACTTCTTCCTGTTGCCCGGGGCCACGCCCGAACGCGAGACCATGCTCAATCCCGGCGAGCTCATCACCCACGTGACGCTCCCTGCGCCGGCTCCCGGCAGTCACAGCGTCTATCTGAAACTGCGCGATCGCGCATCGTATGAATTTGCGTTGGCGTCGGCAGCGGTCGTCATGACCGTATCGTCGGGCAGGACCGTTCACATCAGGATCGCACTTGGCGGTGTGGGCGTTAAGCCCTGGCGCTCGCGCGAGGCCGAAGCCGCGTTGCTCGGCCGCGCGCCTGAGCCTGCGGCGTTCCAGGCGGCGGCCGAGGCCGCGCTCCAGTCAGCGCGCCCGCAAAGTCAGAACGGCTTCAAGGTTGAGCTTGCTAAACGCTGCATCCAGCAAGCACTCAAGTTGGCCACACAAAATTCTTGACCCAGCTTCGTGACGCGGAGAGAACGTGCAATTAGCTAGCAATAAAACGGAGCCGCTCATCGGCGGTGACTTTACCCGAATCGACGGACCGTTTAAGGTCAGCGGAGCGGCGACGTATACGTCGGATTTCAATTTTCCAGGGACGCTTTACGCCGTACCGGTTTGCGCGACAATCGCGAAGGGGCGCATCCATCAACTTGAAACGGCCGCTGCCTCGACGATGCCAGGGGTCCGGGCTGTCTTCACGCGCGAGAACATCGGCAAGTTCTTTCGCGTCGGCTTCGGACCAAGAATCGATGAAAGACGTCCGCCGCTCGACGACGACATCATCTCGTACTATGGCCAGTACATTGCACTGGTAGTGGCCGATACGTTCGAGCAGGCAACGGCCGCATCCCATGCAGTGAAGGCGCGGTATGCGCAGAGCCAACCCGATGTAACGGTCCAGATGTCCGCACAGGGGGCCCCGTCCGTCGACACGCAGCGCGGCGACGCGGAGGCCGCATTCGCGGCCGCTTCTGATGCGCTGAAGCTGGACGAGACCTACACGACACCGATCGAAACGCACAACCCAATAGAACTGCATGCCACGGTGGCGGTTTTCGATGGCACGAACTATACGCTTTACGAAACAACGCAGTCGATCGTCAACCAGCGGCAGATGATGGCACAGATGCTTGGTGTGCCCGAAGATCAGGTGCGCGTGATCATGAAGTATCTAGGCTCTGGATTCGGCGGCAAGCTGTTTCCGTGGTCCCATTCGCTACTCGCTGCCGCCGCGGCCCGCAGTCTGCGGCGGCCCGTCAAGCTGGTGCTGAGCCGCGGGATGATGTTCCAGAACGTGGGCCACCGTCCGGCCACGGAGCAGCGCCTACGCTTGTCGGCAACACGCGATGGACGTTTGACATCGCTGCAGCAGGACTACGTCTATCAAACGGGCCGCCTCGATACACGAAAAGAGAATTGCGGCGAGGCGACAGGCTATCTCTACAGCGCGCCGAACCTGCAAGTGACTGCCGCCCATGCGCGCCGGGACATCGGGCCCAGCACATCAATGCGCGGCCCAGGTGCCGTGCCTGGCTTGTTCGCAGTCGAATCAGCCGTCGATGAACTAGCCATCAAGCTCAATATCGATCCGGTCCAGTTACGCCTTGTCAACGAGCCGACGATTGATGAAAGCCTGAATGTGCCGTTTTC
Organism: Paraburkholderia suaedae; assembly: GCF_040812055.1. Taxonomy (NCBI): domain Bacteria; kingdom Pseudomonadati; phylum Pseudomonadota; class Betaproteobacteria; order Burkholderiales; family Burkholderiaceae; genus Paraburkholderia; species Paraburkholderia suaedae. The sequence goes on along the minus strand of NZ_JBFOAH010000018.1, from coordinate 98,558 downwards.
ATCCCGGCATCTTAAGGAATGCCTCACGCGCGGCGCGGAGCAGTTCGGCTGGGCGTCACGCAAGACGCCGGTCGGTTCGATGCGTAACGACGGTCTGGTGATCGGTTGGGGAGTCGCAGCGGGGTCGTGGCAGGCCCAGCGATCTGCAGCCGAAGTCATCGTTGAACTGAACGCTGACGCAACGGCGCGCGTGTTGACAGCGACTCAGGACATCGGCACGGGGACGTACACTGTAATCGCCCAGATGGTCGCGAATGCGACCGGAATCGCGCTTGACCGAATTTCAGTTGTGATCGGTGACACACGCTTGCCTCCCGGGCCGATGTCGGGGGGCTCAAGGGCTACCGCGTCGCTGATTCCGGCGGTCGCGCAGGCGGCACAGGTCGCAGTCCAGCACCTTTTGGTCACCGCAGCCGAAGCGGGTAACTCGCCCTTCAACGGGCAGAACGCGGATGCACTTGGTTTTGAGCAAGGGATGGTGTATCGCAAAGGAACCTCACCGGCTGCAGGGGTGCCCTTTGAGCGGATTTTGGGGCCGGCGGGTATCAACGCGGTGGTGGGAAGAGGGCGGTCCGGCCCGAATCAGGAAGATCCTGACGCGAAACGCGTGTCGGTGCACTCATACTGCGCGCATTTTGCCGAGGTTACATGGCAGCCCGAAACAGCGCGGTTGCGAGTCAGCCGCGTGGTTAGCGTGATCGATGGAGGCAAGATCATCAATGCCCGTACGGCCCGCAACCAGATCGAAGGAGCGGTCGTAATGGGCGTCGGCATGGCGCTATTCGAACAGACGAACTACGACAGCCGTTCCGGCGCACCAATCAACCGGAGCCTCGCCGACTATGTCATGGTCACGCATGCCGACGCACCGAAGATCGATGTCACGTTCCTCGACTATCCGGATCTCGCATTGAATCCTCTCGGCGCACGCGGTGTCGGGGAGATTGGAATCGCGGGTATTGCGCCTGCGATTGCGAACGCCGTTTATCATGCGACGGGCGTGCGCGTGCGTGATCTTCCGGTTCGGATCGAAGACCTGTTGGCGGCTCAGGTGTCCTTCTAGACGCGCCCCAATCTCTTGACTACCACGCGGACCAAACGTGGTTCGAGCGCCTGGTGCCGTCGACGGTTACTTGCCGCTCGACGCCTTTTCCGAATCACTGCCTGTCTGGGCTGCTCCGATTGGCGGCACCGCGTCGTTCATCGATGGCAGCGCCTCCTTTGGCGCTGCAGCGGTGGCAACAGCGGCGGGCTGGGCGGAGTCGGCCTTCAGGTAGTGATCCAATCAGTTATGGGATTACCTTCGGATCAGTAGATTTAGACGATACTTTTTACTTGCAATCCGGCATGGTCGCTGCCTGTCCGTGAGCGGACGGCTGCGCCTCGGAAGGCGGGTGTCTATCCAGGGTCGCGGAACCGCTCGCGCGGTAGGGGGCTACGGCTAGTCGCGCGCTTGGCGGAAGATCGCCAAAGTGAAAAAGAGTCCATTACAAATTTGTCATGTGTTTGTCGGTGTTGCGGTAATGACCGCCAGGTATCCTCCAAGCGGATGCCGACCTTACCTAAACCGCAACCAGCCATGTCCAAAGTCAAAACTTTCGTTGCTACCGCCGTGCTTGCTGCTGCTTCACTATCCGTCCACGCTGGCACGATGGATTCGCCCGGCTTCTGGACCACGCCGACCGTTCGCGACTACGGCAAGATGCACTTTCTGCCGAACGGCGCGTTCAAGCCTCAGCCGGGGCACACGTACAAGGTGGTCTTCTCTCTGACGCAGGGGGCAAAAAATCCCGATCAGGTGAGCCCGGCGCTCGATCACGTGGCCCGTGCCGTGAATCTCTACGTGGCGTCGGGCGTGCCAATGAGCAAGCTTAAATTCGTCGCGGTCGCTTCTGGTTCGGCCACGTCACTGGTGCTCGACGATACGCATTACCGCGCGCAGTTCGGTGTGCCCAATCCCAATCTGCCGTTGATTGATGCACTGAAGAAGGACGGCATCACAATCGCAGTCTGTGGCCAGGCGATGGCAGAACATCACTTCGAGTACGAATGGATCGACCCGAGAGTGACCCTGTCGTTGTCCGCGCTGACCACCGTGACCACCCTGCAGCAAGCGGGTTACGCCTTTATGCCGCTCTAGTAATCCGCGAATACATCAACATGGCTACCCTCCCATTGGAATCGACGACTGTCGACACCCCACGTGACGACGCACTTCGAAGCTGGCGACTGGCCGGTGTCGCCCTGACTGTCACACGCTTCATACAAGGGTTCATCTATTGGGGCGGTGGCTCACGACGCTTCATCTATGGGCCAGCCAAACTTGATCCGCACGCACCGCACTGGATGGCCTACAAGTTTCAGACGGCGATGCCAGGGGCACTGTTCGGGCTCGATCATCTGATCGCATTCATGCTCCAGCATTTCTACGTACTTTACGTCGGCGTAATAATATTTAGCGCGGTGGAACTGGTGTTCGGCCTCATGTTGATGGTTGGGCTGCTCACGCGTCTGGGTGCGCTCGTTTCCATGTTGCTGTCTGTGGTGCTGATGGCACTGTTCGGCTGGCAGGGGGCGACCTGCATCGATGAGTGGACCATGGCCGCCTGCAATCTCGCAATGGGCACGACCTTGTTGCTGGCTGGCGGCAGCGCGTATTCGATAGACAACGTGCTGCTTCGTATCAGGCCGGCGCTTTCCGGTAAGGCCTGGTTTCAATGGATGGGCGGCAGTCTGCCGCTACCGCAGAGCGATCGTGCGTTCCGTACCCTCGCGTTGGCCTTGTTCGTCTTTGTCGCGGCGTACAACGTCGGCACCTACAGTTACTTTCGCGGTTCCGTGGTGACGCCGTTTCACAGCGGTCCGATCAGCCCGACAGTTCACCATCTGACGATGCGAAACGGAAAATTGCTGGCGGACGGTCAGGTCAGATTCCATGTGTATCTGGACGCGGGCACGCCCGAAGCGCCGGTGCACATCGTCGAAGCGGCATTGCTGGGCACGGATGGGACGGTCATCGAGCACTGGGATGCTTCCGCTCTGTCGACGTTGCCTAAGGCCGCGTTCTCGAATGATTTCGCCTATAACCAGTTTGCCGCAGGTCCATACGGCATTCGTGCGTCGATGGGTGCGGCTGCAACGATCACACTGCCGCCTGTTCCTCACAGCAACGTGTCGCCAGACACGCGCGTCACCTTGAGGCTGACCGACGTCGATGGACGGTCGTTCGCGGCCCACCTGGAAAGTATTACCTGAGCAATTTGCCACTCAATTTCAAGTACGGCCCGCGCTGACGATGTCTTTGGTGGAATCCCATTCAACCGTCTCCATCACAGTTGCGGAGTATGGTCAGGTCGGTCATGGCGAAAACGACTGCCGGCTTGCGTCGATAAACGGCGGCACAACGCTGGTGTTGTCCCCGCTGAGCACCGTGACAACCTGCGAGCAGCAGGGTTGGGCGCTAATGCAGATGATCGCCAGGCGTGCAAGGTTTATCAGCTCATTGCCGATGACCTGCCGAGCGACTGGAGCGAATGGCCGCTGAACCAGTGGTCAGCGGCCGTATCAAGGTCAACGCGCGAACGGCGGCGATAGCCGACGACGAACAAGTCAAAGGAACGGCCGTTGACGCGTGCTGCTACCGATAGAAAACATAATCCGCGAGATAGGGCGAGCTACCGATTTCGTGTTCCGTCGAACATGGTGCGGCCGGCATCAACCCTCCAACGGTATGCACTCGCTGCACATACCGGACAGCCGACAATGTGCCGATACCGGACGTGCTATGAGCTTCGAGCAACAGTTGCGGTATGCTTGCCGACGTTTCGCTGGGACGCTGTGCGAGCACACGCCCTACAATCCGGCTTCCGTCTTCCGCTTCCCAGGACGGCCCGGCGCCGTGCCGGACCGCGGCGCGGCCGCTCATGTCGAACAGGGTCGCTTGTGGGCTTTTGAACATCCATGCCAGATGGTGCTGCGCGTCGAACTCACACGAATAAGTCTGCACACCAGACGCCACCAACGTCATCACGCGCTCGCCCTGAGGCGGGTCGATGGAAGAACTGGCGGGAACTGCAGGCGCCGTCGCACACGCCCCAAGTATCGATACAACGACAGTCGCAAAGCCTAATTGAAAAAAATCCCTGAACATGGCTCTCACCTTGAAGAGGTAAAGCACGACGCGCAGCGGTTGCCGACTAGCGACGTCGGCCGCTGAATTCGAAAGTCGGGATCATACGCGCAATCCATGCATCAGGCGCCAATCAGCCATTCAGAACGCTGAAGTTTTTGTCCGCAAGTGCATATGCGAATGTCCGGGATGCGCTCCATAGCTGACTCATATGCGCCGCGGTGCGAACGAAGCGGCCTGATTTGCGCGGCTATGGGATTCGTCAAACAGGGGCAGGGTCAGTCGCATGGGGAGCCTGCGAGTTTTTTTGTGTTCTGAAATAATAGGCTTCGCTCACGACTGCGGCGGCTCACGCGCATGCAAACACCATCTGACGCCTCAGCCGGCAGCGAATCTGCCGGCTACTGGCGCGAACACGAAATGCTCCTGCTGCAGCAGGTCATGGCGCTTGTCGGCAAGAGCCTGTCCCCCGCCCCTGCGCTGCGCGAGATGCTGCATCTGATGTCCGAGCTGCTCGGTCTGAACCGTGGCCGTATCGTGCTCACGGACGAAACCGCTCGCAGCGGTCGCATCCGGTACGCGTACGGACTCACCGCCGAGGAAATCAGCCGGGGTGTGTATGCGTATGGTGAAGGCATCACCGGGCGCGCGCTGCAGCACGGTCAACTGACGATCGTCCAGGACATCGACCGCGAGCCGGATTTTCTGGCGCGTGCCGTTGAGCGCTCCCGGTTGCCGGACGGCCCGGTCTCGTTCATCGCGCTGCCGATCGTCGTCGAACGGCGGGCTGTCGGCGTTCTTGCGTGTCACCGCATTCGCCACCGCTGGCGTGCGCTGGCCGACGACATCACGGTGCTGCGTATTCTGGCGACCCTGGCGGGGCAATTGCTGCAGCTGGAAGCCGGCCTTGAGGAAAAAACCCGTGCGCTCGAACAGCAGAACGCAGTGCTCGCGCGGGCCCTCGAATCGGCGGCCGCCCGCTATGGGATCGTTGGCACCGCGCCGCCTTTGCTGCGCGCAATCTCGGAACTGGAGCGCGTATCGGATTCCGCCGCGAGCGTGCTATTGCTCGGCGACTCGGGTACTGGCAAGGAGCTGTTTGCACGGGCCTTGCATCTGGCGAGTCCGCGACGCGACCGTGCCTTCATCAAGATCAACTGCGCGGCGATACCCGATACGCTGTTCGAGTCCGAGTTGTTCGGGTATGAACGCGGCGCGTTCACGGGCGCGAACAATATGCGCGCGGGCTGGTTCGAGCAGGCCAGCAACGGGACGCTGTTTCTCGACGAGATCGGCGAACTGCCAATGACGATGCAGACCAAGCTGCTGCGTACGCTTCAGGAAGGGACCATTACGCGCCTCGGCGGCAAGGCGGAGATCCGGGTCGAAGTGCGGCTCGTCGCGGCCACCAATCGCGATTTGCAACGCGATGTGACGCGCGGCACCTTCCGCCAGGACCTGTACTACCGGCTCAACGTGATTCCGATCCGCCTGCCGTCGCTCGCCGAACGTCGCCAGGACATTCGCGTCCTTGCGCTGCATTTCATCAGTCATACGAATCAACTCAACCAGCGCAACGTCAATCTCACGACGGCCGCGCTGGATCGGCTCGAAGAGTATCCGTGGCCAGGCAATATTCGCGAGCTGACCAATTTCATCGAGCGGATCGTGTTGCTGGCGGAGAAGCCGCTGCTCGATGCCGCGGATATCGACCGGCTGTTGCCTTCACACGCGGCGGATGAGCCGGATGTTGCGCCCGCGTCCGCAGAGTCGGCGGCCGCAAACCGCGGGCAGGGCGCTTCTTCGCATGATCGCGTGACCCACACGGTGCCGCTGCCAATGCGCCCCTACCGGCGTGTCGGTTCGCACCCGGCGCAGGCGCTTGTCGACGCGCTCGAACAGTGCGGGGGAAACAAATCGCGCGCGGCGCAACAGCTGGGCATGACAGCGCGCCAGTTCAGCTATCGCTGGCAAAAACTTGGCCTGCCGAATGACTGACCGCCGGGCCGGCCGCGGTGAACATTGTCGACATTGTCGACATTGTCGGTTCGCCGGTTGATAGGGAAGACGCCGCGCCAAGCCAGGGCGCCTCTTGCTGTTTGGTCCAAAGCCCCCGCCAGGAAAGCAGTTTGAGGCTATGTAGAGAAACTGGCACGCCTGTTGCCTTAGTGATGTGCCGGCGCGCCCCGCTTTCGATGCGACGCCCGCGCCTTCACCATCCACGCATCAAGGAGCGTCACTTGAACACTGTCACCGATAATCCCACGACCGTTTCCACCTACCTGCGGCCGATCGACCGCGATGGGCTGATGGCCTTCGCCGAAAAGGGGCGCAATAACCCGGGGTCGCGCGGCAAGAACAACGTGCATACGGTCATGCAAGGTCAGTACCGCTCGTTGAGCTATGTTGGCAACCATACGCCCGTCGTAGTGGATGAGCCGCTGCATCTGTTCGGCGAAGACACCGCGCCTGCGCCGGGCGAGATCGTGCTGTCGGGTCTTGGCGGTTGCCTCGCGGTGGGCATCACAGCCGTCGCGACGTGGAAGCAGGTCAAGCTGTCGAAGCTCGAGGTGTTCCTCGAAGCGGATATCGGCAACCCCGCGGCATGGGGCGCAGGTGGCGCCGAGATGGACTCCGCGCAGATGGGTTTCCAGGCGATCCGCGTGAAAATTGTCATCGAAGGCGATGCGACGCGCGACGAGCTTGACGATATCGTCAGTCGTGCTAATTACTTCTCGCCGGTTGCAAACTCGATGCGCAATCCGATTCCCATGACCGTTACGCTCGCCGACTGAAGCGCCGCTTCGCTAGTGCGCGCCGCCCGTAGCGGCTGCCCCGGGTACTCGAAGGAAAACCAACATGGAACACGCATTGGTAGAAGAGGCCAGCGTCGACACCTGGTGTGACGAAGCGGTGCTGGCGCGCGTGGCCGCGATCGCTCGCGGTCCGCTCGCGGCAGCCGCGCCACGGATCGACGGCGAAGGAGTCTACCCGCTCGACATCATGGGAGAGCTGGGCGCGGCCGGCGCGCTCGGTGTTCACCTGGACCGGTACGGCGCGCGGTTCGGTCTGTCGCTCGCCGCGATGCAGGAAGCGAGCCGCGCGTGTGGCTCGACCGGCTTCCTGATGTGGGCCCACGATGTCTGCGGGTTGTACATGGAGCAGTCCGGCAACCCGTATCTGGGCGGCGCGCGGCTCGACGCGCATGCCCGCGGCCAGACGTTCGGCGGCACCGCGCTGTCGAACCCGATGAAAGCGTTCTCAGGGATCGAGCCGATGATGTTCCGCGCCACGCCTACGCCCGGCGGCTATCTGATTAACGGCACACTGCCGTGGGTCAGTCATATCGGCCTTGGCCAGTATTGCGGTGCGATCGCCGCGGTGCATCGCGATGACCGTTCGGTCTCGCACGAGGTCATGTTCCTGCTGAGCTGCGACGAGCGCGTCGAGTTGCGCCACTGCCCGGTGTTCTCCGGCATGGAAGGCACCAGCACATGGGGCGTCAAGCTCACCAACTATTTCGTCGGCGAAGCCGACCTGATTGCCGATCCGGCGCGGCCATTCGTCGCGCGGATAAAGGCGGCGTTCATTCTGCTGCAGGTCGGCATGGCGCTGGGTGTCGCACAAGGCAGTATCGATTCGTGTCTCGAAGTCGAGCCGGTACTCGGTCACGTGAACCGCTTCCTGCACGACCGGCCAGTCGAACTGACGGCCGAACTCGACGAAGCGATGAGCGCGACGCAGCGACTTGCGCGCACCGCCTACGACGGCAGCACCGACTATCTGCTCGAAGTGCTCGATTTGCGCACACGCGGCGCCGAGCTCGCGTTGCGTGCGGCACAGGCGTCGCTGCTGCATCAAGGCGCGCGCGGCTATCTGATGAGCGCAGCGCCGCAGCGGCGGATTCGCGAGTCGCACTTCGTGGCGATCGTGACGCCTGCCATCAAGCATCTGCGTTGGGAAATGGCCCGCCTTTCCGCCGAGGAGCTTCCAGCATGAGCGTCCTGATTGTCGACTGGAAGAAATACATCTGCCGCGCGTGCGGCGTGATCTATGACGAAGAACTGGGGGACCCCGATAGCGGCATTGCGGCCGGTACGCGCTTCGACGAGATCCCCGATGACTGGGAGTGCCCGCTATGCGGGGTGACAAAAGCGGATTTTGTGCTTTACGAGCCGGTTGTGGCCGGCGCAGCGGCGTGCGCGCCGGCGCAGGGCGCGCCCTCGCGCACCCCTGGGGTCATCGTGGTCGGCGGCGGCACAGCGGGTTGGGCAGCCGTCGAAGCAGTCCGGGCGTTGGATCCGGACATACCGATCACGCTGGTGAGCGCCTGCTCGGCGGACCGTTACCGCAAGCCGGAACTGTCGGTTTCGTTGAGCCAGAAGCGCACACCGGAGCGGCTCGTATTCGAGACCGGGCCGGCCGCCGCAACGCGCCTCGGCGTACGGCTGGTCGCCCATACCTACGCGATCGGGCTGTCACCGGCGCTGCATCAACTGCGCACGACAGCGGGCACGTTCCGTTACCGGCAACTGATTCTTGCCCAGGGGGCGCGGCCCGTAGTGCCGTCCGGCTTGCCGCGCGAGCTGTGCTGGCGCGTCAACGATCTGTCGATGTGGAGCAGCATGCAGCGCCGGTTGACGGCGGGGCCGACGCGCGTAGCGGTAATCGGCGCGGGTCTGGTCGGCTGCGAGCTGGCGGAGGACCTGGCACGGGCGGGACATACGGTCACCGTGCTGGATGTGAGCGACAGGCCCCTCGCGACCTTGTTGCCGGCGCCGGCCTCACGCCGCCTGCTCGCCAGCTGGACGCAACTGGGCATCCACTTTCTGCCCGGCCGCAGCGTGAGCGTCGAGGAGCGGCGTGGGCTCGACGCGGGCGCCACACAGCGGACGAGTGACGCGACGACGGCAAGCGGCGGTGTCGCCGATGTCAGCGCCACGCGAAGCGAAAAGGTGATCACGACGCAGCACGGCGAGCGGATTGCCGCCGATCTCGTGCTGTGCGCGGTGGGGCTCGCCACCGAAGGGCGCCTTGCAAGAATGGCAGGACTCGAATTCGCGCACGGCATCGTTGTGGACAGCCGCACGTTGCAGACCAGCGTGCCGGATATCTACGCGCTCGGCGACTGCATCAGCTTCGCCGGCGAGCCGTGCCGCTTCATCGAGCCGATTGCCGCGCAGGCCGAAGCGATCGCGCACGCGGTGACCGGCTGCGAATACGCAGGATATCGTCACCAGTCGCCGGTGATTCGCGTGAAGACGCGCTCGACGCCGATCGTGTTGCGCGGACTGCCTTCGCGGGAACTGGACTGGCAAGTCGTCGAAGAAGACGACGGACACCTCGCGATGGCGCAGTACCGTGATGGCGACATCGTTTCCTCGTTGACGGTCGGGAGCCGGCGCGTCGAGCTCGCGGCCTGAACCCACCTTCACGCATCGGACACCACATGGGTAACCGCTATCAACCGTTCGACCCCGGCAGCACACTTGGCGGCTGCTCATGTGGCCGCCATGCCGATGAAGCCGCGCACCGCGCCGCCACGGCGGGCACCGCGCACGACGCGCATGAAGGACGCCGCGCGGACGGCGAAGCCGCGTGGTGTGACGCGATCGAAGCAGCGGCCGTACGCGCACTCTTTCCGCGCAACGCGATGCGGCGTGCCTTTATCCGTGCGGTCGGCAAGAGCACGGCCATCGCCGCCGTGTACAGCGTGCTGCCGATCGCGTCGCTCCAGCAGGCTTTCGCAGAAACGAAAGCCCCGCAGCCCGAAAAGCGCGACCTCAACGTCGGCTTTCTGCCGATCACGTGCGCCACGCCGCTGATCGCCGCAGAACCGCTCGGCTTTTACAAAGAGGAAGGGCTGAACGTCACGCTGAACAAGGTGGGCGGCTGGGCGCTGGTGCGCGACCGGATGCTGAATCGCGAACTCGACGCATCGCACATGCTTGCGCCGATGCCGCTCGCGATTTCGCTTGGCGTCGGTTCGCAGCCCACGCCGACGCGCGTCGCGACGATCCAGAACGTGAACGGCCAGGCCATCGTGCTGGCGCTCAAACACAAGGACAATCGCGACCCGCGCCACTGGAAAGGTTTCCGCTTCGCGATTCCGTTCGACTATTCGATGCACAGCTTTCTGCTGCGCTATTACCTCGCGGAGCATGGCATCGATCCGGATCGCGATGTGCAACTGCGTGTGACACCGCCCGCGGAGATGATCGCCAACCTGCGCGCGGGCAACATCGATGGATTTCTGGGACCCGATCCGTTTAACCAACGCGCGGTATTCGACGAGGTCGGTTTCATTCATATTCTGTCGAAAGACATCTGGGCGGGGCACCCCTGCTGCTCGTTCAGTGTGCCCGATGCGTTCGTGCGGCAGAACCCGAACGCGTTCGCCGCGCTGCTGCGTGCGAATCTGCGCGCGGCCGCCTATGCCAGCGACTCTGCGCATCGCGCCGAGCTGTCGAAAATGATTGCGGCGCCTGCCTATCTGAATCAGCCCGAGCTGGTGATCCGGCAGGTGCTGACCGGCACCTTTGCGGACGGCATTGGTCACGTGCACCACGTCGCGGACCGGATCGATTTTCAGCCGCTGCCGTGGTATTCGATGGCGACATGGATGATGACGCAGATGAAGCGTTGGGGTTATCTGAAGGGCGGCGTCAACTACCGTTCACTCGCGCAGCAAATATTCCTGCTGACCGACGCGGACAACGCGATGAAGCAGATCGGTGAGACACCGCCGGATATTGCGAGCAACGGCGGCTACCCGCCGATTACGGTGATGGGACGAACTTTCGACTCCAGCCGGCCCGACGCTTACCTCAATGCCCTGACCATCAAACGCGCCTGAACGCAGGAGAAACTGAATGACTGCAATTCGACGATTCACGTTGCGAAGCAAGGCGGCGCTATGCTCGCTTGCCTTGTTCGCGCTGCTGCTGGTCGTCTGGCAGGCCGCGACGCTCCCGAAGACGCCAGCCGCGACAGCTGCGACGACGGCATCGACAACCACGAGTGCCGCGGCCGCCGAAGCTGCCGAGTACGCAGTGCTGATGGGCAAGGCGCCCGATCCGGGCGCGGACGGGGCAGCGGCGGATTCGATGAAGGTCACTGGCTTCCCATCGCCCGCCGAGTTCGCGCACGAGGCCGCACGCCAGCTCGCGCATCCGTTCCACGACAACGGACCGAACGATAAAGGCGTCGGCATCCAGCTCGGCTATTCGCTCGTGCGGGTCGCGGCCGGTTACGCGATTGCGCTGCTGGTTGCGGTGCCGCTCGGTTTTGTGATCGGCATGTCGCGGCTTGCGTTCCTCGCCTTCAATCCGTTCGTCCAGGTGCTGAAGCCGATTTCGCCGCTCGCCTGGATGCCGATCGCGTTGTACACGATCAAGAGTTCGTCGGCCTCGGCGGTGTTCGTTATTTTCATCTGCTCGGTGTGGCCCATGCTCGTCAATACCGCGTTCGGAGTCGCTGGCGTGCGGCGCGACTGGCTCAACGTGGCGCGCACCCTTGAAGTGCCGCCATTGCGCAGTGCACTGTGGGTCGTGCTGCCCGCGGCGGCGCCCACCATAGTCACCGGCATGCGGATTTCGATGGGCATCGCGTGGCTCGTGATCGTCGCGGCCGAAATGCTGGTCGGCGGCACCGGCATCGGCTACTTCCTGTGGAACGAATGGAACAACCTGTCGCTGGCGAACGTGTTGTTCTCGGTATTACTCATCGGTCTGGTCGGCATGACGCTCGACCTGCTGTTCGCCCAACTTCAGCGCAAGGTGACCTATGTCGACTAAGTCGAATGCCCAGACGTCCGGCGCTACGAGTTTCGTCAGCGTCGAAGGACTGACGAAGCGCTATCGCGACGACCTGCCCCCGGTGTTCGAAAACGTCAGCTTCACGATCGAGCAGGGCGAATTCATTTGCGTAATCGGCCATTCCGGCTGTGGCAAGAGCACCATTTTGAACGTGCTGGCTGGTCTCGAGCAGCCCAGCGAGGGGCACGTGATCGTGCGCAATCGCGAAATTTCCGGACCGGGGCTCGATCGCGGCGTGGTGTTCCAGAACCATGCGCTGCTGCCGTGGATGACCGTGGAAGGCAACATTGCGTTCGCAGTGCGCTCACGCTATCCAGACTGGACACGCGAACAGATCGCCGTGCACGGCGCGCGCTTCATCGAGATGGTCGGCCTGAAGGGCGCTGAAAAGAAGAAGCCGTCGGAGTTGTCGGGCGGGATGAAGCAGCGCGTGGGCATCGCACGGGCGTTTGCGATCGAGCCGCGCATGCTGTTGCTCGACGAGCCGTTCGGCGCCCTCGACGCGTTGACGCGCGGTGTGATCCAGGATGAACTGCTCAAAATCTGCACCGCGACGCAGCAAACCGTGTTCATGATCACGCACGACGTCGACGAAGCGATTCTGCTGTCGAACAAGATCATGCTGATGAGCAACGGGCCGCGCGCCCGGATCGCCGAGATCGTCGTCAACACCCTGCCGGCTAATCGTCAGCGCGAGACCATGCACCATGACCGACAGTTTTACCGGATCCGCAATTATCTGGTCGACTTTCTGGTGCGACGTTCGAAAGAACTGAGCGCCACCCACGGCGGTCGAGCCGATACCGGACACGTGGCCGCCGCCGCAACGCGGCTTGTTTATCCCGGGCTCGATGACGGCGCAGCCGCGCCGGCCACAGTCGCACGGGCTGCCGGACCCAATCTCAAGGCGATTGCCTGACCTTTTAACCAAGGAACCAACCATGATTTCCAGCCGCAATGAAGTAACGCAGATGATCGTTTCCGCCAAGGTCGCGAAGGGCCTGAAGTGGAGTGAGGTTGCCGCGAAGATTGGCCAGAGCAAGGAATGGACGACGGCCGCGTGCCTCGGACAGATGACCTTCAGCAAGCAGCAGGCCGAGATTGCCGGCGAGATTTTCGGGCTGCCGGATGAGGCCGTTGCGTGGTTGCAGATCGTGCCGTACAAGGGTTCTCTCGAGACTGCAGTGCCGACCGATCCACTGATCTACCGCTGGTACGAAATTGTCAGCGTGTATGGCACCACGATCAAGGAACTGATCCACGAAGAGTTCGGCGACGGCATCATGAGCGCCATCGATTTTTCGATGGATATCCAGCGTGAGGCCGATCCGAAAGGCGATCGTGTCAAGGTCCTGCTATCGGGCAAGTTCCTGCCGTACAAATCCTATTAACCGCGCCATTTCCTTGGCCTCAATACGAGTACCGCGAGCCCCATGCTGATCGAAGGTTTTTTCGATCCCGCCACCTCGACGGTCAGCTACCTTTTGCTGGATGTGCACACGGGCGACTGTGCACTGATCGACAGTGTGCTCGACTATGACCCCAAGTCAGGCCGTACCGGCACGACGGCAGCCGAGAAGCTCATAGCTCGCGTTCATGAGCTGGGTGCGAACGTCCAGTGGCTTCTCGAAACCCACGTCCATGCGGACCATCTGTCCGCCGCGCCCTACCTGAAGGAAAGGCTCGGCGGAAAGATCGCGATCGGCGCGCACGTGACGCGAGTGCAAGACGTGTTCGGCAAGCTGTTCAACGCCGGCTCGCGCTTAGCGCACGATGGCAGCCCGTTCGATCACCTGTTCTCCGACGGCGAAACATTCGCCGTCGGGGCGTTGCAGGCGCGCGCCATCCATACCCCCGGACATACGCCGGCCTGCATGACCTATCTGGTCAGCGACGGCGAGTGCAGCGCAGCCTTTGTCGGAGACACCCTGTTCATGCCCGACTACGGTACCGCGCGCTGCGACTTTCCCGGCGGCGACGCCCGTACGCTGTACCGGTCGATCAACAAGGTGTTGAGCCTGCCGTCAGACACGAAGCTATACATGTGCCACGACTACCAGCCGGGTGGGCGGCCTTTGCAGTTTGTCAGCACGGTAGCCGAGGAACGCGAACACAACATCCATGTACGCGACGGTATCGGCCAGGAGGCCTTCGTTGCGATGCGCACCGCGCGCGACGCGACACTCAACATGCCGGTGCTGATGCTGCCGTCAGTGCAGGTCAACATGCGCGCCGGACATATGCCCGATGCGGAAGATAACGGAGTGTCGTATCTCAAGATTCCCCTCAACGCAATCTGACCCGGTGCATGTAATCAATAGAAGCAACAGGGTCCCGCTGCCAAGCTGGCGGATCGAGGGCAAACATCCGTCGCGCCTCGCGTGGCTGCTGAAGGAGCGCATTCTGCCGCCGATGTACTGGCACGGGATGCTCAAGCGGCGCGATTGGCTGGCGCAGCCTGAACTTGTGAGCTAACGCCGCGGCGGCTAACTACCTGTCGGATTTCTCATGCTGACTTCACTTATCCTTGGCGCCATCGTTGGCGCGGTGCTCGGCCTGACTGGCGCGGGTGGCGGCATCCTGGCCGTTCCGGCGCTGGTGGCCGGCATGGGCTGGCCGATGCAGCAGGTGACGCCGGTCGCCCTGGTCGCCGTGGCGGGCAGCGCTGCTATCGGCGCGCTTGAAGCCTTCCGGAAGCGGCTCGTCCGTTATCGCGCCGCGCTATTCATGGCCGCGGCGGGCGTACCGCTGACCTCGCTCGGTGTCCGCCTCGCGCACGCGCTACCACAACGCGTGCTATTGGCACTGTTTGCTAGCGTCATGCTGGTGGTGGCGGGAAGGTTGCTGTCACACGCACTGCGGAGCGTGCGCCAGGACCGCCCGCACTCGCGGCTTTGTGTCGGCCGCATCAATCCGGACACCGGCCGACTGATCTGGTCGTGGACCACGGCGGCCGCTCTCGCGGCAACCGGTGCGTTGACCGGACTGATGACGGGACTTCTTGGTGTGGGCGGTGGCTTCATCATCGTGCCAATGCTGCGCAAGCTCACCAACGTGTCGATGCATGGCATCGTTGCGACGTCGCTAATGGTGATCGCGCTGGTCGGCAGCGGCGGTGTTGTCGCGACGGTCCTGCACGGCGCGCCGTTGCCGCTCGGTCTGACGCTGTGGTTCAGCCTGGCGACGGCCGCCGGCATGGTGACCGGGCGGCTGGTCTCGCACCGTCTCCGCGCAATGCATGTACAAGTGGGTTTCGCGGGCGTGTTGATCTGCGTGGCACTCGGGATGATGGCGAAGGCTGGGCTAGGTGGGTGACTCTGGTTGGCCACGCTTTGGCGCAAGTGACATGGACCAAGGCTCTTAAGAAATCTGGTATCTGGAAATGCATTGATAAGCACCTTTTGCCACAACAGCAGCTAGCGTCGCCCGCTCCGGCCCCATACATAGCGTACCCACCGCTGCCATCGGGTTTTCGGCGCGGGCGAGTTGTGCGCGGCCTGCGCCTCACGGTCGCGCTCAACTGATTTCCGCACCTGTTCGTGGATCTGTCGCATCGTCATGCCACCAGGGCCCTTTGGTTCGTCGGGATCGGAATCAGGATGGCGATCGGAATCGTCTGTCATTGGAGTAGCCTGGACTGGGTGACGGTTGCTGTGGCGTCACTTGCTGCCGGCAATCGCTACGTTAGACCGGTAGCGCAGCAGGTGATCCGTGCCAGACTCGGACAGCCAGATTTCTCCTGGCCGGCCCATCATCTGACGTACGTTCGCGTGTGGCCGCGGCAGCGCAAACGTCTCGAATCGTTCGGTTCGCGGGTCGAAGCGCACTAGCGCGTTAGCGCTCCATTCGCTGAGCCAGACGATGTCTTTGTCGTCGACGAATATTGCGTACGCATGCGGATCAGAGCCCGGCAGTTTCCATTCGCGCCACCGATGCGTCGCCGGGTCGAACATTCCCACCTTTCCTGCGTTCCACTCGCTGATCCAGGCGCGTCCTTTCGAATCAGACCATACCCGGCGCGCTCCCTGTTCCCGTGTTGGCGGCTCGATGACCTGCGCCGAGCCGCTCACCGGATCGATTCGGCCGAGGTAGCTGCCAGCGAGTGAAGCGAAGTACAGGCTGCCGTCAGGGGTGACACAGATTCCGTAGGCGCCCGGCCCGCGCGGCGCACTGAACACGCGCATGCGGGCGGTCGCCGGGTCGAGCTCTCCGTAGATCCCGCCTTGTCCGGTAAACCACAGGTGCCCTTTCTTGTCGAAGACCGCCGTGTTCAGATTGGCGTTCGGTCGGTCTTTGGGCAACGGGAAGCGGGTGACGGCGAGTGTCCTGGGATCGACGCGTATGATCGCGTTCAACCCGCCGTCGGTGATCCATGCTGCCCGATCGGTACCGATGATCACGCCGTGCGGCGCTGATCCCTCGCCGAGGGCGACCCTGTCGATCTTGCCGCTGCGCGGGTCCAACCTCCCGACTGCACCTTGCGCCTGAGCGGTATACCAGACGGTGCCATCAGGCTCTGGCGCGACGTCGTGCGGTGCGCTGCCGGACGGCACGGCAAATGAGTCGAACGAAGCGGACTGAGCCTGCGCCGGACCTGTTGCTGCCATCAGGCCAGCAAGAACCGGCGCAAAACATCGGAAGAACCGGGATGCGACGATTCCGTTCACCGTCGCCAGAACCGCTGCATTTGCGATGTGAATCACGCTTGCCTCCCTGACCGGAATTGGCTTGCACTGATGTCAGCTTATTGTCGCACTAATCGGAGAATTCTCGACTTGGGCGCAGACTAAGCGCGAATGACAGACACTCGTCTGCGATGCCTGGACGGCTCGCTGGGCGCAATGACAATGCGAATATTGTTCGCGAGGCGGACGACGAATCTGTCGATGGATATTTCAGGCACTTCGCGCTGGCCGACAGCAAGGCATGGGGCAAGCACGACAGAGACGGCCGCATCGTGGGAGGTATCCGCCTTCGATTGCTTGGAATGGGACTGAAGAGAGCTCCGCAATGAGCCGATATCAGGTAAGAGCCGCATGCCGTTTTCGATGATAGCAATGCTTGCAATTCTACGCCTGAGTGCTATCATTGATAGCAACATCACAGGAGGTTATTGCAATGGCAAATCTTTTGGTGCGCAACGTGGACGACAGCTTGGTCCAGAGTCTGCGCGAGCTGGCCGCTGCTCATGGCCGCAGCGCCGAAGCCGAACATCGCGAAATCCTGGCAAAGGCTCTGCGCAAGCCCAAACGTAAAAGCTTCGCGGAAGTGTTGGCGGGGATTCCAAACGTCGGCGCAGATTCGGACTTCGAGCGCGTCGATGACGGCGAGGCATCGCGTGTATTTGGTTGATACGAACGTTATTAGCGAGGTCAGAAAACGGGACCGCGCAAACAAAGGGGTGCGTGCTTTCTTCCGCCAGGCGGTGCGAGAGGACAGCGATATTTATTTGTCAGTGGTTACTGTTGCGGAATTGCGCCGTGGAGTTGAGTTGATCCGTCACAGGGGCGACACGCAGCAGGCGACAATGCTCGAAACGTGGCTTGGGGCAGTCATGGCTGACTATGCCCAAAATGTTCTGTCTGTCGATGAAGAAATCGGCCAGCTATGGGGACGGCTCCGGGTGCCACATCCAGAGCACGCTTTGGACAAACTGATCGCGGCCACGGCCTTGATTCATGACCTGACCGTTGTTACGCGCAACGTCGATGATTTTGCAGGAACAGGGGTTCGGCTGTTGAATCCCTTTGACTAAGGAAAAAGCAGGAAGCGACCATGAGCATCGTCACGGCCCTTCTATTCGTGGCCTGCGCGCTCGCCATGCTCGTCTACTTCATGTCGCATTTTGAGATGAAGTTCAAGTCGTTGCTGTCATTGTGCGCGGCAGTGATGCTGCTGATGGGTTCGCAGCGTGTGTACGGCTTCGTGTTGGCCGACGCGTATGGCCACCTACAGCATGCCTGAGCGGGATGGCGGCCGCGACTATGTTTGCGACGTTCAAGTTTGGCATCGACAGGAAAATCGCGTCATGGGCGTTTACCGAGGCCAAGCTCCGCGTAAGCCGACCGCTGAGAGGCTTGCTCGCGAGACGGCGATCGCAGCGATCCGCGCGGATCGCTTTGAGTCATAGGAAAAGCCGGCGCGGCCGGCGAACAGATAACCGGGAAGATGATTATGGCGACAGCCGCACAAATTGAAGCGTACGACAAAGCTGGTGTGCTGACGGCTCGCAACCCGGCAGATCGCATCGCCGAAATCACGAAGCACTTGAGTGACGCGTGCGCCGGCAATGATTTGCGGGCTCAGATGGTAAAGGTTGCGGCTACCGCGATCGAGGCGATCGAGCAGCACGACCCTGAAACTGCGCAGCAGACTCAGTTCTACGCAGATCTCGGCGAGCAGTCGCACGCGTAGGAAAAGCAAACACAATGATGTCTTACAGGATGGACCGTGGCGCAGATTGTCGGAGTCGTGGACGGGTTTGTCCACGCCCACCCCGAGCGCTGGGCGTCGCCTATGAACCAGCTGACCTATGAAGCGATCAACTCGGCATGCATGAAGTTGCGTGGCGACGTAGAGTGATCTGACCGGCGCAAACAACCAGTCCTTGCGAATCGGAAAACATGGTTGGGAGGGTATGGATGGGAAAGTTCCTATACGGCCTCATCCAAAAAATGTCCGGACTGCGCCGAACGCATAAAGAAGCAAGCAAATAAGTGCAAGCACTGCGGCAGTAATCTCACCTATAAAAACACGCTCTCGCATGCGAGAACTCGGATAGTCACGGAAAAAAATGACAGAGAAGACAGAGAACTACCGGGGATATGTTCTCGTCGCGCGGCCCAGCGATTTCGGCGCGCGATGCTGGGCGTGGAAAGACAACACACCGGTCCACAAGATGATCGGCGGGACAGCGAACGAAGCGATTCTTGCTGCGCGTCGTGCTATCGATGAAGAACTCGGTACGCCGCAGCGGCAGGGAACCGAGGCTGATGTTGCATACACTGCCGCGCTCGCGGCGGTGCTTCCTAGCTTGTCGGCTGCGCAGGGAAAGGACGGTACGCCGATCTATACGTTCGCCCTCGCCGATGAAGCCGAAAGCGACCAACCCGGCGATATCGATGCGCCCGAACGGAAATGGAAGATGCTGCCCGCGCACGCGCTCCGCGCGTTGGTCACAGTGTCGGATAGATAGGAAAACTATTCAAAAAAAATCTCGACGGGGTCGTCGTAATAAAAAACGCTTTGACTAGTTTGATATGTGCAGTCGCGGCTATCGCGCGGCGGCGGTATGGCTCGTCGAGCATCCGCTGCTGGGCGCGCCGATCTGCCGCTACGGCACCGCGCTGCTGCCGCTGATCCTGCTGGCGATCGGCGTATCGGTGATCGCGCGCAACGATACGTTGCGCCTCGTGTTCGGAATCCGACCTGCAACGGCGCGGTACGTGCATATGGATGCGCGGCTGTGCGGCGCGCGATGCGCACGACCCTCGCGGGCGCGAAGGTTCAGTTCGACGGCGTCGGCATCGGTTGCATCGGCTGCACGTAAGTCCGCACGCCGGCAAGCGGCGCGCCATAACCGCCCGCGCTGGCGTGATTCGGCAAACCGTTGACCAGTTGCGCACGCGGATCGGTCGGGTTCAGATTCAGTTCGCCGGCCTGCTGGTTGCCGTGGGTCGGATATTCGCTGCCGAGCGGCGCATTCGGCATCAGGCGCGTGCTGTTTTGCGGCGCGTTCATGTCGTTCTGCGCACTCAGGCCCTGCGCGCCCGCGTGCGCGGCAAACCCGCACAACGCGGCGCACAGCAGGCCCAGTACGGCCCTCGATGTCGTCGATATTCGTTTCATGCCAGCCTCCGGCAAAGTGAGATGAAGGGGATCATGTGCGCGCGTTTCGGCCCCGACGCAGCAGCGCGCTGCGTACGCGGACCACTTCATTTATACGCGCGAGCGCCCTTCGGATTCGATCGGCGGTGCGCTCAACGCCGCCACCCATTCGACCCAATCTTAAGCTTATGTAGCGCTTCGGCATCGCTGCATCGATGAAGATTAGGGTTTATACTTACTTCGTCTTCTCCAGCTTCCCCAAGAACTGGATTAAGCCCGCCCACTGAGGCGGGCTTTTTTTTGGTGGGCTACGTACGAAATCGACCGGTTACGTACAGTAGCGAATCAAGTGTACGAAAATGGGGCAAATCGACATCGCTCGCACGATAAAACACGATGTAGTCGCGGTGAACGATCATCTCACGGGTGCCCCGGATGCGACCGGCCCGGTACAGCGTCGGGCGCTCGCGCAGGCGTCAACCTTGGCGCGGACCTTCTGGACCAGTTCGACGGCCGCATTGGGATTGTCGTCGCCGATGTAATCGAGGATGTCGAAGAGGTCGTTTTCTGCCTGGACCTTCCGTTCAAGCCTTCGCACGTTTGCCCTTGCGCATCGCCTCGATGCGCGCCTCAGCCTTTTCCATCACGTCCTCATGCGCGATCGGAGGGCGCGGGTCATCGATCGCCTCCGGTACCTGCTGACGGACCCATTTGTCGTAGGCGGCGGCACTCGCATGCGTGGCTTTCATCGCCTCAGCGCGGTCCGGCCGGCCTGGCCGCCCGGATTCGACCTCATCCGGGCGCCACGCCGCGAGCGAAAACCTTCCCGTCTGTAACCCCAGTTCGCGGATCACCCCGAGCGCCTTGACCGGGTTGCGGAAGGCCCGCGGGCGCCGGTTGTTCGACGTGACGAGTACGGCGGTGCCGGCTGTGCGGGTTTCCAGTTCGACGTAGAAGGCACCGCCCTCGGCCTTCAGGATGGCCGACAGGACACCGCCCGCCTGGGCAGCGGCGGTCGCCTGGGAGACGTCCAGCGTTTTCATGGCACGACCTATTCATGATGTTTCCACGATTAATAACATAACGTGGAGTGGGCGATTGTCGAACCTGATGGCACCTTGACGTAACGCCTCTTTGCGCCGTGCACGGGCATCAAGACTTCGCACCGGAGAAAGCATGGTGGGGGAGCCGAGAGCGAATGCACCAATCGAGAACAAAGCCGCGCAGACGCACAGTAATGAGTCTTCTCGCCCATTTCTCAAGACACGAGAAATTAATCAATATCCATTCAAGGAATTAGCCCCAAAAAAAATCAGAAACTGTCGAAAAAATTAGCACCAAGTTCGTGAATTTCCCCTTTAAAAAGCTTGGCCCGGATGTTGCTTGTAGGTGGTAACCAACCCGTCCCTTACGATGGACGGACCGCGTCACCCGCATTTTCAACTCCACAAGGAATGTCGAATGAAGCTCATCGATCTCAGCCGCGAAATAACGCACAAGATGCAACGGCTGCCGAATCACCCGACCGTCAGCATCACCCCCTACACGACCCACGCGGAGAAACGGATTGCCGACGGTTATGAATTTTCCACCGCCGTAAACGTGCTCGTCATGGGCGAACACTCGGGCACGCATGTCGATGCACCCTGTCACTTCGATGCTAGTGAGGACGCCTTGACGATGGCCGATATGCCCATCGAAAACTTCTTTACCGAGGCGGTTTGCCTGGATTTGTCGCACAAGCCACTGCAGAGCGACATCAGCATCGAAGATCTCCAGGCGGCCGAGAAAGCAGCCGGGGTAGAGATAAAACCGAAAGATACGGTCTTCCTGTACATGGACTTCAACCACAGAACAATAGGAACGCCGGAGCATGTCACGGATTTCCCAGGCCTTACCAAGGAGTCGGCGACGTGGTTGGGAAATCGCGGCATAAACATGTTTGGGGTAGAGGCCATGAGTCCGGGACGACCAGGGCGCAATAATTTCGAGGTGCACCACGTCTGCAGGGATATGGGATTTACCCATATGGAAGGCCTGGACAATCTGCATCTGCTGGTCGGCTTGGGAAGATTCAAGTTCATCGGCTTTCCGCTCAAGATCCGCGGCGGCACCGGAAGCCCGATTCGTGCTGTGGCATGGATCGAATGATGTGGCCGCGCGACTTAGGCAGCAACGTGTTGCAGGTTCGCGACCACAATCGCGCGCTTGTCTTGTGGTGTCTGAGTCGGCGCGGCGGGTTGTCACGCAGCGAAATCGCCGAGCGCATCGGTCTGACCGAGGCGGGCATTTCGCGAATCGTGCGCGAACTGATCGATGACGGCTTGTTATACGAAACGGAAACGGCACCTGTCTCCGGGAGGCCTGGGCGTCGACATATTGCATTGGATATCGTCGCCGACGCGGCCTATGTCGCGTCTATCTGCCTTACGGCGTTCGATCACAGCATAAGTGTGCTCGATCTGCTCGGAAAACGCATATTGCGCGTCGAGTTTCCCGAGATACTTTCCGCATCCGGGGAGGAAGCCGCGTTGATGATCGCGGAAAAGGTTCGGGAAGTCGTCAAGACGCTTGATATCGCGGTCAGCAATATCCTCGGTATCGGCATCACGACGGTGGGCTCAGTCGATAAAGCAAGCAGGAACATCATTGCGTCATCGATCAACGGATTGAACGGGCAGAACGTGGCCGATCCGCTCGAGCAATTGTTGGGTTTGCCAGTCGCTTTGGCCACCATCGGCGAAGCGATCAATATCGGCGAGAAGGTCATTCTCGAAAAGCAGGCCGCGCACAAGGACGACGAGCGACAAGGGCAGGAAGCAAGCCTGAACACGGCGCTTGTGGTGCATGTCGCCTTCGGTATGGGCGCCAATTTTCTGGTCAATGGCCGCTCGTATGGCAATCAGCAAGACGAACGGCTGTTCGCGCATATCCCCATTTCGGGGAAAGAGGAAAGATGCATCTGCGGCGCCCGCGGCTGTCTTCTGACGAGCGCGTCCGGTCACTCAATCATCAGGCGCCTGAAGTCGGTGGATCTGTTCAGCGATGGCGGAAATCTCAACGAATTCGACCCGCAGGAACTGCTCGATGTCATTCGCCTATCGGACGCCAGAAACACCGCGGCCGGGAAGCTCTTTTATGCCGGCGGATACGCCTTGGGAAGCGCGCTCTTCTCTGTCACTGCCTGTCTGCCGCCGGAGCGGATCATCCTCGCTGGAGTCGTCGGGCAAGCGAATACCTACGCTTGCGGCGTGAAGGACGGCATTCGCTTTGCCTGGACGCGCGTCGGGCAAAAGATGCCCGATCTTGTTGTCAGCAAGCTCGATTACGGACTGGCATCGGATCACTATACCGTCGAGGAATTTCTGTTGGGTAATGCGATCGACGCGCATAAATTGATCCGGCGTTAAGCGTTTATTCCCGGGAGATGGACTTTGGCCAATATTGAAAAAGTAGATGTATTTCGCGTGAATCTACCGTTGTGCAAGCCCATGAAGCTTGCAAGCGAGCGCATTCAGGTCGCGCAAAATGTGTTGGTGCGCCTCACTTGCTCCGACAATGTCGTGGGATGGGGCGAGGCGGCGTCGGCCCCGACCATGACGGGCGAAACGCAATCGACCATGTACGCATGCGCAAGCGAGAAGATAGCACCGTCCATCATCGGCCAAGAGCTGGCGAGCTTCGATGATCTGCGGGTACTTGAAACATGCATCGCCCGCAGTGTGGGCGCCAACACCGCTGCCAAGGCAGCCGTGATCATGGCGCTATACGATCTGTTCGCCCGTCAGCGCAAGGTGCCGATGTGGCAGCTTTTCGGCGATCTCCAGCGCAACCGTATTCCGGCACTGCTGATCATCGGCGATGACGACGAGGCCGAGGAACTGAAGCAGGCTAGCACCGCTCGACGCATGGGGATCGGACACATAAAGATCAAGGTTGGGGCGAACGATCCGCTAACCGACGCGCGGCGTGTGGCCGCGATTCGGGATCTGTGCGGTTGGGATATGGCTATCTCGGCGGATGCCAACATGGGCTGGGATGAATCCCAGAGCAGGGTATTTCTTGAAAACGTCGTTGGCTCGAAACTGCACTATCTGGAGCAACCGCTCGGCGCGAAGGACGTCGCGGGCGCTGGGCGGCTGTCGCATCTCGGCTTAATCGATATTGCCGCCGACGAGGGTATCCATGACCTGCAAGACGTCAAACACAACGCGCAAGTGGGTGTGCGTTGGTTCGGTCTGAAACTGATCAAGCTGGGTGGTTATCTCCCCCTTCAGGAAGCGGTCGACTTTTGTCATTCAACAGGAAATCGAACGATCCTCGCCTGCAAGATCGCCGAGTCCAGCATTGGGGCCAGCGCAATGGCCCACTTCTCCGCGACCGTGCCAGATCTGGAGACCGGCGTCAGCTTTACCAACGGCTATCTCTCTCAGGATGTCGTCAAAAGCCCATTGAACATTGCGCGCGGGCTGGTGGAGGTGCCCCCGGGCATCGGCCACGGTGCGGAGGTCGATATCGATGCGGTCCATGCATTACAAGCGTAAGAAGCTGGCGAGGCAGTAGAGCTTTTTAAAACTTTTTTGTTTAGTGGTCGTGGGCCCTTTCCGGGCCGCAACCACGCTGAATGGATGAAAGACGATGGCTAAGATTAGCAGGCGGGATTTCCTCGGTGTGATGTCGGCTTCTATGTTACTGCCTTCCCTGGCGAGAGCCGCAGGGACGCCGGAGTTGACGTCGTTCGAATTCTTGGGCGTACGCGATCCGCAACTGGGTATGCACCTGGCGGTGGCGGAGTACCTTGGTTTGTTCAAGGCGGAGGGTATCGACGTCAAGATTCGTTGGCAGCAGTCGAGTGGCGATGTACTGAACATCATGGGCGGGGGCTTCCCCATTGGCATAGGCAATCCATTGACGCAGATCGTTTTGGCGTCGCGCAATGTTCCTACCACGATCGTTTGCGCATTCGCTGACATATCGGGGGGGCACGGTGTTGTCCTCGCGCCAAAATTTCAGCCGAAGACGCCGCGCGAGCTCGAAGGAAGAAAGTGCGCCTTTACGGAAGGGGTAAACAACCCGCTCATCCTGTCAGGACTCGGTACCAAATATGGGTTCGATCATACGAAGATTCGCATGATCAATATGGAGCCGAGCGAAGGGGTGGTGGCTGCGAGTCGAGGCGATGTCGACATGCTTTTGTCGTGGCAGCCCTTTTTATATCGGCTGCAGCAGTTGAATGGCACGCTTTACGCAACGGGCAACACAATTTATTTCACGCACCCCCCACAGAAGCTTTCAGAAGCAGACAAGCTTCTGCATCAGAACTCGACGCTGGTCGCCAATCCGGCGTGGCTGAGCGCGCATCCAAATACAACACAGGCATTGCTTCGAGCGCTAATCAAGGCCGAGGAAGTATATTTCAACAATAAAAGTAAGGCGATGGAGGGGCTCGAAGCTGTATTGAAGATCCCGGCCGCTCCGCTCGAGGCAATGACGGATTCAAGTGTTTATAGCCTGTCGATTTCCCAGCCTTTGGCCAACACGTACAACTCGATCTCGACATGGGCGCTTGCCAATCATCGCATCCTGAAACCCGCGGATATTAACTCGGGGATCTATCCAGACGCGCTTAAAGCGGTCGCGCCGGCGCGTGTGACGTGGGGGCCGCAAGCATGAACTTCCGTCGCCTAGTTGAGGCCAACAGGACCTTGATCTCCGCGGGAGCGGTTATCCTCTTGTGGTTCGTGTTCGCCTATCTCAATGCCCGGGTCTTCAGTTGGGTCAATCCTAACCTGTTACCTGGTCCTATCGATGTCATCAAAAGCGGGATTGAAACGGCGCGGACCGGCGAGTTGCAGGGGGACATCCTTGCAAGCTTGTCCCGAATTGGCGAAGGGTTTGTGATTGCCTGTGTATTTGGCGTACTGACCGCGTTCCTGGTGGCGGTGTGCAAGCCAGTCGCTTTTTTCGTCGAGCCCTTGATAGAGATATTACGTCCGATACCGCCGCTGGCGTTCCTGCCGATGCTGGTCTTGTGGTTCGGTATCGGCGAGTTCTCCAAAGTGTCCTTTATTGCGTATTCGGCGTTTTTCCCCATATTCATCACCTCTGTCGAAGGGATTAAGCATGTCGATCCGGTGTTGATAAGGGCGGCCAACAGCCTGGGTGCAACGCGTACGCAGATGTTCAGATACGTGATATTGCCATCGGCGCTGCCCTCGATTTTTACGGGTCTGCGGCTGGGCATCGCGTTGGCCTTTTTTGTGATCGTGGCGGCGGAGTTCCTCGGCGCTGATTCGGGCATTGGCTATCTAATCAACAATGCGAGGATTTACTTCATGGTCTCGCAGATGTTGTTCGGTGCCGCAGTGGTCGGTTTTTTTGGCTACATCGTCAACTGGATCCTGAAAACTCTGGAAGGGAAGGCGCTAGCATGGCGCGCGGAGTCAAGTAAATGAATATGCGACAGAGCGGTGAAAATATGGTCTCCGAAGCAGTCGCGGCGCGTACGACGAAGATTTCGATAAGCGGTGTCACAAAATCGTTTTCAGGCAAAACGGTTTTGGATCGCGTCGATCTTTCATTGTATGAAAACAGTTTTACTTGTCTTCTCGGGCCATCGGGCTGTGGCAAGTCGACCCTTTTGAACATGATGGCGGGATTTCTCGAGCCGACGACGGGAGACATCCTGATCGATGGCAATGTCGTTCGCGGCCCGGGCAGAGACCGTGGGATGGTGTTTCAGGAATATGCGCTTTTCCCCTGGCGTACGGTCCTCGAGAACGTGGCGGTTGGTCCAATGTTTCAAGGTAAAAACAAGAACGATCAACGAGATATCGCACTCAAGCATCTCGGCAAGGTGGGGCTTGCCAAGAACGCCCATATGTATCCTCGGAACTTGTCGGGAGGGATGAAGCAACGCGTCGCGATAGCGCGCGCTTTGGCGAACGATCCGTCGATCCTGCTGATGGACGAGCCATTTGGCGCGCTTGATGCACAAACGCGCGAGACCCTCCAGGATGAAATGAAACGGATCTGGGAACATGAACGGAAGACCGTCGTCTTCGTCACGCATAGTATTTCGGAAGCCATCTTTTTGGCCGATCGAATCGTGGTCATGGGAACACGGCCTGGCAGGGTTAAAGAGGTGATCGACGTCGATTTCAAGAACCCACGGGACCGCTTCAGCCCCGAGTTCGGAGATCTGGCACATCGACTAATCCAACTCATTCGGGAAGAGTCGAACAATCAGATGGGGTGATATTCAGGATGCGCTAGGCTTTCCCGCTCGCTTCGCCCGCGCCTATCGCCTTGAGCGGTGGCCCTTGTGTAAGGGGCGCCGTTTTTTTAATAAGCCGCAGGGCTTGGTAGAAGACGTCTTCATCATGAAAGAACTCCATTCTATGAGTACGCTGGAGCTATGGAGGTGCGACGCTAGCGACCTTCGATCGCGCTTCGCAAGTGGTGCCGCCACCCCCGAGATGGCGCTCGAAAGCGTTTTGTCACGTGTCGAGGAGGTCAACGCGGACATCAACGCGGTCGTGACGCTCGATATAGACGGCGCTCGACTTGCGGCAAAATCGGCCACTCGTAGATGGCAAAGAGGCGCGCCGGTGAGCGACCTCGACGGCATTCCAATTACGATCAAGGACAATATTTATGTGGGCGGCGTGCGTGCCACGTGGGGCAGCTTGCTATACCCATCTTTTATTCCGTCCTCTGATGATTTGCCCGTGGCCGCACTGAAAAGAGCCGGCTGCGTGTTTCTCGGGAAAACAAACACGCCCGAGTTGTCGATGGCGGGCTATACATACAATCGCGTATTCGGTTCTACCGCCAACCCTTGGAACCTGGCGATGACCCCAGGCGGTTCAAGCGGTGGCTCCGCTGCCGCGGTGGCTGCCGGAATATGTCCGATTTCGCTCGGGACGGACGCAGGAGGCTCGATCCGCAAGCCAGCGGGACAAACGGGTGTAGTGGGCCTGAAGCCCGGAATCGGCAGTGTCCCGCGCCGTTATGGCTTTTTGCCATTGGCGCATGATGTGCAGGTGATTGGTCCCTTCGCCCGTAGCGTTGCCGATTTGACGTCGGTTTATGCTGCCATCGCGGATCGTCCCTTTCAATCGGAGTTGCCCCGGCGCCTGCGCATCGGCGCATTCGTGCGTTTCCCGGGGAACGCCATTGCGGAGAATGTGGACGCTACGGTCTCTAGCGCTTTCGACGAAGGTGTTGCGGTGCTTCGCTCGATGGGGCATGAAGTGCTTCTTATCGATCCGCTCTGGAATCCCGAGGTGGCGCGCGATATCTTCAACGCACTCGTGAACGTCGGGATCGCTCGGGTGGTGAAGGATATCCCCACCTGGCGTGAGGACGTTACGCCTGCGGTGCTCGCCATGGCGGAGGCCGGCCGCGATGTATCCGCCGATCGTTACGTCGAGGTCATCGACAAATTGACGTTGTTTCGGTGGCGTCTGCGCGATGCTATCGCCGATTTCGACGTAATCGTCACGCCCGTCATGGCAACTGCGGGCTGGCTCCGTGACCAGCCTTCGCCGCCCGCCATTGCGGGTGAGCCGGCTAAAAGCGGCGCGCCGGGGGCGTTCACAGCGGCGGTCAGTCTCGCAGGACTGCCAGCGATGTCGCTTCCCGCGCCGGTACCGAGCGGTTCCACACCCATCGGTTTGCAATTCGTCACTGCTTTGGGCGGCGAGGCTTTGCTGCTGTCGCTTGCGGCGGCGTTTGAGCAGGCCGCGCCTTGGCAAAAGCTGGCACCGTTCACGAACGGTGCCACGTCTGCCTGCCCCTAGCGACGTGTTTGGACAAGCACGCGATCGGCTGAGCGATAGCCGCCAGACGCCTTGCGGCTGCTAGGCGTCGCATTGTCGAATGCTCATTTGGGAGACGAGAGCCGCGACAATGCCCCTGCAACACTTGCGGCAATGAACAATAAAGGCGCAGTCATGAACGAAGCGATGAGTCAGGCGGCCGTGCCGCAGACGCTCACCGAGCAGACCTGTTTCGATATCCGGGAAACACTGGCGGGCCGGCGGCGCGGCCTGCGAGCGATGCTGCCGTTCGTCGGACCGGCAATGGTGGCGTCGATCGCGTACATGGACCCCGGCAACTTCGCGACCAATATTCAGGCCGGCGCCGGCTACGGCTATACGCTGCTGTGGGTGGTGGCGGTGGCGAATATCTTCGCGATGCTGTTTCAATCGCTGTCCGCCAAGCTCGGGCTCGTGACCGGCCGCAATCTCGCCGAGCTTTGCCGCTCGGCGCTGCCGCGACGCTGCGTGTTTGCGATGTGGGTCATTAGCGAAATCGCGGCGATGGCGACCGATCTGGCCGAATTCGTCGGCGGCGCAATCGGCGTGTCGTTGCTGCTGCATCTGCCGATGCTGCCGAGCATGCTGATCACCGCAGCCGTCACCTACGGCTTGCTGCAGTTCGAGAAACGCGGCTTTCGTCCGCTCGAATTGGCGATTGCGGCAATGGTCGGCGTGATTGGCCTGTCATATCTGGCCGAGTTGCTGATTGCCCCGGTGCATTGGTCTTCGGTGGTTGCGCATACCTTCACGCCGCGCATGCCCGATAGCAATGCTCTGACGATCTCGGTCGGCATCATCGGCGCGACGGTGATGCCACATGTGCTGTTCCTGCATTCGGGACTCACGCAGAATCGCGCGAAGCCGCGCAACGAAGGCGAGCGCGCGAAGCTGCTGCGGTTTTCGAACATCGAGGTGGTGGTCGCGCTGGGCGTCGCCGGGCTCATCAACATGGCGATGGTGATCATGGCGTCGAGCGCGTTCCATGCCGGCCACGTTGAGATCGCCAGCATCGAAACCGCATGGCGCACACTTACTCCGCTGCTCGGTGGCGCGGCCGCGGGTCTTTTCCTTGCTGCGCTGATTGCGTCCGGCGTATCGAGTTCGGTTGTCGGCACGATGGCCGGACAGATGATCATGCAGGGCTTCGTCGGCTTCCATATTCCAGTGTGGGCCCGAAGGCTGATTACGATGGTGCCGGCCTTCGTCGTCGTGGCTTGGGGCGTCGATGCGACGCGCGCGCTGGTGCTAAGCCAGGTGGTGTTGAGCATCGCCCTGCCTGTGCCGATGATCGCGCTGGTCTGGTTCACGTCGCGCGGCGACCTGATGGGCCGCTACCGGAACCGCCGCTCGACAACGCTCGCTGCTGTGATCGGCACGGTCGTTGTGCTGGCCCTCAACGTCGTTCTACTGCTGCAAGTGGCGGGCATTTCGCCTTGGCCGCCGTTCCACGCGGGCTGAGCCAGATTCAAGCGTCTGCATCCAGTTGTGCGGATGTGGCGTAGATTCATCGGACGCTTTTCTCGATCCCTGGAGAAGCGTCCGGCTTAACTCGAAACGCCCGCCAGGACACCTAGCGTCCGAAAAATCATCGCAACCAACCTCATTGAAAGTAACGCCCGCACGGCTATTTCACGAGAATTGGCGTGAATGCCATAGCCCTTCGGGAATGTGGGCTCGTCCGGAAAGGGAATGCGTGCGTTCGTGGCGAACATGCCGGGATGCTGGCCGCGCTGGAAACGGCTTGGCGGCCTGACCTGGATGCACGTTCTCTATAAGTGATTACCCTTATATGTTATGCCGTTTTGTCAGGCTTTAATAAACGTATCTTGACAACAAAATACATAGACGCCGCGCCGCCCTATGCGGCACGATGCCAATCGACAGAGGAAGAGGAAAAACTTGACTAAGAAAATTCTTATCTCACTGGGTATTCACGTCGACGCCGTGGCGGGCTGGCTCGGCTCCTATGGCGGCGAAGACTCGCCCGACGATATTTCGCGTGGGATGTTCGCGGGAGAGGTCGGTTCGATGCGTCTGCTTAAGCTGTTCGAGCGTGAGAATCTCAAGACCAGTTGGTTCATCCCGGGGCACTCGATCGAAACCTTCCCCGAACAGATGAAGGCAGTCGCTGCGGCCGGCCACGAGATCGGCCTTCACGGGTACAGCCACGAGAACCCCATCGCGATGACGCCGGAGCAGGAAGAGGCCGTGCTCGACCGCAGTATCGAACTCATCACGCAGTTATCGGGCCAACGGCCGACGGGTTACGTGGCGCCCTGGTGGGAATTCAGCCCAGTGTCGAACGAGCTGCTGATCAAGAAGGGAATCAAGTACGACCACAGCCTGATGCATAACGACTTTCACCCCTACTACGTTCGCGTCGGCGACACGTGGACCAAAATCGACTACAGCAAGCACCCGAGCACATGGATGAAGCCGCTGGTGCGCGGGCAGGAAACCAGTCTGGTCGAGATCCCGGCGAACTGGTACCTCGACGACCTGCCGCCGATGATGTTCGTTAAGAAGTCGCCGAACAGCCATGGCTTCGTCAATCCGCGCGACATCGAGCAGATGTGGCGCGATCAGTTTGACTGGGTTTATCGCGAATACGACGATGCAGTGTTCCCGATCACGATCCACCCGGACGTCGCCGGTCGTCCGCAGGTGCTGTTGATGCTCGAGCGCCTGATCGCCTACTTCCGCGCGCACGACGGCGTGCGCTTTTGCACCTGCGACGAGATGGCCGACGACTTCCTGGCGAACAATCCGCGCGGCTGACCTGGCTTCGGGTGAGCGCTCGTGCGCATCGCCGCTGAGCGCGACTCTATGCATTCTGGAGAGAACCAATGAGTACAGGCTCGCAGCCTCTCGATGAACCGGTCGCCAGGACGGTCTCGACGGCGGCCACGCATAGCCGGTGGCTCCAGTTGGGCCTCGGGCCACGTTGCATGCTGTCGATCTCCAATTCGCAATACGTGGGGACGCTGATGAGGAAGCCGCTCGCCGCCAGGCTCGGCGTCGCGCTGCCCGAGCTGCAGGTCACGTCACCATGATCGATGAAAAGGTGACCGACAAAGGTCCAGCTCGTAGCACTGCTCGTCTGCACGAGGCGTACTGGAAGCTGCATGCGCACGGCCCACCACTCGTCACACCCGCTACATATTGGCGTGGAAGGAGCGACAGAGCCTGATTCCACATTAAGACCTCTCATTGAAATGAGCTACTGGCGCTTAGACAGAGCGAAGACAAAACTCATTGGAATATCGTTAAAAGGATTAACAAATGAATGTACGACATCTTTCCTCGCTTGCCGTCTTCGCTCTCGCCGCGCTTGGCGCGGCAACAGGCGCGGTTGCGCAGGACGAAATCGTAGTGAAGATCGGGCACATCGCTCCGCTAACAGGCGCCGCCGCACACGTGGGCAAGGATCTGGAAAACGGCGCCCGCCTCGCCGTAGAGGAGATCAATCACGCAGAACTTGTCATCAATGGTCACAAAGTAAAGCTGCAACTCGACTCTCAGGATGACGCTGGTGACCCGCGAATAGGTACGCAGGCTGCGCAGCGACTCATCGATGACAAGGTCGTCGCGGTGGTCGGCCACCTTAATTCTGGGGTGAACATCCCTGCTTCGAAACTTTACAACGACGCTGGCATTACCAACATCACTCCCGCAGCGTCAAACCCGCTTTTAACCATGCAAGGGTTCAAGACGGAATTTCGTTTGGTTGCAACGGATGCTGACCAGGGGCCGGCTCTTGCCAAGTTCGCAGCATCAAATCTCCACCTGAAATCCGTGGCGGTCGTTGACGATGCGACGGCCTATGGTCAAGGCCTGGCCAGAGAATTCGAAAAAAGCGCGAAGTCACAAGGCTTCGCAGTGACGTCCCACGAGGTCACCAATGACAAGGCTGTCGATTTTCGAGCGATTCTTACGAGGATCAAAGCCGACCGTCCCCAAATGATCATGTTCGGGGGAATGGATGCTACGGGTGGCCCAATGGCTAAGCAGGCCAGACAACTGGAGATGGATTCGAAACTTCTGATGGGCGATGGTGCATGTACGTCGAACCTGGGCTCGCTTGCTGGTCCGGCCGCAGCAAATATCTACTGTTCCGAGGGCGGCGTTGCCTTGTCGGAGATGCCACGTGGACGTGCTTTCCAGGATGCGTATGAGAAACGCTTCAATGTCCCAATCCAGAGCTACGCGCCATACAGTTACGACGCGGTTTATGTCATTGTAGATGCAATGAAGCGAGCTCAATCCATCGATCCCTCAAGAATTCTCGCGATGATGCCATCGACCAATTACCCTGGGGTGACCGGTCAGATTCGCTTCAAGCCGAACGGAGATTTGCTGAACACGTCGGTGTCCATCTACCAATACAAGGACGGCCAGAAGACGTTCCTCCAAGCGCTGAAAGACTAACATGCTACTGAAAGCGCGCGGATCGAGAGGCCTGTTCGTTCACACAGTCGCGACGGGCAGCGGCAAGCGTCAGTACATCTAACCTTCCGAAAAAAGGGAATATGCATGGCATCAATTTTGGACAGATACTCCTTGGAGGGTAAGGTGGCGATTGTGGTTGGCGCCGGCGGCGCAATCGGTCGCGCCATCAGCCACGCGTACGCGCAAGCGGGCGCCGCGGTCGGGTGCCTTGATTTTCATGCGTCGAACGCGGCTACCACCGCTTTCCAAATCACCGAGGCGGGCGGCCAGGCGCGCTCCTTCAAAGTCGACGTGACCCAGGAGGACGAGGTCGGCTCGGCGATCAATGCCGTGCATGCCGCATTTGGCGGCGTGCACGTCCTGGTCAACTGCGCGGCCACGGCGGACCCGATCGGCACGGTGCTCGACTACAGCCTGGCCGACTGGAACAAGGTATTGGCGGTCGATCTGACCGGCTGCTTCCTTGCCAGCCGGGCGGCGATTCCGCACATGATCAAAAGCGGCGGCGGATCGGTGATTCACATTTCATCGCAGTTGGGCGGGGTTGGCCGTGCGGGCCGGGTGGTGTATTGCGCCGTGAAAGGGGCATTGATCAACATGGCGCGCGCGATGGCTGCCGATCATGCCGCGCAGGGCATCCGCGTCAATACGCTGTCACCCGGTGCCATCGAAACGGACAGGCTGGTGTACCAGTTCGGGTCGATGCAGCAGGCGCGTCAAAAGTTGGGCCCCGAGCATCTGCTGAACCGCCTCGGGCAACCGGATGAAATTGCCAGCGCCGCGGTTTTCCTCGCGAGCGATGCATCGAGTTTCATGACCGGTGCCGATCTGCTGGTAGATGGCGGCTACAACGCCACTTGAAATTATCCCCAAGAACTGCCATCGGAAGCGGTATGACGACCGTAGTACGGGAACGACGGATCGGTGCGAGCTTCCGGCGGCACACCGGTCTCATAGTCCGATGTGACTGGCTGGCGGCATAGTGTCGGCATGGGCTCTACATCGCCTGATCGCGCGTATTGTGAGGACCAGCGTGCGGTTTGACCTCATGACATTGTGTCGCTGGCAACATCCCAAAGGAGCGGAAGGTGGAAAGCAGTTTGAAAAAATTGGAAAGCTTCAAAGCCTTGAAAAAGGTGGGTTTCATCACGCCGTCGTCGAATACCGCATTAGAGCTGTTGACGACGCAAATGACGCATCCAATCAGCGACCGGGTCTCGACTCATTTCAGCCGGGTGCCGGTGAAGACGCTTACGCTCGATACCCGGGACGTCGATCAGTTTCAAACGCAGAGAATGGCGGACGCGGGGGCGCTCCTGAAAGATGGCGGCATGAACGCGATGCTCTGGGGCGGCACCTCGGGCAGCTGGACCGGCAAGGGATTCAGGGCCGATCTGACGCTGTGTGATGAAATCGGCCGGGTGACGGGCGTACCGGCTTCAACCGCGTCACTGGCGCAGGTCGAGGTCCTGAAGCGCTACGGTATCAAGCATTTCGGACTGGCGGTTCCGTACTTCGAGGCGCCCACCCGCAACATCATTGACGCCTACGGGGCTGAGGGATTTACCGCGGTGAAGTCCGCCCGGCTCGATGAAACCGAGAGCATTCGCGTCGCCGATGTCCCGTTCGAGCGGATTAAACAATTGCTGCGTGAGGCGGATTCGTCGCAGGCCGAGTGCATCGTCGTCGCCGGCACCAATCTGCCGGCGACCGTCGTTGTCGACGAAATGGAAGCGGAATTGGGCAAACCGATCTTCGACAGCATCGGGGTGATGCTGTGGAAGGCGTTGCAGATGACCGGCATCAATGTACCGTTGCACGGCTGGGGCAAGCTTCTGCGGGACAATCCGGTGCTCACCGCGCTGGAGCA
Organism: Paraburkholderia suaedae; assembly: GCF_040812055.1. Taxonomy (NCBI): domain Bacteria; kingdom Pseudomonadati; phylum Pseudomonadota; class Betaproteobacteria; order Burkholderiales; family Burkholderiaceae; genus Paraburkholderia; species Paraburkholderia suaedae. The sequence continues at coordinate 63,641 of NZ_JBFOAH010000018.1, read as the reverse complement.
AACGATGGCCACACTATTGCAGGCGACCGGTGCGAGCCGGACCACCGTGCGTATCGATATTCCCGCTCACAACTGCCACTTGGATACGGTATGCGCCGAAGCGATGGCGCCGGGCATCGTGCCGCTCAAACTGAATTCTTCGATGAACCAGAGAAGTCTGCCGACGGTGAAGTGGTTGGAAGCGAACCGCGATCTGCTGATCCAGAGCGATTGCGAGAACCACGCGGTCAAGCCTCCCAAAGCGTTGACTGCTGTGTACGGCGTCAAGGCGCAGATGCTTGCACCCTTGATGGCGCAGGACGAGCTGTTCGGATTCGTATCGCTCCACTACGTCCCCAGCACGCGCGTCTGGAGCGAAGGCGAAATTGCCACGTTGCGAAGCGCAGCGACACAGGTGAACCGTATATTGGCGGAACATGGATGGGCGGGTTAGGTTAGGCAAGCCGAGTCGTGTCAGCCTGATTCGGGTTTAGCCCAGTTTAAAGGATGCTGAAATGGCGGTCTTAATTACCGGCGGCGCCGGATTTGTCGGTCTGAACGTTGCGGAGAACTTGCTGGCGCGGGGCGCAGATGTCGTTTTGTTCGGTCCCGGCGCGCCGCCCCCCGCAGCGGTCGAATGTCTGGAGCGCAATCCCGGCCAGCTATCGCTGGCCCGCGGCGATGTATCGGTGGCAGCCGATCTCGACGCGGTGTTCGGTTCGTATACGATCGACCGGGTTGTCCACGGCGCGGCTATTACCGCGGATCTGGCGCGCGAGAAGCGCGCCGCGCGCGACATCTTTGCCGTAAACCTGCTGGGAACGGTCGAACTTCTGGAAGCGGCATTGCGCCACGGCGTAAGCCGCGTTGTTCAGCTCGGAACGGGTTCAATTTTCGGCGCCGCCGGTACCGCCAGCGCGATGCTGGATGAGCATACCAGTCCGGCTGTTCCGCTTACCATGTATGGCATCAGCAAATACGCGGCTGAACGCACCGCGGTGCGCTACCGCAGCAGCCGCGGCCTCAATGTTGCGGTGGCGCGGCTAGGCGTCGTGTTCGGCCGATGGGAATACGACACTGGGATGCGTGACACGCTCAGCCTGCCGCTGCAGTTATTCGATATCGCAGAGGCGGGTGGTTCCGCGGTCGTGCATAGAGGCGCGGGCGATGATTGGGTGTACGCGACCGACGTCACAAGCGGCATCGTCGCCTTGCTCGACCGGCACGATACGCCAGAGCCGATTTACCATTTGTCGGCCGGCATGCGCTGGTCGCTGGCGGGGTGGTGTCAACATCTCAAGCAGCGCTTTCCGGCGTTCCGCTACGAATCCGCCGAAGTACTGGAGCGGTGCACGGTCGGACAGACTGCATCGATTCCGCGCGCTCCAATGAGCATCGAGCGCCTCAGACGGGACACCGGTTATCAACCCAAATTCTTTTTAGACAACGCGTTCGAAGATTTTTGTAGTTGGCGCGCCCGGTTTCCGTCGTTTGGCAGGCCGGCGGACACATTGTCGTGAACTCGATCGATTGTCCGCCGACCGCGTTGTTTTGTAATCGGACTACACCGATATCATGCCCATTGCACTCGGTCTTTCCCCTGTGCTGCTCGCACTGTGGTTTGAAGCCGATTCGCGCGCGTTTCCTAACGAAGCGTCGTTGGTGAAGGGCATGCCACCACCAGACGGAGCGTGAGCATGTGTGGAATGTGTGGGCTGCTAGGCGGCGGCAATCACTGGTCTAACGCGATCCCGCCAGTCAAAGGGGCGAACACGCGACGCCAGCGCCTTATTCACGTGGCCCTGGCGAACCGCGTGCTCGCCTCGTACCGGCTCAGACTCGACGATTTTCATGGACAGTCGTTCGTCCTGTCGTCCCCGACGGGCACAAGCGAACTCGTCGGCGATTTCGCGCAGGTTTGGCGCGTCGCCGAGCAGATGCTGGGAAGGCCGCTCGATCCGCTCATCCTTTTCGACGCGGACGAAGCAACGTCACCCTCAACGCCACCCTCCCGCGATCGAGCGGCCGCCACCGCCCGCCACCGTTTCGCGGACAAGAAATCCGCATCATGAGCCCCAGTTACGACATCCTGCCGGTCACTCTCGTCACCGGCTTTCTTGGCAGCGGAAAGTCGACGTTGTTGGCCGACGTGCTTCACGGCGACGCGGCAAAAGACACCGCCGTCCTGATCAACGAGTTCGGCGAAGTGGGACTCGATCATCTGCTGGTCGGTGAGGTCAATGCACGCACGGTACTGCTCGATAATGGCTGCGTCTGCTGCTCGATTCGCGGTGAGCTCAAGGAGGCTCTGGCGACGCTGTTTTCGCAACGCGCGCGCGGTGACCTGCCGCCGTTTTCCCGAGTGGTACTAGAGACCACAGGCCTCGCGACACCAGCGCCGATCATCGCGACGCTGCTCGCCGATCCGGTGATCCGCAGTCACTATGCGTTGAATGCGACTGTGACCGTGGTCGACGCGCTGAACGCCGCGCAGCAGCGCGCACGTCATCCGGAATGGCTTGCGCAGGTGAGCGCTGCCGACCGGCTCCTGATCAGCAAGTCGGACCTTGTCGACGCTACGGACATTGCCGCGCTGGCCCGCACGCTCGCGGCACTGAACCCGGCGGCGGAAGTGGTGGTACGCGCAAGCGCGGCGGAAAGAGTCGATATACTTTTCACTCCCGCTAGCTCGACCGACCTGATGCGCAGGCTCGGCAGCGGGCAGCGGGAGCTGGGGAGGGGGGCGACATTTGCGAGCGTCGATTCGGCCCGGTCCGCGGAACGCGCTACCGGATGCAATGGCGCGCACGACGAAGGCAGGTACCGGGCCTGGTCGAGCGACCCCGCGTCCCTCGCGCACCGCCGCGCTATGCCGTCGCTTGCAGTGCTCGATCGAATGGAGCCACAGGACATCGTGTCGTTCTGCATGCAGATCGATGAACCGATTGACTGGCAGGTGTTCACGATCTGGTTCACTATGCTGCTGAACCGTCACGGTGATAAGATCTTGCGCGTCAAAGGCCTGCTGTCGATCGCGGGCTGCGCTCAGCCGGCGGTCCTGCACGCCGTACAGCACATGGTCCATCCGGTGCTGCACCTTGACGCTTGGCCCGATGCCCAGAGGTGGTCAAAACTCGTCTTTATCACGGAGGGGCTCGCACGCGACAGCGTCGAAGCGTCATATGCGCGATTCCGCCAACGCCTCGAAGAACCTCATCATTGAACACAGTCCGCGCTAAACTCTCCCGTCGCAGGCCCGATCCGCCGACGCCTCATTCGCCCCCTGTGGCGCCAGACGACACACCAGGCGCATCGTCCCGACCGGGACGGGCACCCGCGGTTCACCGGGGCAAGACCGAACTGCGTGTACTGGGCACCACTTCCACGCTGCAGGAACACATCCGCAAGCAGGCCGAGGAAGATCTGGGGATCCGGCTGCGCTTCATCGTCGACGACAGCTCGGCCGTGCAGCGTGCCGGCGTGATGCACCCCGAGAGCTACGAAATCTACGACCAGTGGTTTCACAGCATCGATTGCCTGTGGCCCGCGCGGGCGCTTCAGCCGATCGACCTCGCGCGAATCAGGCGCTGGCAAGAAGTCAATTCGCTGCCGCGCGCGAATAGCCTCGCGCGGCATAAGTGCGCAAGCGCCGGCAGCGTTCCGGTTGACCGCCTTTACGTACAGGCTGACGGCTCTCTCGCCCGCAAGGCATCCGGGCGCATCAGTATGCTACCGCTGACGCACAACGCGGACAGCTTCGTATATCTCGAGGACGCGTTGCCGCCGGCACTGGCGGCAACGCCGGAAAGCTGGGCGTGGCTGCTTGCGCCGGAACTGGCCGGTCGCGTCGCGTTGCAGGCTGATGCTGCGATCGGGGCAATCGACGCCGCGCTCGCTGTCGAGGCCAGTGGCCTCATGCAGTTCGCGGACATCGGGAACCTGACGATCGAAGAGATCGACGCGCTGATCTCGACGCTGATCGGCTTCAAGCGGCGCGGCCACTTTGCCGGCTTTTGGTCGACTTTTGCAGACGCTGCGCAACTGATGATTGCCAACAAGGTCGCGATCCAAAGTGTCTGGTCGCCCGCGGCCGTCGAACTGCAGCGCGCCGGTTTGCGCTTCCGGCTGGCCAGTCCCAAAGAGGGCTACCGCGCATGGTTCGGAGGGATGTCGCTGTCGCGTCTCGCGCAGGGACGCGTACTCGATGCCGCGTATGATTACCTCAACTGGTGGCTCGACGGATGGGCTGGCGCGGCCATGGCGCGACAGGGCTTCTATATCTCCAACTCCGAGCGCTCGCGCGGCTATCTCGACGCTGCGGAATGGGCTTACTGGTACGATGGCAAGCCCGCTGAGTCCGAACTGCCGGGCCCGACCAGCAAGCACCTAATCGCCGCGGGTCAGCAACGCGATGGCGGCAACTATGTGTCGCGCATGGGCCGAATCGCGGTGTGGAACTCCGTGATGGACGAGCACAATTACCTGGTGCGTCGCTGGAATGAATTCACGCAAGCCTGACGACTCACAGAAAACCTGAAGATGACAAGACGCACACGTGCTCCGGTTTCGCCGCCGCCCTGTACGCTTGCGGAAGCAGCGGTCGATGCGGACACCCGACTACGCTATCGCCTGATCTACGACCACCTGAGAAAGGCGATCGCCCTCGGACGCGTTGCGCCAGGACTGGTGTTGGTCGAGGCACCGGTCGCACGGATCTTCGGCACGAGCCGTGTGCCGGTGCGCAAGGCGTTTGAGATGCTGCATGCCGCTGGGCTGGTGCACACGTTCCAAGGGCGCGGCTACCTGGTCGCACATCCCGACGGCAGCGTCGCAGAACCGCTACGGGCACCGTTGTCCGAAGCGACACTCGGCTTGGGCGAGGCGCCGGTTGCGCTAGCGCTGCCGTCGAACAGCGAGCGCATCTATCACGCGCTCGAAGCGGCGGTGTCGATCGGGATCGCGTTCGGTCATTTCCGCATCGACGAGAGCGTCGCTGCAGAAGCATTCGGCGTGAGTCGGAGTACGGTACGTGAAGCGCTGAACCGACTTCGCGATCTCGGACTGATCGAGAAGTCCGCTTACTCGCACTGGCTTGCCGGTCCGCTGACCGCGCGTGCGGTAGCGCAGGACTATGAACTGCGGATGTTGCTGGAGCCGGCCGCGCTTCGCGCCAGCCAGCCCTTGCTCGCGGAAGATGTGCTCACCGATGCGTATGCCGAAATCGAAAGTGCGATCCGCGACCCCGATTCGATCGATGCAGATGGCTTGCAGCGGCTTGAGAGCACACTGCACGTCGACTGCCTGCAGCATGCGCACAACAAGAAGCTGCTACGCATGATCGGGCATGCGCACATGCCGCTAACGGTGAATCATGCGTTCCACAACGCCTTCAATCTGCATCCCGACTTGGCGACGCTAACGGAACATCGCGCGGTATTGCGGCACCTGCTCGATGGCAATGTCGACGCTGCAACCGAAGCGCTAGGCGCGCATCTGCATGTCGCGCAAAAACGCACGCTGAAGCGTTTGAAGGTGCTGGCGGTGCTGCCCGAACCCGATTTGCCGAAGTACATGCAACGGATCGCGTGATTGACCGGTGGATCACGTTTTTCCGAGCCGCCCCTGGCGCGCAACGTTTTCAAGATCCGCTCGTTACGACTGCCGGTGGCCGCAAGCTCGGTGAGAAATTCCGCTTCCGTCTGATGGATCACGCGCCGCGACAAGATACCTGCCCAGTGGTGGCGGCTTAGAACCGCTGGTACAGCGTCTCTGAGCCATAGATGGCAGATGGCAGAACAGACCGAAGTTTAACGTTCGCCCAGCCGCCCTGGCGGGCACCCAAATTCCTCCGGGGATGGGCACTTCGCATTCCTCCACCCCGTACCTCCGGCTGAGGGCTGTGATGTGATGGACGACTCCCGCTACGCGGGGAGAGGTTTGTGCCAGAGTGGAGAGATCGTGATATCCACGGCATAGGAGTTCATCATGAAGATAGCGACTGTGGGACTGGATCTGGCCAAGAAGGTGCTGCAGGTCCACGCAGTGGACTTGCAAGGCCACATCGTTGTACGCAAACAGCTGAGACGCACGGATGTACTTCGGTATTTCGCAACGCTCGAACCGTGTGTAATTGGCATGGAAGCATGCGGCTCTTCGCACTACTGGGGCCGGGAACTCGCGAAGCTCGGACACACCGTTCGACTAATCGCCCCGCAGTTCGTCCGACCTTACGTAAAGAGTAACAAGACTGATGCGGCCGACGCCGAAGCAATCTGCGAGGCGATACAACGACCTCACATGCGCTTCGTACCGGTCAAGACGCAGGCGCAACAGACAATTCTGTCGCTGCATCGCGCACGCTCCGGGCTGGTCAAATCGCGCACAGCACTGGCCAATCAGATTCGTGGGCTTCTGGGTGAATTCGGCATCGTGCTGCCACAAGGTATCCGGCTGCTGGGGCAGCGCGCCATAGCGGCTCTTTCCAGCCGCGATAGAGAGCATTGCGAACCATTCCGGGCGTTAATCCAGATGCTTGTTGAGCACCGGTGCAAACTCGGTAGGCAGGCAAGAAATCGCCCATGCTTCGGAAACCTTAACGAGCTGAAAGAACCGCCATCCAAATCGAGGGCAAAGTGGTGTCTTTGAGGTGCATGCTGGTGAGATCGAACTGGCCTTTGCGAATGCGATGCATCAGTTCGATGCCGGAGAGGGTAACGGCGGCGCTGGGGAACCGCTTGAACCCGAGCATCACATTCACCCGCGCTTTGATGTGGCGGTGATCCTGCTCAATCAGGTTATTCAGGTACTTCGAGGATCGCAATTCCGTTCGCCTGGCTAGCGACCCGTCGGCCTTCATCTCGCGGACCGCCCGATGAGATACCGCGTAGCCGTCCAGCGTGATCGTCTCAGGAGCGCGTCCCTGAGTCCTGATTGCCTTCGCGAAGAACGCCTTTGCTGCCGCCACGTCGCGCCTGGCGCTGAGGCGAGAATCGATCGTCTTTCCCGCCCGGTCAACGGCGCGGGAGAGATAGGCCCATTTGCCGCGAATCTTCAAGTAGGTCTCGTCGACCCGCCACGACTGACCGGCTGTCGTAGCCAACCGATTCCAGCGTTTGACGAACTTGGCGTGTAGCGCTTCACCCAACGCAGGATCGTAGTGTGGGCGAGGGACAGGCCGCGCTCAGCCATCATCTCCACAAGATCACGCGGACTGAGCTTGTAGCGCAGATACCAACGCACGCAAAGGACGATGATTTCGCGGTCGAAATGACGCCCGTTGAACAACCATTCGAGATCTTTCAGCTTGCTCATTGGCTCGTGGTCGTCAAAAGTTCAAGAGTAACAGACCGACGCGCCGGAGTTGCACCACAACCGCCAAAGCTTGCCGATGCCAGTTAGCCAGGAAGCCAGCGCGAAGCGAGAGGCATCAAAACGGGCACGATGAAGGCAGTAAATACACCGTTGAGTCCCATACCGAGCCCCGCGAACGCCCCCATTTCCTCGCTAACCTGAAACGCCCGGGCCGTGCCGATGCCGTGCGAGGCAACACCGAGAGCGAATCCGCGTACGGCTGTCTCTTCGATGCGCAACATGTTCAGGATTGAACGCGCGAAGACGGCGCCGAAGATCCCCGTGGAAATGACAAGGACTGCGGTCAAGGACGGAATACCGCCGATTTCTGCCGCGACCGCCATGGCGATTGGTGTCGTAGCCGATTTGGGTGCGAGCGACGCAATGGTTTGATGACTGGCGCCGAAGAGCGCAGCCACGCCAACTGCCGAGACGATAGCCGCGAGAGACCCAGCCACGAGGCCGCCAATCAGGGGCACCGCCGAGCGCCGCAATTTTGGCCATTGCCGGTAAAGGGGCAGTGCCAGAGCAACAGTTGCGGGGCCGAGCAGAAAGTGTACGAACTGCGCACCTTCGAAATACGTCGCGTAAGGCGTTCCTGTGACTTCGAGCAGCAGAACGAGCATCGCCACAGCGGTCAACACGGGATTGGCGAGCGGGTTGAAGCGCGCTTTGGCATAAATGGCCTGAGCGATGAGATAGGCGATCAGCGTGATCGTCAGGCCGAGCAGAGGACTCGCGGCAAGATACACCCATATCGCGCCAAGCTTTGGTATCGCATTCATGGAGTCGCGTCCGATGTGATGGAGTCTCCGCGCTGACGACGTAGCAGCGCGCGGGTGACAAGCGCGGCTACCACGATAGCGACGGTGGTGCTCACGGCGACGGAGACGCTGACAGCCAGCGCGTCACCACGAATCTTGCCGGCTGAAACCATAATGCCGACACCGGCAGGAATGAACAGCAGCGACAGGTGGCGCAGCAATTCGAGAGCGGTCGGCTCGATGGCGTCGGCTACCTGCGGGCGCGACAGGATAAAGCCGAACAGCAGCAACATGCCGATCACCGGTCCAGGGACGGGTAGACGAAATACGTATGACACGCCCTCGCCAAGGCATTGGAACGTGAGCAGCGTCGCGAGTGCTCGAAGCATGGCTTTCTCCGTGAGACCGGCCGGGGTCAGTTTAATTCGTACCGTGCAGTTGGCTGCGTGCTTCCGCCTCAGTTTCGAATATGTAGGGCGCGAGCTTGCAACGCGATAGCGCTTCGCCGAGCTTGGCTCTTCATTCGGAGATTGGTTCCCGGCTTTCGTAGGTCCCTCTCTCGTTGTGCCAGCCGCGATCGGAGACGGGCGTTTCGATTGTACCGACACCGGGTGAGCAACCCACCTCCAATGCCTGCGTTGGCGGTCCTGTTTGCTTTCCACGATTAGAAATCGCCGCACCCGTGGATGCGAAGCTCGCGGACGTACCCAATGCTACGTTGACACCTGCACCGCCGCTAACTGCGACGGACGTGAGGGCGGCCGGCGCGGTGCCGATCGTAAGCTGTTACGTACCCGAGACATGTAGCGTCGTCAGGCCGGCGTCGGTCACCGTGCCGATCGTCGAGCCGGTGGCGCCGCCTGTCACCACGTTCAAGGTCGTGATTTCATTGTTGGCATCAACGAAGCTCGTTGCGTTCAGGCCGTTGACGTTCAGCGCCAGCGCGGTGACGGTCGGAGCCGTCAGCGCGTCGGTGAGCGTCAGGGCACCGCCTTTACCCGCCAGCGCCAGCGTGGTCAGGCCATTGTCTTCGATCGCGGCCGCACCGTAGTTGGCAAGGGAAACATTGGTAATCGTGCCTGCGCGGGTTGCGCTTGCTGCGTTGACGTCATTGATGGTAACCCCAGCGTCAGCGTCGGACTCAGTTCGGCCAGTTTCTGCCGCTCGCCCGAAATACTGTGCGGTCACTCGAACCGCTGATTCACTTCGCAACTTGCCAGATGCCGATGGCGCGTATCTCGGCCTTTGCCGGCGTCCGTCTTCATTTTTCGGCTTCGCCGCGCTCTTCGCGAGGTTTGCAAGCAAAACCTCTATGCGGCATTACAATGCATTGACCGGCGCAACTCTCGTTTGGGAGGGCTCTTGACATTGCTTGTTTGGTTCATTCGCGGTGTTTCGGGTCTGATCGGCGTGACCCTGTTTTACATTGTCGTATTTGTCTACAAAGGATGCTCCGAAGATCGCTTGCATGACAGAGTCGAATATTGGTGGATTCAATTCGACGACCTTCAAAAAAGAATGCTGTCCCGCCAGAAATCGCTGGTTATTCTTTGCGCAAGAAAGACACTCGCGGGCCTAGACCTCGTCCTCAGTCGGAAATATTATTCCCGCGACGCACGCACGGCTTCTTCAGCCTTTTTCTTAGGATCGCTATTTACCACTCTTGCTTATTCTGCTGGCGAAGACAGAAGACTCGCTATTGGAATCGGAGTTTTCTTCATTGGCACGGCCGTAATACCAGCGTTGAGTCCAAAATTGAGGGTGGCTCAATCGGTAGCAGTCTGGATCGCCATCGGCGTATGGTGGTTTTGGTTAGTAACGACGATCGACGAGTATATTCGCTACTTGGCAACTGAACCCCGGTCACCGCTTCGAGGAAGAGCCGCGGCGGAACTGGGCATGATCATGGGCTTCCTTTGCGGCTTCTACCTCGGACGCTTTTTAAATTTATACGTAGCCATAAAATTACGACGACTCTTGCGTAACTTGTCACGCCAATGTAGTCGTCCAAAAGACTACGCGGCAGTTCTCGCCGCCCCTCTATTTTTAAATATCATTACCTTCGGGTCCATATATTCGCTCGTTGCGCTCGATACCCTTGGCATTAATTTTGTTACGTTTCTTATCGCACCGTGTCTCGCTGCGGGAATGGCGTTGGGCGCAGCAATAGTCGCGGTTTTGGCAATACCCGTGTTGATGATTATCCACCGGGTCATCTGGCCGGTCCTTAGCAGGTTACTCTACACATTGCCGGGCCACGAGCTTGTTAAAAACAAAAAGCTTCTCAACCTGGTGGGAGCAGTCTTTCTTGGCTTTGCGTGGAAGGGCACCGGTCTTATTGGCTCGCTCCTCAAGCTACTGGGTTTCAGCTAGACACGCTTTGATTGGATGCCGTTGTGGTTGAGCGGGACGGACATTCGAGTGCCGAGGCAAAGCACTGACGAACGGCTGCAAATAGGCCGAACGGGGCCTATCTTGCTCTTGCACCGGCACACGCTGGGTACCCGCAGTTTTCGCATGACTGATACTATAGCGAGCTTCGATGGCTCTCTCCGTGGCAGCCGCGAGAACGTGAATTCGAAAAGGGACGTCATGCGCCAGCAGCTTCGTTGGCGGCCGGGCGCCCATGCCAACGCGGTCAACTACGGACATTTCGACGGCGACCATTAGCGGCGTCACCAACGGACGACTGGGATTCGGATCTGGGCAGACATCGTGATCTGCAGCAATGGATTGGACGGAGACGTGATGATGTCGGCGATGGCACGCATTCGAATTCTCATTGCGGCTCTGGCTTTTGCTGGTTCAGCCGTCGACGCGCAAACATCCGATTTCTGGGGAACGCGTCTTCCCCACCAGCCGACGCAGTTTGTCTTTGGCTACGGCTCACTAATCAATACGCCATCCCGCAACGCTACCGCCGGCAAATCGACTCCGGCCATTCCTGTGCGCGTCTCGGCGGCGTTCGGCTACGTGCGCAGTTGGCGTGACCGCTCACGCTCGGGGTTTACGGCGCTCGGTCTGCGTCGCCCGTTCGAGGGCGAGGGACCAATGACGATCAACGGAGTGATCTTTCCCGTGGGCGATGACATGTCCGCGTTCGACGAGCGAGAAAAGGGTTATGTGCGCGTCGAGGTGCCCCGCGCATTGATCGAGGCTGTGTCATGGCAGCCGCTGCCGGCGCAAGGAACGGTCTGGGTGTACGTGCCAAAGGCAGAAGGAAAGGCGCCGGGCGAGGGACTTCCTTCACCGGACGCGCGATTTCCACTTGTCGAGTCATATATCGACGTTGTGATTGAAGGGGGGATGGAATATGGGCCCGAATTTGCGCGCGAGATCCTTGAGACGACCAGGGACTGGAGTCCCTATTGGCTCAATGACCGTACACTCGCACGTCGACCGTGGGTATTCGACAAGCAGTTCGAAATGGTCGATGCATTGCTCGCGAAATCGGCGCCGTGCTTCGCGCAGCGAGCGTTCTCGGAAGACTATACGGCCGCGAGCGCAGCCGTCGTAAAGCAAGGAGCGGCTTGCATGCGAGGGGTGAAGGCTGACTAGATGCCGCCGTTCGGGTTCATGCGATGCAGCGATTCTGGAATACCGACCGTGAAGCATCAGGATCTTTTTCATTCGCCACTCGGTTGCACTTTCAATCCAGCGGCACCGTGAGCCGGTCGATCACCGCACGGGTCTGGGGCCGCAAGCCTCGCCACCAGTCGAATGCTTCCGCCGCCTGCTCCACTAGCATGCCGACACCGTCCGCGACACCCAGTACGCCCGCATTGCGCGCGAGTCTCAGGAAGGGCGTCAAGCGCTTGCCATAGGCGAGTTCGTAAGCCGTGCCTGCAGGACTGAAAGCGCTCGGTGGGACAGGCGGCAGATCACCGGTAAGGCTGGCCGACGTCGCGTTGACCACCAGGTCGAACTGTCCCATCGCCTCAAGGTCGCCGTACCCGCAGGCGGCAAGCGGACCGCTCGTAGCGACTTGTTCGACCAGCGCCCGAACCTTGGCAATGTCCCGGTTAGCGACGACCAGTTCAGCAGGTCGCGCGGCAAGGAATGGCAGCAATGCACCACGCACCGCCCCACCGGCGCCGAGGATCAGCACGCGCCTGCCGGCCATCGGCAGGTTCAGGTTGACTTCGATGTCGCGCACCAGACCAACACCGTCAAAATTCTCAGCGACGATCCGGCCGTCGCTGAAGCTCAGCGCATTGGCGGCACCGGCCAGTGCCGCGCGTTCGCTGCGTTCGTCGGCCATCGCGAACGCCTCCAGCTTGAATGGCGCAGTCACGTTCATGCCTTTGCCGCCAGCTGCGATGAACGCGCGCACGGTCGAGGCGAACGCGTCCTGCGGCTCCAACGGTCCTTCGATTGCCGTATAGGACATGTCCTGCTGTGTCTCCTGCGCGAAGAGACCGTGGATCAGTGGGGATTTCGTATGGCCGATCGGGTTGCCGATCACCGCGTACTGGTCAGTCATCGTGACCTCACTTTTGAATACAGCACACCTTCTGTCTGCATCGCGTCGATCTCGGCAGCGCCGAAGCCAAGCGATTGCGCCACTTCGACGTTGTGCTGACCGAGATCGGGCGCGACCTCGCTGATCGTCGTGTCGCAGTCGGAGAAACGGAACGGCAGGTTCGGCAGGCGCAACTTGCCGTAGCGCGGGTGCTCCTGCTCGACCATCATGCCGCGCGCCACGATCTGCGGATCGACAAGCACTTCGTCAATGCGCTGCACCTTCGCGCAAGGCACATCGATACCATCCAGCAGCTCAAGCACCTGCACGACCGGTCGGCTTGCCGCCCAGGGCTTCACGAGGGACAGAATGTCCAATCGGTTCGCATTGCGTCCCGCGAGGGTGTGATAGCGCGTGTCGGTGCCGAAACCGGCCGGTCCTCCATGCGACTCGACCAGGGCGGCGAAGCGCTTCCACGCGTCGTCCACCTGGGCCGCGATTACGAGGTCGCCGTCGGCGGCACGGAACACGCCATAAAGCGTCGACGCGGGCATGTCGTGACCGGACTGCTCCGGCAGGATGCCTTGCATCGTGTAGCACTGCACCGCGTATTCGTGCATCGACACCAGCGTGTCATAGAGTGCCATGTCGATGTGCTGGCCGCGGCCGCTCTTCACGCGACCGAGCAGCGCGGCATTGATCGCCGCCACCGCGTGAATGCCGGTGTACATGTCGCCAAGCGAGATACGCATGAGTGGCGGCGGCTCGCCGGGATTGCCGATCATCTGCATGATCCCGCTCTTCGCTTCGGCGATCAGACCGAAACCGGCGCGATGCGCGTCCGGTCCCGTATGGCCGTAGGCCGAGATCGAGCAGTACACCAGTTTCGGATTTCGCGCGGACAGTTCGTCATAACCGAGCCCGAGTTTGTTCAGCGCACGCGGCCGGTAGTTCTCGACGAACACGTCCGCCGAATCGCACAGCCGCTGCATGAACTCCTTGCCGCGCGGGTCCCGCATGTCGACGCTGACGCCGCGCTTGCCCATGTTCAGTTGCAGGAAGTAGCCGCTCTGCTCGTCGTCGAGCACAGTGGCGTGCTGACGGCCCGCATCGCCGCTGCCGGGCCGCTCGACCTTGATGACTTCGGCACCGAGCGCCGCAAGACAGCGCCCAACATACGGACCGGCCAGAAAATGGCTGTAATCGACGACGCGAATACCTTCGAGAGGGCGTGCTTGCATCAGAATGCTCCCGGGCGGCGCGGCACCATCAGACGATGCTCGCCATGCTGGACGACATTTCCGCCCTGATTAATCAGTTCGGACGGCAGTACGACGATCCCCCAGTCGGGACGGCTCCTGCTCGCGCGCATCGTGCCCACACGGAATTTCACGTGCAGCACGTCGTTGACCTTGATCGGCAGGTTGAAGTCCCACGTCCAGCCGAGCGACATACCCGGCAGGAAGCGGTAGTCGCTCTGGGTCTTGAGCCCATCGGCGATAGACAGGCCGAACAGACCGTGTGCAACGATCGAACCGAAGTGGCTCGCGTTTGCGTATTCCTCGTCCACATGAACCGGTGTGTGATCGCCTGTCAGGTCTGCATAGGCCAGAATGCGTTCCTTCGTTACCGTGTAGTTCGGGCTCACGCACTCGTCACCCTCGCGGGCATCGTCCCAATATTTATCGACGATCGGCATCTCAAACCTCCGAGCGTGGATTAATGCCCAGTGCTCGCGCCACGCACGATGCGGGCTTGGCCTGGATCAGTTCGACGGCGAGGCCGTCCGGGAGGCGCAACCAGTTGCGTCCCTGTGGCATTTCGCTGACGTCATACTTTTGCGCGGCAGTCAGCGCGGCCTCCATGTCTTCACACATCACTCCGAGGTGTCCGAGGCGACCTTCAGGCGCGTCATGCTTGGGGTTATGGATGAACTGCAAACCGCCGAGCGTCCAGTACTGTCGTGGTTCATCGACGGTGCCGTCGACCTCGCGCATCGTCATGCCGAGAACGTCTTCGAAAAACCGGATGTGCCAGTGGATGTCCTTCACCCAGATGGCGACATGCTCCAGATAAGCTTTGCTGCCGTTCATGCGGTTGTCTCCCTGTGTTGTCGGTCGATCATGGCGCGCTCGATGCCCTTGATGCACGCGACCAGCGTCGCGTTGACGGGCGTCGGCACGCCGTGCCGTTGTCCCCAGCGCACAACCGCGCCGTTGATAAAGTCGATTTCGGTGATGGAGCCTTTTTCGAGGCTTTGCAGCATCGAGGTCTTGAACCCCGACGAAAGTCCTTCGCCTGCCAGGTTCCACGGGCGTTCAGGATCCGTTGTGGAGAGCGTTACACCGGCGGCGTGGGCGACCGCGATCGCTTCGGTGACCGCCGCGAGCGCGGCCGCTTTCAGAAGCGGTTCGTCGTATAGCTGGCCGTAGGTCAGGCCCGTGGTGCCCGACAGCGCGCCGGTTGCGACATTGACCAGCAGCTTGTCCCACATCGTGCCGACAATGTTGTCGCTGACCGTGGTGGCCAGTCTGGCGGCATTGAAGGTTTCAGCGATCGCCGTCACGCGGGAGGTTATCCGGCCATCGAGTTCGCCGATATAGGTCGCCTTGCCAGCAACGCCTGACTCGATATGCCCTGGATTGCGCATCACGCCGCCGACGTACGTCTTGCCGGCCAGTACGCGTTCGCGCCCGACGATGTCGGCGAGCACATCTTCGTGCCCAAGGCCATTCTGCAACGACAGGACCAGCGTATCGGGTCCGATCAGGTCCAGCGCGCCGCGCATCGCTGCATGGGTATGGAATGACTTGACCAGCACGACCACCAGATCGACGGCGCCGGCTTCGGCGGCACGCGTCGTCGCTTTTACCTTCACACGACGCGAGCCGTTCGCGTCGTCCACGCACAGACCATCGCGCCGCATGGCCTCCACATGCGCCACCGAGCGGTTCAGCAACCAGACTTCGTTGCCGCCTTCGGTCAGCGCCGCGCCGATGGCACAGCCCAGAGCACCCGCACCTAAAATCGCAATCTTCACTGCCGTCTCCTTGATCTGGAGACCAAGATACGATTTGGTGCTCATGTCCGCAATGCAATGGATACAATGACGTCATTGCGCCAGACAATATTGCTATGAACCCGGCAGAACTCCCCGATCTGAAGCTGCTGCAGCTCTTCGATCTTCTCTACGATGTCCGCAGCGTCACGCGCGTCGCGGAGCAGCTCGGACAAAG
The DNA here is from genome assembly GCF_040812055.1 of Paraburkholderia suaedae. NCBI lineage: Bacteria > Pseudomonadati > Pseudomonadota > Betaproteobacteria > Burkholderiales > Burkholderiaceae > Paraburkholderia > Paraburkholderia suaedae. The sequence continues at coordinate 47,850 of NZ_JBFOAH010000018.1, read as the reverse complement.
TCAGCCAACGATCAGCATCTGGCTCGGGCGTTTGCGAGAGCATCTGCAAGACCCGCTGTTCATACGTACGCCTGGCGGCATGGCGCCGACGCCGCAAGCCGATGCGTTGATCGGTCCGTGCCGGGAGATTCTCGAATCACTGCGGCGCTTCGCTGCGTGGGAGATTGCATTCGATCCCACCACCGCAAAGCGGCGGTTCCGCATCTGCATGACCGACGCGAGCCACATCACGCTTCTTCCGCGCATGCTGGCGCACGTGCGCGCGCACGCGCCGGGGATCCGCCTCGAAGCGGCCAGAATCGACGGCAATACCGAACGCGCGCTGGAATCAGGTGAGGCAGACCTTGCGATCGGTCATGTGCCCTGGCTCGGCGGCGGCATTTACCAGCAGCAGTTGTACACGCAGGACTGGGTGTGTTTGATGAATAAGCCTCATCCGCGAGTGCGCGGAAAGCTGGGCCTTAAGCAGTACCGCGGGGAAGGCCACGTCGCCATCGCGGCAGGGACCGGGGCGCAACTGCTAGAGCAGGCGCTTGTGCGCGAACACGTTGAGCGGGACGTCGTACTCGAGTTACCGGGTTTTCTCGGGCTCGGGGCCATCATCAAGAGCACCGATCTGATTGCCACGCTGCCGCGGCATATCGGCGAGACGCTGGCGAAGGTGAATGACTTGTCGGTGCATCCATGTCCGATACCGGTGGAGGGATTTGCGGTGCGGCAGCACTGGCACGCCCGCTATCACCACGAAGCGGGAAATCGCTGGCTGCGCGATCTGGTCGCTCAGCTATTCCGCAGTCTGCGCTGACGTTTCACGCGACGTCGGTTGTCGTGGCGTCGCGAGAGCTTCTGCCTTTGTCGTGCGGAGAATGGGCCTGGCCCCTACGTCTTCCACAATGCGATCTCCCCATACGCGAGTTTCTGTTCGAGAAAGTCGACGCAGACGCGCAGCTTTGCCGACTGCGCCGGGCGTGCCGCTGACATTCTTGCCGTTCCCCGAGCCTCCGACGGACCATCTGATCGTCAGCTCTATCCCCGGGAATGGCCGTTCAGTTAACGTAGCGTCGAATGGCCGCAGTGGGTCGGCTACGGCCGAGCGAATCAGGGCCGCGCTCGGGCCATGTGCGGCCAGCGGCCAGCCTTCCCGCGCTTGTGCGCGAATGTCTCTCTGGCCAGGGCGGCGGGCCCCCGCAATGTGGCCGAAGATATCGACGTATTGACGGCTCATGACAGATGCAGGCGTGGAATGTCATTGAAAAGTTGCCTATAACCTCACCATCGTCGAACCGGAAAGGTTAAAAAAAAAGCAACTCGAACCCCCACAAGGCCATTCGCGTGTGCGCTTTGTGGTGAAGCGCATCACAGAACGACATTAACGTCGAGCGAAGCCGTCTTTACCTCTGGCTAATAAACATGGGCGACATGGATCGGTACTTTCGGCGAGGCTCGACGCCGGCGGTGCTTCTAGCAAACGCTGCCGCACTTGCTAGAAGCACGGTCGAGTTAGCGGGCCGCTGAAAATAGGGATTACCAGATCGGTAACCAAAATAATAACAGCGGTTTATTTAATCCCGATCGGGTATTCGCTCTTTGGAGCGACTCGGGCAGGGCGACGAGGTAGTCGGCAGCAGCGGACGTCTACCAAGGAAAGTGGGCATTACATACACCCAGAATTAGATGGTGCCTCCGAAGAGAAGGGTATTGAGCGACTTGGCCACCCACGCCCAGCCTCGATGACTCCGGATGTGAGGCATGAGCCCATCGTGCTGGCCCACGCTGACGTGGTGGACGCCCAAATTGCGCAGCCAAAAGCAAGACGCTGGAAGCAACAGTGACCGCCGGCTGCATCCGGATCGGGACCTTGCGCGTAAAACCCAATGCAGAGGGGGAAGGTCGATGTCAGGTTGGCGATTCGTCCCGGTAGTAGCCGCGCTTGTCATGATCTCGGGCGAGAGTTGGGCGAAGCCGTATGTACCCGAAAGCGACGGAGTGGTGCTCGAACATCTCCCGGAAAAAAACGATCCGGCGCTCGCACAACTGAAGCGCATGCGCGCGACGCTGATGATGGACCCGCGCAATCTCAACCTCGCAGTGTCCGTCGTGCGTCGCGCTCTCGAAGCGGGGCGGAGGCTCGGCGATCCGCGCTTCTTCGGCCAGGCGCAGGCGGCGCTAGCGCCGTGGTGGAGCGCAGAGGATGTGCCGCCGGCCGCGTTATTGCTTCGTGCGACGCTCAAGCAAAGCCAGCATGATTTCGAAGGCTCGCTTGCCGATCTGGATCGGTTACTGGCCGCGGAGCCAGCGCTCGCGCAGGCGCGGCTGACGCGCGCCACAGTGCTCGGCGTGCGCGGGCGCTACGCGGACGCGCGGCATGACTGCGAGCAACTGAAGGGATACGTTGCGCCCATCGTCGTCATCGGGTGCGATGCGACACCGGCGAGCCTGACCGGCAACGCAGCCGGCGCATACGGGGCGCTCGTGCAGGTGCTTGCGCAAGGTGTCGGCAATCTGGACCTGCGCGAGTGGGCGTCGACGCTCGCCGCGGAAATTGCCGCTCGCCGCGGCGACTTCGATGCAGCCGAGCGACATTTCCGCAACGCACTTGCGCTCGATCCGCGTGACGCTTATCTGCAGGGGGCGTTTGCCGATTTTCTGCTGGACCGGGGTCGTCCGCGGGAGTTGCTGCCGCTTTTGCGTGACGCGACGAAAAACGACGCGCTACTGCTTCGTTTAGCGCTGGCCGAGCAACAGCTACCGGAATTGCGCGAGTCATTCACTGCGCACCGTGAGGATCTCTCGGCGCGCTTCGACGCCGCGCGTCGTCGCGGGGATAGCCTGCATCGCAGAGAAGAGGCGCGCTTTCGTCTCACTGTGGAACATGACGCCAAAGCGGCACTCATTCTCGCGCGCGAGAACTGGTTGGTCCAGCGCGAGCCGTCAGATCTGCGGATTCTGATCGAAGCCGCGCGTGCGGCCGGCGATGTTGATGCCCTAAAAATCGCATCCGACTGGGTCGCTGCAACGCATCTCGAAGATGCGGCGATCGCCACGCTGCTGCGGGCGCGGCAATGAGACGCGTCGTCCTCGCCTTTGCGCTCGCGTTGCTGATGGCGCCCGTCTTTGCGCATAAGGCAAGCGACGCCTACCTCACGCTGGAGCGCAGCGGGCAAGCGCTTCGCGGTCAGTGGGATATCGCGCTACGCGACCTCGACAACGCGCTTGGGCTCGATGAGAACGGCGACGGAGACATCACGTGGGGTGAAGTACGTGCGCGAAAGCGCGATATTGCGGCGTATGCGCTTGCACACCTCCAGGTATCCTCCGCCGGCAAGCTTTGTGCGCTCGAACCGACCGGGCAACTGATCGACTCGCACACCGATGGCACCTACGCGGTGCTGACGTTCACCGGACAATGTCCGCGGGCGAGCCCAACACTTTCTATCGATTACCGGCTGTTCGAAGGCCTTGATCCCCAGCATCGGGGACTTCTCAACTTCGTCGAGGACGGCAAGAGCCGAAGCGTCGTATTTAGCGCTGACGCGCCGCACCGCATTGTCGGCATCGATACCGGCGGGCCGTTGACGCAGTTCGCGATGTATCTGAACGAAGGCGTCTGGCACATCTGGACCGGATACGATCACATCCTGTTCCTGCTCTCGCTGCTGCTGCCTGCGGTGCTGATTCGTGAGGGGCATGCATGGCAGCCCGGCACATCGTTTCGCCGGGCATTCATCGATGTCACCAAGGTTGTGACCGCGTTTACGGTGGCGCACTCCATCACACTCACGCTCGCGGCGCTATCGATCGTCGTGCTGCCTTCGCGGCTCGTTGAATCGGGCATCGCCTTGTCGGTAGTGCTGGCGGCGCTGAATAACCTGTTTCCATGCGTGGCGAGCGGACGCTGGATTGCGGCGTTCGGCTTCGGGCTGCTGCATGGATTGGGCTTTGCAGGTGCGCTGCACGACCTCGGCTTGCCGGCCGGTTCGCTTGCGCTGTCGCTCGCCGGATTCAATCTCGGCGTCGAAGCAGGGCAACTCGCCATCGTATTCGTTTATCTGCCACTGGCGTTCTCGTTGCGGTCAACCTGGGCATACCGGCGCGTGGTGCTTGCCGGCGGCTCAGCGGTGACCGCGACCATCGCCATGATCTGGCTAGTCGAGCGCGCACTTGACGTCGCCATATTTGGCTCGTTGGCCGCCCGTTTATAACCTGAAGGAGAACATCATGACATCTATTGCCCGCATCATGGGGGCCGTCGCGCTTTGCGCCGCTGCGCTTTGCGGCAGTGGAACGCACGCTGCCAGTCACCGCGAGGCACCCCTGATTGCGAACGACCCGACCGCCGACAACACCGACTTTTACATGTTCCGGAGTTGGACGAACCCTAACAACGTCGTTTTCATTTTGAACGTGATTCCCATGCAGGACCCTGGCGCTGGACCGAATTATTTCAATTTCGGCGATGACGTGATTTATCGCATCAACGTCGACACCAATGGCAACGGCAAGGCCGACGACCTGGTCTACGATATCCGCTTCAAGACCGAATTGCGCGGGCCCCTGGCGAACCAACAGCTGCCGCTGTCATACGCCGCGCTGCCGCCGATCACTGCGCTCGACGGACCGGGCTCGGACGGCCTGATCCTGCGCCAGAGCTACACGGTGACGCAAGTGCGTCACGGCGAGCGCACCCACCTGGGTACCCAGACGATGTTCGCGGTCCCGTCCAACCTGGGACCGCTAACGATGCCCAATTACGAGGCGCTAGCCGCACAGGGTATCTACTTGCTGGCGAACGGCGGCAAGGTCTTCGCCGGCCAGCGCGGTGAGACGTTCTACATCGACCTGGGCGCAGTGTTCGACACGGTGAATCTTCGCCGCACGCCACCTGTGTTGACGGCGGCGGAGGATGCAAACGATCACGTGAATCCTTTTGGCAACGACACATTCTCCGGCTTCAACATCAGCACCATTGCGATCGAAGTGCCAATCAGCACGGTGACGTCCAAGCCCAATGCCGTAATCGGCGCGTATGTGTCCACATTGCGCCGGGAAGGCCGCGGGACGGGCGACGATGAGGACAACGCCGGACGTTGGGTGCAGGTGTCCCGCATGGGCAATCCACTTGTCAACGAACTGATCATTGGGACCGATACGAAAGACAAATGGAACATGACCAATCCGGCCAACGAAGCGCAATTCCTGGGTTTCTATCTCAACTCCAGGCTGGCGACCGCACTCAACCTCCGGTTCGGCTTGACGATTCCGACGACCAACCGGACCGATTTGGTCAACGTGCTTCTCAAGTATCCCTCCCAACCGCAGACTGGGACGTGCGGCGCACGCGATTGCTCGGAACTTCTGCGGCTTAATCTGGGTGTTTCTCCGACACCACCTGCGCAGCAGCGTCGCCTCGGCGTGCTTGCCGGGGACAACGCGGGCTGGCCCAATGGGCGGCGCCCGAATGACGATGTGACCGATATCGCGCTGCGGGTCATTGCGGGCCGGCTGACAGGCGCGTCGACGGGCAACCTGTTGCTGGGTGATGGCGTGAACTTCAACATCGGTGCCGAAGGCAGCAACTTGACCACGAACGGCATCTACACGGTCTTCCCCTACCTGCCGACACCGCACGACGGGAGAAATCGCCGCCACATCGACTGCGGTGAAGCGGGTGCCAATCCCTGCTGAATGGCAATTGAGGTCCGCCGCGACTCGGCATGAGGTGTTCGCGGCGGTGACCAGATGCACCAGATCGTCTTCAGCAACCGGCTGCCGATCGCAACGAGCGATTAGCTAAACGTTGTAGTGGAACCGACGACTGTCTGTATATGGACGCCCCGATTTGCCAAGCTTCAATTTGCGATGATTGGAAGTGTTGCCTTATAGACAAGCAAACAATAGCCATTTGAAGAGCCTTAGAGCCCTTCAGCGGTTCGCCATTGACGGACTGAGCCTTACACGAATTGCCAAAGGCTCTGGTCGATGCTCGAGCTGCGTGCATCGAGATCATTTCTGCGTTTCCACACAGCCTGGGTCGGGTGCTGTCCGACGAGCAAGTATCACTGGTGCGGGTGCTTGTGGGCACGGCGTACGTCATTGCCACAACCACGAATGAGGCATCGATCGCCTCCCGCGCAGCGTTCCCCCTATGCGATGCGAGGCAGTTGACCGGCAAGTTTCTTGTGCAGCGCACCGTCCACTGATTTAGGCGATTCATACGTTCACTCATGAAAGCCGAGCCGCGATTCCCCGATGCCGTCAAGAATGATGCGTTTATTGCCGCAAAAAAACTTGCATTTTCCCCGGCAAAAACTATCTTGATTTGACACAAATCTTCTGGTTCGGCACCGGAGAGACACATGCCGGCTACACGTATGATGATTGCGCGTCGTGCGGGCGTGAGTGTAGCCACGGTCGATCGTGTGTTGCGCGAAGATCAGGCTGTGCGTCCGGAAACTGCAGATCGTGTCCATCTCGCGCTGGCGGCCCTGCGCGATGAACGGGCAAGTCGCGGTCGCCCAGCCAAGATCAACACGTATCGGGTGGCCTTCGTTTTGCCTCAGGTCAACTCGCGTTTCCTCGACCACGTCGAGCGCAATATCGCGCTGTCCGCGAGCTTCTTTCGCGAGCACCGCATCATTCCGTCGTTCTACCGCTGCGATTTCACCACTCATCGAGACACCATTGCTTTCTCTGAGCAGGTGATCGACTACGACGCACTCGTGCTTGTGCCGCTCGACTACCCAGCGGTCGAACGCCTTGTTGAAGATATGAGCGATGCGGGCGTACCCGTTGTCACGGTGTTCTCCGATCTGCCCGCAAGTCGCCGGGCTGCGTATGTCGGCGTCGATAATCGGATTGCTGGACGCACCGCAGGACTATTGATGGGTCGCTTTCTCGGCGCGCGACTCGGCACGGTGGCGATTTTGTCGGCCTCGTCGCGCCTGCACGATCAACTGGAACGACGCACCGGCTTTTCGCAGGTGCTGGAAGAGGACTTTCGCAATCTGCGCTGGATTGCCGAACCGGACTTCGCCGAAGATGACGACGGCGCAGGTCTGGCCGTGCAGGGCCTCCTCGCACGTTACCAGGATCTGGTCGGGGTTTATGTGACAGGTGGCGGCATCTCAGGCATCGCAACGGCATTGCAGGAATCGGGCGACAAGGCACGCCTGGTACTGATCGGGCATGAATGCACCGCGGAGACTCGCGCGCAACTGTCCGAGCGCGCGATCGACGTCATCCTCGATCAGGATGTGCGCGGCATCGTTCATTGGGCAGGCCTCGCCGCCATCAATTTTCTTAACGACGTACGTGGCGCGCTCGCCATCCCAACGCCGGAAACCCGGATCTATCTTCGTGAGAATGCGCATGCCTGAAGCTCGCGACACACGGATTTGCGTTTGAATCCGCTGGAGCCAAAACGCAGCACCCGGCGCATGGGCGCTGTTCCACAACAGGTTGGAGACCCGAAAAAGACAAGGAGAAGACAATGTTACGTCTTACGTCAGCAAGGGTAATGGCGGCGGCCACGGTATCGTTGGGACTCGGCATGGCAACGGGCGCGCAAGCACAGGAAAAGCAGTTGACCTTATGTTGGGCGGCATGGGACCCGGCCAATGCACTCGTCGAACTGTCCAAGGATTTCACGACCAAAACCGGCATCAAGATGAAGTTCGAGTTCGTGCCTTGGACGAGTTACGCCGATCGCTTTATCAACGAACTTAATTCGCATGGCAAACTATGTGACCTGATCATTGGGGACAGCCAGTGGATAGGCGGCGCAGCGGTCAACGGGCACTACGTCAAGCTCAACGATTTCTTCGCGAAGAACAAGATATCGATGAACGACTTCGTGCCGGCGACCGTCGTCGGTTATGCGGAGTGGCCAAAGAATACGCCGAACTACTGGGCGTTGCCGGCAATGGCCGACGCGGTCGGCTGGACCTATCGCAAGGATTGGTTCGCGCGCCCTGAGTTACGCGCCGAGTTCAAGCAGAAATATAAACGTGAACTCGAACCGCCAACCACGCTGGACGAACTCAAGCAAACCGCGGAGTTCTTTCAGGGCCGCAAGATCGATGGCAAGACGGTATACGGTGCCTATATCTTTACCGAGCGCGGGTCTGAAGGCATCACGATGGGGGTGACCAATGCGCTTTACAACTTCGGATTCCAATACGAAGATCCCAGGAAGCCCTATCACCTGGATGGCTTCGTCAATTCGCCGGAGGCGGTCAAGGGGCTGGAGTATTACAAGGCGCTTTACAAGTGCTGCACGGCGCCCGGCATGACCAACGCGTACATGCAGGAAGGACTGGACGCCTTCAAGTCCGGCCAGGTGGCGATGCAGATGAACTGGTTTGCATTCTTCCCAGGACTCTACAAAGACCCGAACGTCGGCGGCGACAAGATCGGCTTCTTCGTGAATCCGCGTGAGACCAAGCAGTTCACGCAGCTCGGCGGACAGGGCATCTCGGTCGTGTCGTACTCGGACCACAAGGAAGACGCACTTGAATACATCAAGTGGTTCGCGCAACCCGATGTGCAGAAGAAATGGTGGCAGTTAGGCGGCTATTCGGCGGCGAAGTCGGTGGTGGATGCGCCCGACTTTCCGAAGAGTGCACCTTTTGCGCCGGCATTCCTGAAGTCGATGTCGATCGTGAAAGACTTCTGGGCTGAACCCGCCTATGCAGAACTGCTGCTCGACATGCAAAAGCGCGTGCATGACTATGTGGTGGCCGACAAGGGCACGGCCAAGGAGGCGCTCGATCTGCTGGTCAAAGACTGGAACAAGGTTTTCAAGGCCGAAGGGAAGAATTAGCGTGCATCCAGGACTGGACCGGCGACCCCTGCACGGATGCCGCCGGTCCGCTTAAAGGAGCCGGGCATGTTGGCAAACAAGCCTTTTTCATCGGCGGGGCTGGAGTCGCGGACGTCGGCGCGTGCGCGCACACGTCTGGCCGGGTTATCGGACAGAACCATTGCGTGGCTGTTCATCCTTCCAACAATCCTGTTGCTGCTCGCGATCAACATCTTTCCGTTGATCTGGGCGTTACGTCTGTCGTTCACGAACTTCAAGTCGAATATGCCGAGTGTGCCGGCGCGCTTTGTCGGTATCGACAATTACGTCGACATTCTCACCGACGAAGACATCTGGTACGCGATGCAGGTGACGGCGCGTTTCGTGTTCTGGTCGGTCGGGCTAGAGGTTCTACTGGGTTTCGGCCTCGCGTTGCTGATCAACCGGCAGTTTCGCGGTCATAGCTTCTGGACCACGCTGATCCTGCTGCCGATGATGCTGTCACCGGCAGTCGTGGGCAACTTCTGGACCTTTCTGCTGCAACCGCAAACGGGCCTCTTCAACGATATCGTCGGCTTCTTCACCGGCATTGCGCCCGGCTCATTTCAAATGATCGGCGACGTGTCGCTCGCGCCGTGGACCATCGTGATGGTCGATACGTGGATGTGGACCCCCTATGTGATGCTCATCTGCCTCGCGGGCCTGCGGTCGATTCCCGACTACATCTACGAAGCGGCCGAAGTGGATCGCGCCACACCATGGCGGCAGTTCTGGTCGATCACATTGCCGATGACCTTGCCGTTCCTGATGCTCGCCGTGCTGTTTCGCGGTATCGAGAACTTTAAGATGTTCGACATGGTGAACCTGCTGACTTCGGGCGGCCCGGGTTCGGTCACCGAAACCGTGTCGATCACCTTAAAGCGTGCCGCGTTCGAGAAATGGCAGACGGGCTATTCATCGGCTTTGGCGATCATTCTGTTCGTCACGGTGTTCGGTGCGGCGAACATCTACGTCAAGGCGCTCAATCGGGTGAAACAGCGATGAGACCGACTACGACCCAATATTCGGTGGTGGCGTCATCGCCACGCGGCAAGCGCTTCGCCGCGGCGGTTGTCATCACTTACGCGCTGCTTGCAACCTTGCCGATGGTGTGGATCTTCCTGACGAGTTTCAAGACGCAGGAAGACGCGATTGCCTATCCGCCTGTCGTGCTGTTTCAGCCGTCGATGGAAGGCTATGTGAACCTGTTCACGATTCGTTCACGGCAGACGCCCGAGTTCATCGCCAGTCTGCCGCCCGCGCGGACCTGGTATGAGCGTGATGTGCGCAAGCGCAACATGGTCATCGCGGGACCCTCGAAGGTCCTGCCGCGCTTCGTGAATTCGCTCGTGATCGGTTTCGGTTCGACCTTTCTCGCAGTGTTTCTCGGCACGCTGGCGGCTTATGCGTTCTCGCGTTTCAAGGTGCCGCTCGCCGACGACCTGCTGTTCTTCATCCTGTCGACGCGCATGATGCCGCCGATCGCGGTCGCCATTCCGATCTACCTGATGTATCGGGCACTGGGCTTGAGCGACAGCTATGTCGGCATGATCGTGCTGTATACGGCGGTGAATGTGTCGCTGGCGGTATGGCTGCTAAAGGGGTTCATGGACGAGATTCCGCGCGAATACGAGGAGGCGGCGCTCGTCGACGGGTACACGCGCCTGCAGGCTTTCGTCAAAGTGGTGCTGCCGCAGGCGATCACCGGCATCGCCGCGACCGCGATTTTCTGCCTGATCTTCGCGTGGAACGAGTACGCGTTCGCGTCACTGCTTACAAGCGGCGATGCGCAGACCATGCCGCCGTTCATTCCGTTCATCATCGGCGAAGGCGGGCAGGACTGGCCGGCCGTCGCGGCGGCGACGACGCTTTTCGTGCTGCCTATCCTTATCTTCACTGTGGTGCTACGCAAACACTTGTTGCGCGGCATCACCTTCGGAGCGGTGCGCAAATGAAACGAAACTTCGTTTTGCCGCAAAAACATTATCTGCGCCGTGGCTACAGCGAAGCAGTGTCGACTGCACTGATTGGTCTCGGCGTGGCGATGCTAGTGCAGCCGTTTTCGCTGACGTTGTTCACATGGTCGTTTCCGGTCATCCTGATAGGCGCGCTCGCGTTCGTCGTGACCAGCCATTTCCCGGACTGACACCATGTCCACGATCGTTCTTGCCAACCTTCACAAGCGCTTCGACGACTTCGTCGCGGTGCGCGACACCAGTCTGACGATCGGCGCCGGGCGCTTCGTCGTGTTGCTCGGTCCATCGGGTTGCGGCAAGACCACCACGCTGCGAATGATTGCCGGCCTCGAGTTGCCGACCTCCGGCCAGATTTTGATCGACGGTGAGGACGTGACGGCATTGCGCGCACGTCAGCGCGATATCGCGTTCGTCTTTCAGATGTTCGCGCTATATCCCCATATGACAGTGCGCAATAACATCGCTTTTCCGCTGAAGAACGAGCATGTGTCGCGCAAAGAGATCGCGGCACGAGTGGCTGCGGCTGCGCACATGCTGCGTATCGAGAAGATTCTCGATCGCAAGACCGGTGGGCTGTCTGGCGGCGATCGGCAGCGCGTGGCGCTGGGCCGCGCGATCGTGCGGCAGCCGAAGGCGTTTCTGATGGACGAGCCACTCGGCACGCTCGATGCGGATTTCCGCGAGCTGATGTGTCTCGAGTTGCGCAAGCTGCATAACGCGCTGGCCGCCACGACCGTCTATGTTACGCACGATCAGAGCGAAGCGATGGCGATGGCCGACGACATCGTCGTGATGAACAAGGGTGAGTTGCTGCAGGCCGGTCCGCCGCACGAGATCTATCACTTTCCGGCGACGGTGTTCGTCGGCAACTTCATCGGCAGTCCGCCGATGAATTTCCTACCAGTCGATGGTGGCGTGGACGCGGGCCACGAAGAAGTCCGCCTGCACGGCGCGCAAGTCCCGGTACCGCCCTGCGAAGCCGCCGCCGAACGCGTGCTACTGGGCATTCGTCCCGAGCATGTGGCGATCGATCAGCACGGCCCGCTGCGCGGCAAGGTCATTGCCGATGAATATCTCGGTTCGCATCAGGTGCTGGTGGTCGAGACCGCGCTGGGCGTGGTGAGGGTGCGGGTGGGAAAAGACGATGGTTTGCCTGCCGGATCGCCGGTGGGTTTGTCGTTTCGCAAGGAACGCACGCTGTTGTACGACGCGCAGAGCGGCCGGCTGCTGCCGGGCGCCGCTAACACGATTCCTGCACACGGAGAGCCTTATGGCTGAAATCCAGTTGCGCAATGTGTCGAAGCGATTTGGCGATATCGTCGCGGTCGACGATCTTTCGATTGATGTGAAGGACGGCGAGTTCGTGGTGCTGCTCGGGCCGAGCGGTGCGGGCAAGACCACGACGCTGCGTCTGATCGCCGGCCTGGAGCGGCCGGATACGGGCGACGTGCTGATCGACGGTGGCATTGCGACCGGCGTGCATCCGTCTGATCGCGACGTTGCGTTCATCTTCCAGCAGTATTCGCTGTATCCACATCTGACCGTGTTCGGCAACCTGGCGTTTCCGTTGCGCTCGCCAAGAAGGCGAAGCAGCGAGGCGGACGTGCGTGCTCGCGTTCACGCGGTCGCGGAGATGCTGCACATGGAATCAAAGCTCGACAACATGGCGACGCATCTGTCCGGCGGCGAAATGCAGCGCGTGGCGATAGGGCGCGCGCTCGTGCGGCAACCCAAGGTGTTTCTGATGGACGAGCCGCTGTCGTCGCTCGATGCGAAGCTGCGTGAAGAGTTGCGTATCGAACTCAAGCGCCTGCATCGTACGATCGGCGCAACGATCTTCTATGTCACGCACGATCAGGTCGAAGCGACCACGCTCGCGGATCGCATCGGCATTCTTGACCAGGGGCGTCTCGTGCAGCTCGGCACGCCGCGCGAGGTGTATGGAAATCCGGTGTCGCTGAGCGCTGCGCAGCGGCTCGGCTCTCCGCCGATCAACCTGCTGCCGCCCACGCTGCTCAATTTTGCTCACATGCCGGCGGGAACGGCGACTGTCGCTATCCGTCCTGAGGATATCGAGCTGCATGACCCTGATGTGGGCGATGCGCGCGGCGTACAGGACGCACTTGATCTGACGGTGCTCGAATATTCGCCGCTACGCCATCTGCTGATTCTCGATCGTGCGGGAACCGCTGTCGTGGTAACGACCGTTGCGGAGCGCAATTTCTCGCCGGGGCAATCGGTCGGCGTGTCGCTGCCGGCGCGCAGCCTTTTATATTTCCGTGCCGACGGCAGGAGGATCCCGACATGAACGGCAAAACGGTCATGGCGTGCATCGACGCTGCCTATGCGGCGTTGAAGGAGCATACCGACGAGATCGCGTCACTCGACCAGCAGATCGGCGATGGCGATCACATTTTCAATCTGCTGCGCGGCATGGAAGCCCTGCTCGCGGTGCGCGCGGAGATCGAGGCCGAAGCTTTCGGCCCCGCGCTCGACATCGCGGCTTCCAAGGTGCTGTCGACGGTGGGCGGATCGTCCGGGCCTTTATTCTTCTCGTTGCTGAATGGCATGGCGAAAGCGTCCGTGATCAACGCAATGGATGTGGCCGGCTTCGCCCACATCTTCGCGGCGGGCGTCGAGGCGGTCGGGCAACGCGGCAAGACCGGCGTCGGTAGCAAGACAATGATGGACGTGTTGATTCCGGTCGCGAAGCGCTTCGAGGAACTTGCCGCAGAAAGCCCCGCGGCGCGCGTGGTGCTCGACACGCTGCCGCAAATCGCCGAGGAAAACATGCTTGCGACCCGCGACATGGTGGCGACCAAGGGACGGGCGTCGTTTCTCGGCGAGCGTTCGCGCGGACATATCGATCCCGGCGCGCGCTCCAGCCAGATCATGATTGCTTCAGTATGCGCGCGGCTCGCGCAATACAACGGATAAAGGAGCGGGAGATCGTGAAAAAATTTATCAATCATGTGGATGACTTTCTCGCCGAGAGTCTCGCGGGATTCGCGGCAGCCCATGCCGACCTGGTCGTACTCAATAGTGAACCGGTGTTCGTGCGGCGTAAGAACCTGAAGCCTGGCAAGGTCGCGCTGATATCGGGCGGCGGCTCGGGGCACGAACCGCTCCATTCAGGGTTTGTCGGCAATGGCATGCTCGACGCCGCCTGCCCGGGCCAGATCTTCACGTCACCGACGCCCGACCAGATGATGGCCGCCGCCAAGGCCGTCGATACCGGTGCGGGCGTGCTCTTCATCGTGAAGAACTACTCGGGCGATCTGATGAACTTCGAAATGGCGTCGGAGATGTCCGAGGTGCCGAATGCCATGGTCCTCATCAACGATGACGTCGCGGTAGAGAACTCCAGCTATACGACCGGACGGCGCGGGGTTGCGGGCGCGGTGATCGTCGAGAAGCTGGTGGGCAGCCTGGCTGAAAGCGGGGCGAACCTCGATGAATGCAAGATGTTTGGCGACCGGATCAACAAGCACACGGCTTCGATGGGTGTCGCATTCTCCAGTTGCACGGTGCCGGCAGCTGGCACGCTGACGTTCAAGATCGGCGACGATGAGATCGAGGTCGGCGTCGGCATTCATGGCGAGCCGGGCAGGCGGCGCGCGAAATTTGCATCGGCCGATACGATTGCGCAGGAGTTGCTAACGGCTATCGTCGACGATCTCAAGCCACCTGTGGGGGCTAGCTTGCTGGTGCTTGTGAATGGCCTTGGCGGCACGCCGCTTGGCGAGCTTTATCTTCTCTTCAACTCAACGCGCGCCTGGCTTCAAAAGCGCGATCTGAAAATTGCACGCGTGCAGGTGGGCGCGCTGACCACTTCACTCGAGATGGCAGGCGCTTCGATCACACTTTGCATGCTCGACGAAGAGATGACGAAGCATTGGGACAGCGCGGTGCACACGCCCGCGCTAAGGTGGGGTGCATAGCACCAAGGGGACGATGTGCCGGTGCGAAAGCCAGCGTTCGCCGGTCGACAGTGCATAGTCGGGAGAGGGTCTTATTGCGAACCGATGGTGAAGGACCGTTCGGGGCCGGACTGATCCCGACGACCACCGGCGTTCTCCCCTCACGTGCGCCCCCCTTTTCGCACCCGCTTGGCTTCGTACATGGCCTGATCGGCCCGGTCGATGAGCGCTGTCATCTCGACGCCATCATCAGGGAGAACGGCTGCGCCAACACTGACATCGAGGTCAAGCGAGCGCCCCTCAAACTCAAACGGCTCACGAACCTGCTCCACAATGCGCATGCCGAGCTTCTCAGCATCGGCCTTTGAGTCGATACTCGGCAGGATGACGGCGAACTCGTCGCCACCAACGCGCGCCACCGTATCCGAGGTCCGTGCCGTTCTCTTCATGCGTAGGGCGGCTTCCCTGATCGCGGCGTCGCCCGCGCGGTGGCCATAGCGGTCATTGATAGGTTTCAGGTCGTTAAGGTCAAGATTGAGAATACCCAGTGTTCCCGAAGACCGCTGGGCCAGCTGAATCGCCTGTCGCAGACGGTCGTAAAACAGCGCGCGGTTTGGTAAACCAGTCAGTGAGTCGCGAGTAGCCAGAAGATAAAGTTCGTCGGTTTCGTGTCTGGCGGCGTGAAACATGGCCGCAGCGATCAGTTCAGACATCAATTCAAGCGCGCGAATTTTGTCGTCAGTGAATGCGTTGGCCGTTGTCCCCACAACCTTCAGTACGCCGACCGTTGTATCAAGATGTCTGAGCGGGGTCACGATCATCGAGCGCAGGCCAACGCGCCGACAGGCCTCTCGGTCGACGCGCGGATCGGTCTGCGAGTCGTCGCATCGCAGGATGCCGCCAGTCTCCACGCACAGGCCCGACAGGCTACCGTCTCGTTTGAGCCGCAAACCCAGCAAACTGGCGGCAATGCCCGAACTTGCCCGATAGACCATTTCATCGCCCTCAGCAAGCTCGAGGACTGCACCATCGGCCTGCGTCAGTTGCTGGACCCGCTCGGTGACGAAGCTCATGACGCCACCGAGGTCCAGTCCCAGTTTCGCGATTTCTGTCTGCGCTCTCACGATCGCGAGAAGCGTTTCACTGCTAGGGACGGCGTGGCTAAATGCTGTCTGCAAGAATCTCTCCGCGGGTAAATTTGTCGGAAGCATTCTACGGGACAAAACTTTCCATGGCCGCATTTTGGCATTTTGCGAGTTCGGGGAGTTTAATCTGGCGTTGGCGAGCACGTCGTGATGGTGCATCAGATACGAGCGGGGCTTGCTGGATCACGCGTGGAACGCGAGCCAAACGAAAGTGTCAGTGTCATGTGCCGAGTGGGTGTGCGCTACGCTGGAGATGCGCGCGGCCCCGCGTTCGCGACCGGCAGAGACTCGCCAATTTCACACACTTCACGTCGCTGCCTGGATTGTCGACCATCGACGCCGGGCCTTGTGCGCCAGCGATATCAGATGAGGCGATACAGGCTACGATTACCCGGCGTCAGCCATCTCCATCTCACGCGGATGTGTCACCGGTTGGCGGGGCTTTTTCTTGAGCGCTGGACGTTCAATGTATGTCCAGCTTAGCCAGCCCACGGCAACGCTGATCGCCAAACTAAGGAAGAACATCAGCCAGGGTGACATGTGCGGTATGTACCAGCTCAGCAGTTTCTGGACAGGCCAGCCGTACAGATACATCCCGTAGGAAACGTCGGGCATGGTGCGGCGGTGTGCTCGCGATGCTCCCGTCATGGACGCCAGTGCGAACACTACGTACGCACCTCCTAGGAGGATACCCGGTCGCAATAAGGCGGCATTGAACAGCGACGCGGTCAGCACACACATCGCGAGGATGAGACCCCACAAGGTGAATCGAATGCGGTTTCGGAATACGAAGAAACAGCTTCCCGTCAGGAACAATGCCGCGAACCAGGCCATAAAATCCGAGACGCGTAGCGCCTTCATGCCGAAGAGCAGGTGCTGGTTGTCGGTGGGCCCAGCTTCCGGCACAGAGTAGCTAATCGCGAATCCTGCAATGACAGTCAAGATCAGCAGTGCGGTCCGCTTCCTGAGCAGGCCCGCCAGACCCAGCAACATTGCCAGGAGATAGCACCGTGCCTCGAAAGAAATGGTCCACATCGACCCATTGACTGAACCCACCGGCATCCCTGCAAATACTGCCGGTGTGTGCGGATCGCGCAACACCAGCAAGCCTGGCAACACCTGCGTGAGATTCAGTTCGCGAAAGTAATCTCCCACTACAGTCGCACCGAGCGGCCCGACGATAAAGACAGAGATGATGGACGCGACGATAAACGCTGGGTACAGACGCAATGCCCGCTTTGTCAGAAAGCGTGGAACAGAGGGATCAGATAGCCAGCTTTTGGTAATCAGGTAGCCACTAATGAGGAAGAAGCCATCGACTGCGAGTGCACCTGGGTCACCGCCTCCGGTAACAACCGACCGTATGGGGTCTGCGACGCCGAGCAGTGCAAAGCTATGGGAAAACAGTACCATTGCGGCAAAGGCGAGCCGCAGGTCGTCAAAGTTTGCCAGGCGCCCCGGTGACGCGGTCGAATTATTAGTCAAAGACATTTCTGGTAAGGATTGTATCGGCGCGATTCTAACCGCCTCCGGCGATGCACTCTATTTCTTTTTCATACCGCATTGAGAAAGTGGGTCTGTTTTCAGCGTATTGACTCAGTTTTGAGTGGCGGCTTTGGTCGACGCTGAAGGGCGTAGTGGGTCGGGTGCCCACAGGCAAAACGGTTTGCCAGCTCTTTGCCAGCATCGCCAGCCGGTGCAGCGATTACGGTGGGAGTCCGGCGCCCTCCGCGGCACGTGCGAGGGCGGCCGCCGGTTGCAGTTCCATTTCCAGCAACGCCATGTTCAGCGAGGAGACAGTTCTTACGCCGGGTCCTGCGTGAGTACGACAGTCTCGACTTCCTGTTCGACTCTCCAGACGTTCGGGAACGCCCGCCCGCATAGGCAGATGGTGAACTGTTCGTTGGCCGCGAATCGACGTCAATTTTCCAGCGGCCGGTCGGAATGAGTAATCGCGGCACTAGGCTTTTGCCCGGGAACCGGGTCTTCTTTTGCGCGTAATGCGAACTTTGCTCCCTCTAGTAGACCCTATGTGTTCTCGTGGGAAACTTAACCGTGTTATGCAAGAGCTGGCAAGCTAAAACAAACCCCGCTCTCTTGCGGAGGGTGGGGCTTGACTGCCCTCAGGCCGAAACCTGAGGGGTTCAGTGCCGCATGACCGACTGCGGCAGTACCAAAGGCAGGCGTACCCATTGCGTCGATAGCCGTAGCACTGCGATCGCTTGGGTTACGCAATCACAATGCAGCAATAACGGCCTTCGGCTCGAGAAACGCCTCCAGCCCAAACGAGCCATGCTCGCGGCCGATACCAGATTGCTTGAAACCGCCGAACGGCGCGGCCGGTTCGTGTGCGAGCGTGTTGACGAGTACGCGTCCCGCTTCGATCCGCGACGCAACCTCGCGCGCACGCTTCTCATCCCCCGAGAACACGTACGCCTGCAAGCCGTAGTGCGTGTCGTTGGCGATTGCGATCGCATCGTCAGTGTCGCGGTACGTAATGATCGACAGCACCGGACCGAAAATCTCTTCGCGCGCGATCGTCATGTCGTTCGTCACGTCGCTGAAGACAGTGGGCCGCACAAACCATCCTGCGTCGACGCCATCCGGCCGGCCTTCGCCGCCCGCGATCAAGCGCGCGCCTTCGTCGATGCCGATGCGGATATAGCGCTGTACGCGCTCCCACTGCTTCTGGCTGACCATCGGGCCGACGGTCGTTTTCGGATCGCGCGGATCACCGGCCTGTGTCCGCGCGACTTCTTCCCGCACACGCGCTTCGAATTCCGCGAGCCGTTGCCGGGGCACGAGAATGCGCGTGCCCGCAATGCATGCCTGGCCGCTGTTCATGAAACCGGCCTGAATCGCAAGCGGCACCACGTGGTCGAAGTTCGTATCGTCGAGCACGACGACCGGCGATTTGCCGCCGAGTTCGAGCGTCACGCGTTTCAACGTATCGGCACCGGCACGCAGAATCGTCTTGCCGACTGCCGTAGAGCCCGTGAACGACAGTTTTGCGACATCAGGGTGTGAGCTGATCTGGGCGCCGACCGTTTCACCGCGTCCCGTAACGATGTTGAATACGCCCGCCGGCAAGCCCGCTTCGTGCAACGCTTCGGTGACGACGCGGGTCTGGATCGCACTCATTTCACTCGGCTTGATGACGGCCGTGCAGCCCGCGGCCAGCGCGGCGGCCAGCTTCCCGCAGATGAAGCCCGCGTCGCTATTCCACGGCGTGATCAGACCGGCGACGCCGAGCGCCTGCATCACGACTTCAGCGGTGCCCGATCGGCGCGTGAACGCGTAGTCCTGTAGCACCTTCGCCGCTTCGAGCAGCGTATTGCCCGCATATTGAGCCATCCACCGGCCACGCGACACTGGCGCACCATATTCTTCCGTGATCGCTTCGTAAAGCTCGTCCTCTTTCGCGACGACAGCTTCATGCATCCGCTTCAGCATGCGCATGCGCTCCCGCTTGTCCGTGCGCGAAAATGCGGGAAATGCGCGCTTCGCAGCAGCGATCGCGTCGCGCGCGTCTTGCGCATCGGCGAGGCGCACACGGCCGATCACCTGTTCGGTCGCGGGATTGAAGAGATCGAATAGTTCGTCGCCCTGCGGCGTGACGAACATGCCGTCGATATAAACCTTGTCGATGATCTGCATTGCCGTTCCCGGATTGCGTTGTAAATGATAAACGATAGACCGGCTCAATTACGTTGACTAGCCGTACAATCTGACATGCCATGTTGAGTGATTTGGGATAATGAAAACCTCAGGGCTGGGTGAACTGGAAGCGGTACTGGCCGTCGCGCGTCACCGCAGCTTTCGCGCGGCCGCGACCGATCTGGGCGTCTCGACGTCCGCGCTCAGTCACGCAGTGGCGGCGCTCGAAGCGCGCATCGGCGTGCGGCTTTTCAATCGGACGACGCGCAGCGTGTCGTTGTCGGAAGCCGGCGTGCAATTCGTCGACACGATAGCGCCCGCGCTGTCCACGATCCGCGTCGCGATTGAACAGGTCGGCAATTTTCGCGACACGCTGTCGGGCACGTTGCGCATCAATGCGTCGGCGGGCGCGGCGAAGCAAGCGATGCCGCTCTTTATCGCGTTCCTGCAGCGCTATCCGGAGATGAAGGTCGACATCGTCACCGAAGGACGACTGATCGATATCGTCGTCGAAGGATTCGATGCGGGCATCCGTCTCGCCGAAACCGTGCCCCAGGACATGATCGCGGTGCCGTTCGGTGACAGGCAGCGCTTCGCCGTCGTCGGCAGTCCGACGTACTTTGCGCAACACAAACCGCCGCGCACGCCCGCTGATCTGAACGCGCACGACTGCATCCGCACGCGGATGCCAAGCGGCGCAATCTATCAGTGGGAGTTCGAGCGACACGGCGAATCGGTGCGTATCGACGGAAAAGGTGCACTAACGCTCGACGAGCCAGGCTTGATGCTGGCAGCGGCGCGCGCCGGTCTCGGTCTCACGTATCTGACCGAGTGGAACGTCGCCGCGGATCTGGAGGCGGGCACGCTGGTTCGCGTGCTGGAAGACTGGACGCCTCCGCTCGACGGCCTCTGTCTGTACTATCCGGGCCGCCGACATGTGCCAGCCGGACTGCGCGCATTGACCGACATGATCCGCGAACACGCCGACGCGCGACGGGCGCGCCGTGAGCGACCGTCCGCAAAAGGGAAAGTGCGCGGCGCACGGCACTAATGCCGCGTGACAAGGCACGGATGGCGGAGGTACCTTGAAAGCTGCCTATGAGGTGAAGCTCGGCCCAGCGTCGGGAGTGGGTCGAAAAGCCTGATTCGTCAACGCCGTCCGGACGTATAGGTCGAGCCTACTTTGCGGGTGGTTCATTTCGTATCACCAGTTCCATGAACCCTGAACTTAAGTCGTGCTCCCGGGAGAAGTGATGTTCAGGAAGAAGCGCCAGCAATATCTCCGCGGTTGTACGGACCGTACAACCGTGTCCAACATGACCACCGAACACTCGACCGCGCGGATCGGCAACCGACATGTGCAGATGCGCTCCATCAGATGATATGGACCCAGCGAGCGTTAGGATTTCCAGATCGTCGCGCAGTTCAGTCAGATCCCTGTCTCCGGCAAATCGCAGTTGGGCAACGCGCAGGCTCCCGATGCCCTGGATCACGAAGGCCGCTCTCAATTTGAGCTGAGGCAGCACGTCTTCGAGGGCAACACGCAGATCGTCGCCGGAACAGAGGCGCAAAGGATGTGCTTGCATCGCGCGGTTCCAAGTTGAGGGCTTGATGACAGGTTAAGGCGGATTGAGCCCGGCCGCAATTGAGATCGTCAAAGTGACTTTGAACGGCTCAGGTCGGACCCGGAGCGGACCTTGGCGTCTTGGCAAAGCAGACGTCTAATGTAGAAATAACTGGCCTGCGCGGTTATTTGCGCAGGTTTCGATCTACTGGGAGGTCAGCCCACGGGGCCTACCGACGCCGGGGCGCCTGCCACACGCGTCTGGTTGTCGGCGCAGGCGTAGAAAGGCAAATAGGCGTCGCATCTGGTTAACGGACATTCTTCTCCGCGCCCTATGCTTCCTTGAACTCAGCATCAGTGAAGTGGGGAGAACAGACATGGGTTGCTCCTTATCTGGACGTGAAGGCACCAGGGAATTCAAGGCATCCCTGCACGATGCTGCTTGCGCTCTGATAGATGCAGGCAACCAAGGATTTTCGACCGCGAAGAAAGTGATTTCCGCACTGGAGTCAAACCCGTACGAAGTCCCGCGCATTTCACCGAGAACCTTCGCTGCAAACCGCTACTTTGGACAGGCGATGGGCAGCGCGAGTAGCGGACCTGCTGCGATTGTTCGGCTTGCTGCCGCGCTGCAAAGGTTAGAACCGTCATTGCAGTGGTACAGACGCGGCGGCGATTGCTACGCCGAATCTTCGTTTCTTGAAGGGCATGCCAATGCATTGATCATCGGACCGACCGGCCTTGTCAGCCTGCCGAACATTGTGGTCGGCGTCAGCCTGCTGGCGCCACATATTGCCTATCCTGCCCATCAGCATCCGCCCGAGGAGCTGTATTTCGTGCTTTCACCGGGCCAATGGCGCCAAAACGATGGAGATTGGTGGGAGCCTGGTGTGGGCGGCGTTGTCTATAACCCTTCAAATGTACGGCATGCAATGCGCTCTGGTACTTGGCCGCTCCTTGCCATTTGGTGCCTGTTGAGCCCGGCTTCCCCATCAGTTGGCGGTCGGCGAAAAGGGATCGTCAACGATTTGGGCGGCGATGTTGAATGACCGGTTGTGGGCCGGCTACCGCCCGATGCGTTTGACTCAGGTCGGTCCGTTGCTGCCGGTCGAGCCGCTTGGGTTGCAAGGACGGGTATCAGAGTCGAGCGGTCGCTCGGTACGTTCACTCACGGACAAGTGATCGGCCATTGCGATCACCCGCCACGTACTGCTCACCACCTTCGACGAATGACCAGTTCTGCGTCAATCGGATGTCGGGTCAACTGCGCACTTAGCGTCTTCCTTAGTTAGTGTAGTTAAAAAGTCATCGGACGAGTCGGCGCCGCAATCGAAGCGGAATGACGGTCAAGCTCGCCACTTGAAGTCTCACGAGCCTTCATGACTGTGGCTTTACCCGGCATGGCAAGAAGTTCTTTGCTCCAAGGTGACGGTGGGCGCAGTGCCTTTCCGGGAAGCGGCGCCGGCCGAGCGAACTCTTTCTTTTTCGCAAACGTTTGCTACTCGGGTATCAAGTCTCAGCTTCCAAAGCCGAAAACGCGTATATCGCCACGAAACTTTGGAGACCTCGCCGTGACGCGCATTGTGCTCTTACTGGCCGTAATGTTTGTGACAGGCTGCGCCCAACTGCAGCAGCCCAATACGGCTCAAGCCGAGAAACCTGCGGTGTCGAACGTGATCATGAAGTTCGACATTCCCGCCGATGCACTCGGCGCGCGCGATCCGCAACTGACTGCGGTGCTCGCCAAGGCGGGCGCGCTCGCCGCCGCGCAGAAGCAGCCCACCGTGATCCGCGCGACGGCGCTGGGCCAGGACTTCAAGTACATCAACCAGGCGATCTGGCGGGGCGTGCCGCAGCAGGGGCTCAAACCCACGCTCGAAAACCTTACGGCCGGCGCTAACGAGACGTACAGCGTCTCAATCGAGCCGCTACATGCGGGGAGCTGACACGATGCGCCTCATTGTTTTCGCCGCGGCATCGCTATGCTTAAGTTCGGCCGCATGGGCGGCCCAGCCCGCCGCCAGCGCGCCTGCAACTGCGGCCGCCACTGCCACAATTGCCACCACAGCCTCTGCGGACAAGGTCTATCCGCCGCTGCCCACGCTCACCATGCTGCCGCCCTCCACCGGCGACGACGACGACCTTCCCGCGCCGCGCTCGACGTCGCACAACAAAAAGAAGACGCACCAGCACGATTGCCGCTGCGCGATGCCGACCCCGCGCCTCGTCGTCTCCGATGCGTCGCGCACCTATCTCAGGGACATCGAGCGCCAGCTCGATTCCGCGCTGGCGCAGTAAAGCAGGATCTGGAGCCTCGACCCATGCACCAGCACGAAACCAACGCCTTCCGCTCTTTGCGGTCTTGGGCCATCTGCGTCTGGGTGGCGCTGCTGGCGCTCGGCAGTTCGGCGGCGCAAGCCGCCCCGCCCGCCGATGACTGCTTCGACAAGGCCGGCGCTTACCAGGGCGTCAATCCGCTCGTGCTGCGCGCCGTTGCGTGGCGTGAATCGAAAGGCGACGCGACCGCCATCAACCGCAACGCCAACGGTTCGATCGACGTGGGGCAATTGCAGATCAATTCCATCCACTTTCCGGAACTCAAGAGCCGTGGCATTCCGCACCGCGCGCTCACGGACCCGTGCGTGAATATCTTTGTGGCCGCTTGGCTGCTCAAGCAGAAGATGGTGCGGTTCGGCAACACATGGCGCGCAATCGGCGCGTATCACTCGGAATCGCCGCACGAGCGCGACGCCTACGCGCGCAGCATCCAGGCGATTCTCGTGAGCTGGGGGCAGTTGCAGCCGGAGCGGTGAGGTTTAAGCGCAGGCCCGGAAGGTCGTTGCCAGCCCAACGGCCTCGCTACCCGCGCAGCTTGTTCAGCAGCTTGAGCCCGCGCCGCGCCACGGTCGAGTAAAACTCGGCGCCCTTTGGCACATCACGGACCGAGGCCGGGCCCTGGAGGCGTCATTTTCGCCGCCTTTGCTGGTGGGTCGTCATCAGATCCAGTTGCGTGGACCCAGTAGACGCAGCGCGTCCCGGAGTCCGCTTGGACCTGCCGGCGATCACGGCGTACGCACAACGCATGAGATCCGCCGGCAATGTCGCCGGCCCAATGCTCACAGAACGGCAGGGGCGGTCGGTTTCCGAAGAATTGAATAGACCCATGATAATCGCTGTATAAACGTACAGTGAAGTCCGGAGTTACGGCGGTATCGTAGAACCGTCTCAAAACCCGGAGCCGGCCATGTGCTATTCAGCGCAGATCGTTGCGGACTATCGAAAATTCGTGAAAGCCTTCGGGGCGCGCCTGAGCTTGCGGGAGTTGCCGCCTCGACGATCTCAGGTGAACCGAACTACAGGACCGCGACTCGCGCATCTTCCCGGGTACGTACGCACCTGTGATGGTCATGGAGAACGGCCAGCGGGTAATCAAGCCGATGCGCTACCAGTGCCGGCCGGCGGGCAAGCCCAAGTTCTACGACACGAAGTTTCCGGGCACCTACAATGCGCGCCGCGACAATCTCGAAGGCTTCTGGCGCGATCTCTTCGGCTATTCGCACGGGCTAATGGTCGTCAACGCGTTCTTTGAGAACGTCAGCCGCGCCAGGATGGAAGGGCGCGAGCTGCAGGACGGCGAGAAGGACGAAAACCCGGTGCTGGAATTTCGACCGAATACCGCGGAAAAATGCTGGTCGCCTGCCTGTGGTCCCACTGGAAGGCGCCAGGCGAGCCGGACCTCCTTTCGTTTGCGGCAATCACGGACGAGCCTCCGCCGGAGGTCGCGGCGGCCGGCCACGATCGCTGTATCGTCCCGATCAAGCCAGAGAACATCGACGCGTGGCTGTCACCCGATCCGGCGAATCCGGGGGCGCTCCACGCTATCCTCGATGATCGCGCCCACCCTTATTACGAGCACCGACTGGCGGCATAGCCGCCTTCGGTCGGCTCGGGGAAGGCGGATGGGTCCGCGCCGGGCCGAGCTCGGCCAGGAACCGTTTGTCACAATCGGTTTGCAATCGGCCGCTCTCGCGAGGAAAGCCGCCTTTAGAGACGGCAACGCTACCGAGACGCGCAAACTGTGAATTGAAATGTCATTCCCGAGCCGATATTGCGCGACGCCCACACCCGCCCTCCGTGAGCTTCGATGATCGAACGACAGATGGCCAGTCCCATACCCATACCATCCGGCTTCGTCGTGTAAAACGCGCTGAAAAGCCGGTCCAGATCTTCGGGCCCCGTGCCGATGCCGACGTCCTGTACGGCCACGAGCACCTGGTCGGATTCTCGCTGTTCGGTTCGGATGGTTAGCACTCGCGCGCGACCGGTGACTGTCGCCATGGCTTGCACACCATTGATTGCAAGGTTGATGATCACTTGCTGTAGTCGGACCCGGTCGCCGCGCACCAGGGGCAATCCTGACGCAAGCTGCAGCCGCACTGTCACGCAATGTCTGAGCGCGTCCGGCTTTAGAAGAGCGACCGCCTCGTCGATGACCTCGTTGATGTCAAGTGCGGTCAGTTCCGGATCTGCCTTTCTGGCAACATCGCGAATGCTCCGGATCACTTTGCCCGCCCGATGGGCTTCTTCGAGAATGTGACTCACGCAGGCGCGCGCTTCATCTACTTCCGGAACTTCGCGGGTCAGCCAGCGCAAGCCAGCTGCGGCGTTAGTGGCGATGGCAGCGAGGGGCTGATTCACTTCATGCGCGACTGACGCACTCATCTGTGCAAGGGCTGTTACACGAGCGACGCGTGCGAGTTCCGCCTGTGCGGTGTGCGATGCTTCTTGCGCTTCCCGCATTGCCGTGACGTCCGTCAGTGCACCGACGATTTCCTCGGCGCCCGATTGGTATTGCACACGATGGGCTCGGACGTGCAAGTGTTTGATCGCTCCATTCGGCATCAAAAGACGGTGTTCGTACTCGTAGTTTTGTCCGCCTTGCGCCGCACGCGCTATTTCACGCCGTACAAGTTCCTGGTCATCGGGATGAACACGTTGGAGGACGAGGTCGATCGTCGGCTTGACCGTCTCGTCCACTCCAAATATCTGATACGTTTCTTTTGACCAGACCAGGTCGCCGCTGGCGACCTTCCAACCAAAACTCCCTGTATGACTTAGCTGTTGAGCTTCAGCCAAATAGGCCTCACTCCGCCGCAACGCCCCTTCAGCACCTCTTCGGGAAACGTTCAGCCACACCACGAACAGGCCTGTCACCGCAAGCAAGATGATGCGTGGCAAGTCCGTACGCGCAACGTCGAACGAATTGACCGGCGGGACAAAATAGTAAGTGAAACCCGCAACCGACAGCGCGGTCGCGACCAAACCCGGGCTGAGGCCACCGAACCAGGCACTCAACATGATCGCGCAAAGAGACAGCGATACGAACGGGCTACTTTGCATGTGAGGTTCTAATAGGAGCGCGGCGACGAGCGCCACAGCAACCGACAGAACTGCAACTGCATAGTTAGCAAAAGCGGACCGTCTGGACCACTGTAGAGGACTAGATCGGGACATATTTCCTGCCTCCACAAATCCGCAAAGGCACCTGCAATCCAGGCGCCCTAAGCGATTTGGCTCGACGTCTTCGGCCAGGACCTGCCCGGATGCGTGACCTCGATGGGCATTGTCACGCGCACGTAGCCATCGAGGAAGCGTAGCATGTCTACTGTGTTCTAGACGTGCTCCAGTGAAGAGTGCGTCAAGGACGGAACGCGAATTGGAGGGGCAATGAACGTTAAACGTACCGCTGGAGCGCTGTTGCTGTTCCTCGCATCGACGATCTGTGCATTTGGTCAGGAGGCCAGTCTGACCGATGCGCAAATCGTCGGCATCATCCTTGCGGCGAATCAGGCGGAAATCGCGGCCGGCCAAACAGCTTTGCGCAGAACGCAGTCGAGAGGCGTACAATTTTTCGCGAGTCGGATGGTTGACGAGCATGGCCAGGTCAACCAGGAAATCGCCGGATTGATGCAGAGACTGGCGGCGACTCCCCAACGAAGTGGGGTAAGCGATGCGCTCATGCGGCAGAGCTACGATGACCTTGCGAGGCTCAACGCAGTCAACGCTTACGAGTTCGACGAGGCGTACCTTGATCGCGAAGTCATCTTCCTGCAGGAACTGGTCAGGTCGGTCAACACCTTCATTGGGTCCACGACGAACGCGGAATTGAAGACGCTGCTCGCCCGGCTTCGCCCGTCTTTTATTATCGATCTCGACCAGGCTCACCGATTGCGGTACGCGCTGGAACACCCGCAGTTTCGACGATGATCTGCGCGGCGGGATCAGTGTGAGGACGATCCGATCTGGCGCCGTAGTCAAATGTTCTCGTTCGATTATCAAATTTCCGTAAGGGTCGCCCGCGTTGGATACGTAGGACCGTAGCCGGCCATGAAGCGTCTTTCGTCGGTACTGTTTAATAGACGTTTAGACGTCGGTTATGTGACCGCCTGCGGCCATTGGCCTGCGAAACACGAACGCCTATCTTCGATCGCCACATTTCCGGTTGTCGCCAGATCACTTCGAAACAAACAGTGTGAAACGCATTCCTTGTCCTTGACGCAGAGACGCGATTTGGCGTCGGATCTTGTGAGTACGCACCAAGTCCCGCCAGGCAACTGGCACAAAAGCCCGACAAGAAGACGGACAACGCAGAGATTATCAGCATGTCGCGGTGACGCGGACTGCTAACCTTCAGATGCTGCGATTCACGCGTTTCCGGTCGGCTATGCGGGTCTCTGGCACCGTTCCGCGCCCACGCGGGAAGGAGGGTGTATGACATGTCCAGGGCTATCTCGGCCCGCGCGACGCGCACTGCGTCGACAGCAGTCTTGCGGACGCATCTGGCTCGCCATTGGCATCTCGCTGACAGGACTGTGCCTGACACCCGTGGCGTTCGCGGCGGGCGTCCTCCCGCAAGGCGGTCACTACGTTGCCGGCGCCGGAACCATCGCTGGCCAGGGCAACGCGCTCATCGTCACTCAGCCTGGCTCGACGCGCGGCGTGATCGACTGGAACCGATTCTCTATCGGCAAGGCAAATACCGTCAGTTTCGATAACGGCTCAGGCGCAACGCTTAATCGCGTAACGGGCGGCTCACCTTCGGCGATTCTCGGCAACCTGAACGCGACGGGCAGTGTCTATGTGATCAATCCGCAAGGCGTCCTCGTGGGGCCGGCTGGCGTTATCAGCACAGGCGGACGTTTTGTTGCTGCAACGCTCGACCTGCCGGATAGCGCATTCATGACTGGCGGGACCCTCACCCTCGCCGGATCATCGAACGCAAAGGTGGTAAACCTCGGCAAGATCAGTTCCAGTGGCGGCGATGTCTTCCTCATCGCACACGATGCCGTGGTGAACGCAGGCTCCGTGAGTGCACCGAACGGCACGGCCGAATACGCCGCGGGACAGCAAGTGGTGTTGTACGAATCGTCGAGCACCAGGCAGGTTTTCGTGCAGATAAGCAGTAACGGCACCGTGGTCGATCGCGGCACCACGCAAGCTGCGCAGATCAATCTCGAAGCGGCCGACGGCAACATCTATGCGCTCGCCGGTAGTGGCCCGCGGATTCGCGCGACCGGCACTGCGATGCGCGACGGCCACATCTGGCTGGTCGCCGGCGATGGTCACGTCACGCAACAAGGCACGCTTGCCGCGACGAATGCCGATGGCAGAGACGGCACCGTCGATACACTCGCCAACACACTCACGTTGAAAAGCGACGCAGCGGTGCACGCGGGGCTATGGAACGTGTCGACGCCCAACTTCACCGTCGATACCACTACGGCCGATGCTTTCGTGCGCAGCCTGAACGCTGGGACATCCATCGATGCAACGGCGACCGGCGCGAATGGTGCGAACGGCGACATGACCGTTGCGTCCAATCTTGCGTGGACAGGTCCGGCGTCGTTAGCGCTCGTGGCCTTTCGCAACGTGTCGATTGCGCCAACGACGACGCTCAAAAATACCGGCAGTGGCAATCTGAGCTTGCGGGCGGACGCGGCGAGTATCGATAACGGCGGCAGCGTAGCGAACCACGGCACGATCGACTGGTCGGGTAGCACTGGGCTCGTGAGTTCGCTCTACGATATGAACGGCAGCTACAGCCCAGGGACGATCCTCGCGAATAGCGCGTGGACCGCCGCCCCTTACAGCGGTCTCGTGACGCAAGTGACCAGCTACAAGCTGCTCAATTCGTTGAACGATTTGCAGAACATATCGCTAGATCTTGCCGGCAACTACGCACTCGGCAAGGACATTGATGAGGGCAATTCCGCGTTCACAACGCTCGGTTACTCTTCCGCCACGCCGTTCACGGGCCAATTCGACGGCATGAGGCATACGATCTCCAACATCTCTCCGCGCTTCGCCGCGGTTTTTAACGATATTGGGGCGCAGGGCGTCGTGCGCGACGTGAACGTTAACTCAAAGGTCGGCACAACGGTCTTCTTTTTCGACGGTGCCGGCATATTGGCCATTCATAATCATGGGACCGTCGCCAACGTGTTTACATCCGGGTCTATTGCCTCCTCGGGGGGTAGCGATTCTGGGGACTCCTTCGCCGGGCTTGTTGCCACTAACTACGGGCTGATTGCGCGCTCGGGCAGCAGCGCCACGGTCACGGCCGACGGTTCTGTCGCTGGGCTGGTTCTCGCTAACCAAGGTACGATCACCCAGTCATACTCGATCGGCCCAGTCTCCGGGATCAGCTCGCACGGTCCAGCGGGAGGACTCGTCGGGTCAAACAGCGGAACGATCACACAGTCCTTTGTGTCAGGTCCCGTGAGGTCGGTATCGCGCGAGGTAGGCGGTGTTTGCTCCGGTTGCGGTGGTCTTGGCAACGACGTCTACTGGGACGTACAGACAACGGGACAACCGTCGAGCGGCGGCAACCTGCCGGCGTCGAACGGGCTCACTACCGCCCAGATGAGCACCCCGGTCAGCTTTGCTGGCTGGGACTTCGGTCCGAACGGCGTCTGGGCAATGCCGGCCGGAGCAACCCATCCGGTATTGCGTTGGCAACTTGGACCCTGAGGGCGGCCGATCACCGCCGCATTATGCCGGAGGTGCGGCATCAACGGTGTAATCGGCGGCAGATCCAGTCGACGCCGTGCACTGATTCGCCCCTGGATGGTAGCGACCGCGCTCACGATGCGCAGCAAACCTTCAGACAACGTCGCCAGAGGTCAACACGGTAGCCGATCGCCATCTGATCTGCTGGCATTTCCAGGGAACCGAAGAACTTCTCAGAAAGTGCGGACTCCGAACCGATTGCTTGAACGGCCGCTTCCCGCTTGGGGACGGACGGCTGCCAGCCTGAATGTCGAATGTCTCTCGAGGGTCCGGCTTCCGCCGACCGCATCGGGAGGCAACCGGCCAATACCGGACGGCTGAAGCGTTTGTCCAAATCGCCTGAGGAGTAAACGTGTTTTACCATGTCTTTATCAGCGTTAGCGATTTCGAGCGCGCCTTGCGCTTCTACGATGCCGTGATGGGCAGTCTGGGGGTTGAGTTGCGATTCTGTGACCGAGAGAGACCATGGGCGGGTTGGCACAGTGCGGGCGATACGCGCCCCTTCTTCGTCATCTGCAAGCCCTTTAACGGACAGCCACACCATCCAGGCAATGGGCAAATGATTGCCTTTGCAGCGACCTCCAGGGCGGCCGTTCGTGCGTCCTACCAGATAGCGTTGGACAATGGCGGCACCTGTGAAGGCCCGCGGGGGCTGCGTCCGCAATATAACGAGAACTACTACGGCGCGTACTTTCGCGACCCTGACGGAAACAAACTCTGTGTTGCCAGTCATGTCCCGGCGCTCGATGACGCATGAAGCGTCTTTCAGGGCGGGCGGCACACTTCGATCAGTAGAAGGCGTATAAACACTATCAATGGGGGCTCAATGTCAGCATACGTACACGTCAATCTACGTGTCATCGACTCCGCCAAGCAGGCTGCGCTCGCTCCACGTTTTCAGGCAGCGCTAAAAGAGGCGGGCGGCAAGATTCTACATTTTGGTCCTGTTGCTCAGATCCTAGAGGGGGATGAGGTGCCGCTGCCGATGGCTGGCGTGTTTGAGTTTCCGACTCTCGCCCAAGCGCTAGCCTTCTACAACTCCGAGAGGTATGCGCCGATCAAAGCCGAACGTCAGGAAGCCCAGCAAGCGCGGATGTTCATCGTCGAAACGCACTCGTGAGTGACCGCTTTCGGAAGATCTGACGGTCCGCTCCGGGTTGATGCCAGCCTTTCACGTAGCGCTCGCTCAGTGTGGGTCGATTCTTGCCGAATGACCTGGACTCCGGTGTTCTCAGAAAATCGACCGCCCGGTAAGCGTGTTCAACCGTTCAAGCGCCTGGACGCCCGCAAGCGAGTTGCCGTTCGCGTCGAGTCCGGGCGACCAGACGCAAACGGCAAACGGCCATTTCCCCCGGCAGCACCGCGACGATGCCGCCGCCCACGCCGCTTTTCGCTGGCAAGCCAACGCGATACACGAAGTCACCGGCCGCGTCGTACGTGCCGCATGTCAGCATGAGAGCGGACAGGCGTTTGGCCGAACTAGCGTCGAGGATACGTTCGCCAGAGATCGGCGCGACGCCGCCGTTGGCGAGAAAGAGCGCCGCCTTCGCCAGTTCGATGCAGTTCATCGATATCGCGCATTGACGGCAATACGCATCGACGACAGCCTCGGGCGGCATCGCCAAGTTGCCGAAGCTCGCCATGAAATGGGCCATCGCGCGATTGCAGTGTGCGTGCTGCAATTCGGACTGAGCCACGCGCATGTCATAGTCGATCGTCGATTCACCCGTCAGCCGCCGCATAAATTCGACGAGCGCTGTCTCCGCCTTGACGAAGCGGCGGCACAGTACATCGGTGACGACCAGTGCGCCTGCGTTGATGAACGGATTGCGCGGCTTGCCCTGCTCGGCTTCGAGTTGCACGAGCGAACTGAAGGCCGTACCCGACGGCTCACGGCCAACGCGCTGCCACAACGCGTCGCCCAGCAGCCTGAATGCCATCGTGCACGCGAACAGCTTGGAGATGCTCTGAATTGAAAAGCGCGTATCGGCTTGTCCTACGCGATACACGTCCCCCGCCGTCGTGACGACGGCCATGCCGAAGCTGTTGGCGGGCACATTCGCGAGTTCGGGAATGTAGGCTGGAGCGGGATTTTCCAATGCGCAGTCACCAACACGCCATGCGATGGTCTTCACAGTCCGCATCCGCTGCGCCGCGCCGGTAAGTGTCTGTCGACGCCATCGCGTCTCGAACTCGCGCCAGCGAGCTTTTCTCACCATAGGTCGAGATAAAGTCGTTTGTTGTGAGGCGGCACGTCCGCTACTCTAAATGCACGCACCAGTCTCAGCGGGCGCGTCAAATCACAAGCGCACGAACACGCTCCTTCGACCATTGCGTCAGGGAATGCGGCTAAGCATATAAAGCGCGAGTCCTTGACGGACGATTATTCAAATTGTTGGAGACAAACATGGGATTCAATCGTAGAAACTTTCTCATCACCGGAACCGGAGCCGCCTTTGTCGCTGCGACAGGCCTCCTGGATGGTCCGTGGGTTCGGCGCGCCAACGCGGCAGAATTCTCCTATAAGGTCGGCACGAACCTGCCGGCAAATCACCCGCTGAATGTTCGCATTCAGGAGGCATCGGATGCGATCAAAAAGGAGACAGACGGTCGAGTCGACCTTCGGGTGTTTCCAAATAATCAGCTCGGTGGCGACCCGGACATGTTCTCGCAGTTGCGGGCTGGCGCACT
Source organism: Paraburkholderia suaedae (assembly GCF_040812055.1). Taxonomy (NCBI): domain Bacteria; kingdom Pseudomonadati; phylum Pseudomonadota; class Betaproteobacteria; order Burkholderiales; family Burkholderiaceae; genus Paraburkholderia; species Paraburkholderia suaedae. Next base: position 14,989 of record NZ_JBFOAH010000018.1, on the reverse strand, counting down.
GGAGTTTTATACGGTCTCGGGCGCTAATACCCTTTCGACTCTGGTCCCGAAGGCCTCCATCTCTGGCGTCGGCTTTGCATATAAAGACTACGACCAGGTATTCGCAGCATTCGATGGCGACCTTGGCGCCCATATTCGCGGGCTTATTGGAAAGGCAAATCTGATCGTGCAGGACAAGATCTGGAACAACGGGTTCCGGCAGATCACGACCAGTACAAAGCCCATCAAGACTCCTGCTGACCTCCAGGGGATGAAAATCCGGGTGCCGGGTGGTCGTCTCTGGATCTCGCTGTTCAAGTCGCTTTCCGCAGCCCCCGCGTCGATCAGCTTCAACGAGGTCTATTCTTCGTTGCAGACAAAGGTCGTCGACGGACAGGAGAACGCGCTCGCTGTGGTAGACGCCGCGAAGCTCTATGAAGTCCAGAAATACTGCTCGATGACGAACCACATGTGGGACGGCTACTGGTTGCTGGGCAACAAGACAGCGTGGGAAAAAATGCCGCCCACCGTCCGTGACATCGTCTCAAAGCACCTCAATGCGGGGGCACTGAAGCAACGACAAGACGTGATCCAGTTGAACGCCTCCCTGCAAAAGACGCTTGCGGGCAGAGGGCTTGCGTTTAACACGGCTGACGCGAACGCGTTCCGCCAAACCCTGAAATCCGCGAACTTCTACACGGAGCAGAAGCAATTCTTCGGCGACGAAGAATGGAGTCTCATGGAGAAATACACGGGGAAGCTGGCATGAGAACGCAAATGCTGAAAGACGTGGATGACGCGCTCGAACAACAGACCAGCGCAACCGTCCACCACACGACGAAGACGATGCCCCGCTGGCTGTCCCGTGTGGACTTCGCGCTCGGCGTAATCGTCTCTGTGCCGGCGGCACTGCTGGTGCTAGCAGAAATTATCCTGCTTTTCAGCGGCGTTGTGGCCCGTTATGTCCTGCACCACCCGTTAATCTGGAGCGACGAGCTCGCTGCCATCCTGTTTCTCTGGCTCGCCATGACAGGTGCCGCTACGGCGTTGCACCGAGGAAGCCACATGCGCATGACGGCACTGGTCAACCGCATGGGCGAGCACTGGGATCCGTTCTGGGACACCATTTCAATGGTGGCGAGCATGCTCTTTCTCGGACTCGTACTTGTTCCGTCGATCGCTTACATCAAGCAGCAGTGGGACATTCTGACCCCGACAATGGAGATCAATGACGGCCTACGCGTCGCGGCTATCATCTTCGGGATTGTGGCGATGCTGCTGATCTGCGTGGTCAAGCTCTTAGCAATCGGCTGGAAGACTGCTATCACTGGGATTGTGGTGTCGCTAGTGACTGTGTTTGCGCTGGGACATGCCGGACCGGTTTTGCAATCGCTTGGAAACCTGAACCTGGTGATTTTCTTCGTTGGTGTGGTCGGTTTCACCGTCCTGAGCGGAATGCCTATCGCTTTCTCCTTCGGTCTTTCCGTGTTTGCTTATCTTTCGATGTCAACCGCCATGCCGTTGGAAATTGTCGTCAGCCGCATGGACGAAGGAATGTCTCAAATCCTTCTGTTGGCTGTGCCGATGTTTATTTTTCTCGGGCTTCTCATTGAGATGACAGGGATGGCACGGGCGATGATCAACTTCCTGGCATCGTTGCTGGGTCACGTTCGGGGTGGCCTCTCATATGTCCTGGTTGGCGCGATGTATCTGATTTCCGGGATTTCCGGTTCAAAGGCGGCCGATATGGCGGCCGTTGCTCCGATTCTGTTCCCTGAGATGAAGAAGCGTGGCGAGAATCCCGGCGAGCTCGTCGCATTGCTATCGGCAACCGGCGCCCAGACCGAAACGGTTCCGCCAAGCATCGTGCTCATCACGATCGGATCGGTTACTGGCGTATCAATCTCTGCGCTTTTTACCGGCGGTCTGTTGCCGGGGCTTGTACTGGCGTTCATGTTGTGCATGCTTGTCTGGTGGCGGGCCCGAAAATTCGAGCCCACGTCCTCCACGAGGGCCGCGTGGTCGTTGGTCGGAAAGGCTTTTGTGGTATCGATCCCGGCTCTGGCCCTTCCGGTTGTCATCCGCGTGGCTGTGGTGGAAGGCGTAGCCACGGCAACGGAAGTTTCGACAGTCGGCATCGCGTATTCTGTTGTCGCCGGGCTCATGGTGTATCGATGCTTTGACTGGAAGCGCGTTGGCCCCATGCTCGTGGAGACGGCCGCTCTTTCCGGTGCGATCCTCATCATCATTGGTACGGCTACAGCGATGGCGTGGGCGCTCACACAGTCCGGCTTCTCTCACGGACTGGCGGATTTCATGCAGCATCTGCCAGGGGGCGCGTTCACCTTCATGGTTGTGTCAATCTTCATGTTCATCATCCTGGGCAGCGTCCTCGAGGGAATACCAGCCATCGTGCTCTTCGGGCCGTTACTTTTCCCCATTGCCCGGGCTGTCGGTATCCATGAAGTTCAATACGCGATGGTTGTCATTCTTTCGATGGGTTTGGGGCTGTTCTCGCCGCCGTTCGGGGTCGGGTATTACGGCGCGTGCGCGGTCAGCAAGATCTCGCCGAACCTGGGCATCCGTCCGATCATGGGTTATATGGCTGCACTGTTCATTGGCATCGTCGTCATCGCAGCGGTACCGTGGATTTCGACCGGCTTTCTGAAAAGCTAAAAGGCGCCTACACGCAGAAATCGAAGAGGCTGGACCCACGTCCAGCCTTTTTTGTTTGGACGTGCTTCGGGGCATCAGGCGATCGTGGCGATGTTGATAAGTTGATAAGGCCATGACATGGTGGGAAGCAACTATCGCCAGCGCGGATTGGACACGGCGTCAGTGCGTTCCCGCCGGTATCAGGTTGCGGAACAAGAGAACAGAACGGTGCCTTCAACAAGCTCGCCTGTGCCGGCCGATACGATACGCCGGATGGAAGATCAGTCCCTCGTAGTTTTATCGGCGCTTCTGGATTGCTCATGCTGCAGCAAGGCTTCCCCGGATCTGACTACCAACATGCCAAGCAGCTGTTCCAACTTAGCCTGGCATCGTGTGAAAAGCCCCCCGGATATGCCGCTAAGCTGGGCATCGTAGATACATACGATCTTCTCGAGTATAGAGCTAGCGTCCTCACTGAGCGTCCATGGCCCGCCGCCTGCGCGACCGGCAGCAATGGCCTCTATCTCGCGCTCAGCGTCACAGTAAAGCTGATAGTTGCCGGCGCCCAGCCCCTCGTTCCACATCAAATATGAGAGATATGTTGTTCGGATGATTTGATATAGCAGATGCTGGCTGCCGTGGCCGGATTGAAATGAAGCGAGGGCGAGGTGCGAGACTAAAGACAGGTCTTTGACAAGCGGCAAGGGAAGCGGAAGAAGCATCTGTTTGGACAGCGCCGGTCCGCGTCGTGGTTTTTTGAGATTCCGTGCTTTCGTTACCATGGCGGATACCAGCGCCTTGCCGAAACTCATGGGGGCCCGCGCAGCGCGCCCCCATGCCCTGACGTATGAATGAAGATCAGGAAGGGTAGACGATTCTCAGCAGATTACTGATGCCGGGCGTGCCAAACGGAACACCTGCTGCGATCAGGAGCGGTTTGCGGCGGTCGACACCGATCCGATGCGCTGCCGCCGTGGCCTTCGTGACCATATCTTCAACGTTCTCCGCATCGTCGACATGTAAAGGACAGGCACCCCAGGTCAACGTAAGTTGACGCGCAACGGCTTCATCAGGAGTGAGCGACAGGATGCGGGAGGCTGGCCGTTCGCGAGCAATCCGCGTGGCAGTCGCGCCGGAAGTGGTGTAGGCGACGATTGCTGCGACCGGCAACATTGACGTGACGGTAAAGATCGCTGCGCTGATCGCCCCCGGTGCGTCAGCAGAGGCGGGCGGCCTGACTGCTTTCAGCAGTTGGCGATACGACGGCGCATTCTCTGTGTGCTCGATAATCCGATTCATCATCGAAACGGCTTGGACTGGAAAGGCACCTGACGCGGACTCCGCGGACAGCATAACGGCATCGGCACCGTCAAAAACGGCCGTCGCTACGTCGGACGTCTCAGCTCGCGTGGGCACGGCAGAGTTCACCATCGACTCCAGCATCTGCGTTGCTACAACGACAGGCTTTCCGGCCTCCCGGCATAAACCCACGATTCGCTTCTGGATTACCGGGACTTCCTCGGGTGGCAATTCAACGCCCATATCGCCACGCGCAATCATGATTGCGTCAGAAGCCTCAATGATCTCCTCGATCGAATCCACGGCGGACGGCTTTTCGATCTTGGCGATAATCTTAGCCCGGCCTTTGATCAGATTACGCGCTTCGCGCACATCGTCTGCCCGCTGCACAAAAGACAGTGCGATCCACTCTACGCCTTGTTCCAGGCCGAATTGGAGGTCTTGCTTGTCCTTTTCGGTCAGTGCTGGAATGGGGAGGACCACGCTCGGGACGTTGACGCCTTTTCGGTCCGAAAGGATGCCGCCGATGACAACTTCCGTGGTCATACGGGTAAGCGACGTATCGACAATCTTGAACCTCAGCAGGCCGTCGTTGGCAAGCAAAGTATCGCCGATCGCCGCGACTGCGAAGATTTCCGGGTGAGGGAGACAGACCCTCGACTCGTCACCGGGCGCGCTATCAAGGTCAAAGGTGAAAGTCTGTCCTGGCCGCAGATCGACCTTCCCATCTTTGAACCGCGCCACACGTAGCTTTGGTCCTTGCAGATCGAGCAGCACGCCGATCGGACGACCATGTCGAGCCTCGATACGGCGAATTGCTTGCAGTCGCTGAGCCTGTTCCGCATGGCTGCCATGGCTCATGTTCAACCTGAAAACGTCGGCGCCGGACACATACAGGCTCTCAATCAGGCTTTCGGCGGAGCTTGAAGGTCCGAGCGTCGCAAGGATTTTCGTAGAACGGTTTCTATTCATCGATGAAGATTCTCAGGTTGCGGAAGACTTCGTGCGGAAGGGACGAGGAATGGAAGCGGGCCGGAGATGACGCCGCTCGGGTAAGCGAGCAACTACCGCCTTCCGATGTGACGACATTGCAGTCGGTCGATCTGTACAGGGAACCTATGCGATCGAGACTTGCTGCGCGTGACTCCGTGCCAAGGTCCTCCTGTTCGCAATCGCCGAAGCGTCGGACCGTTGTCCGACGTTCTTGATTGACCAACGGGAACGCGCTTTAGGTCGCGGTCCCCGTTAGCATCTACTTTGCGGCGTGAAGAAAGTGTGGCTGCGCCGCGGGGCGCGGCGATTATCTTGTGGTGCCATCCCGGGCGATGACGAAGAAGTTTTCGTCGCCCATTTGGCCGCCCTTGAGTGCAAGCTGAAGGTTTCGCAAATGAGACTTATCGGAAAGCACACGGCACAATGGCGCGCCTGCGGCGAGGCGGCCATCAATCTCAAGCGCGTCGGGCCCAAGAACCTGTGTGACTTGACTCGACGTATCGCCGCCTGAGAGAACCAGGCGGCGCAAATGAGTGGCCTCAAGAACAGCATTCGCGACCGCGCCAAGCCGTTGGCCTAGCAATCGACCGCCTTGATGCCGAGCGTCGTCCTGGGTCAGTCCGTCGGCGGTGAAGTACTCAAGCATTTCGGCGATGCGTGTATCGCTTGGCCCGCGGGCAGTGTGCATAATGACACTGCGCCCGTCGCTGAGCAGTGCAATCGTACGGCCGACGATATCTTGAGCTGTTTGCTGCCAGGAGTCTTCTCGAACAAGCGCTTTTGCGTCGATGGCAATTTCGGCGAAGCCTGCGGCGATCGCCGTGTCAATCTGTGCGGAAGACAGCGGGGACGCACTCCCCGAGATGGCAAGAATTTGACTCGTGGGCGCGATACGATCGTAAGATCGCTGCGTATTGGGAAGCTTCCCGAGCTCACGCCACCATTGGGTCAGCGCGTATTCGACGCCGGACGAGCCGATGGTAAATATGGGACCGACGGTTGTAGCGTAGCCGTCAAGGATGCGACCGACTTCGGTTAGATGACGTGCCGTGACTGTATCGAGCAAGATTCCCGCGTCGCCCGTCGAAGTTGCCTCCGACCACGCCCGGTCTATATCTTCGCGAGCACCTTCCAGACTTGGCAGGAAGATGCCGGAGAGAGGCAAGTCTGTCTGCCGCGCCAGATGACGCAAAAGGTCCCCCTCGACCATCGGTGTGACCGGGTGGACGCTCATGATCGGATGGCGATCGATTCGATAAGTCTTGTTGTCGGTACCGGATCGGGCAAACAGGTTGCCAAACGCGCAGTAGCGCTTCAATGCTGGAGTACCGGCAACAATCGGAACTGGATACCGCGTGATTCCAGCGCGGGCTATCTCCAAAGCTTTTCCGATGCTTCCTATCGCCGGGCCACTATCGAAAGTTGAACAGACTTTGTAGTGAAGGATCGGAGCATTCAGGGCGCGCAGAGCCTCGAATACCGATGGAAGGGATGCTTCCATTTCGGACGGGCTCATGCCTCGACTGTCACCCGCCACACCGATAGCGTCAAATCCGCCTAGTTGCGACAACCTCTCGGAGGAAGGCGCTTTCAAGAAAAGGGCGCACCGCAGCCCCGCGAAAGCTAAGACTTCCAGAGCGTCAGTCGATCCGGTGAAGTCGTCGCCGTAGAAAGCCAGACGCAATGCCGCGTCCGATTGTTCGGATTTTGCACTCATCTCGGATCACGCCGATTGGAAGTGAGACAGGGCAGCACGCAGTGCAGGCCGGGACTCCGCGAAGGTTTTCAGATCTACTCCTTCGACTGCCGCTTCCCACCCTTCTCGCATACTGGCAACACCCGCGGCGATTCCGTGCGGATGTCCGATGATTCCGCCGCCGGCCAGATGCATCAGGTCCACGGAGCCCAGCTGGGCATACAGGTCAGGGGCTTGAGACGCCCACTGGCCCGATGAAAAAACTGGCATCAACGGCTGCACACCCGCGAACGGTGCCAGGCAGGCACGGGCCGAATCGATGACGGATGTATCTGGCTCCCAGAATTTGCTGCGAATGCCGTTGACGTGCAGATGATCTACTCCGGCAAGTCGCCACAACTTCTGAAACGCCTGAAAGGAGAACCCGAGTTCCGGACAGCGTGTGAACGCACCCCAGCCGTTGCGGTGGCCGTGGATAGGTAATTGGGCATGCGTTCGAAGATGCTCGACGCCAGCAAAGCCAACCCAATTAATGGAAACCATCACGCACGTACCGCCTGCCCGCAGAACCGCATCGTGTCGGTGGAGCATCTCGTCGATTGTGCCGGAGATGTTGATCGCATACATCGGCATGCGACCCATGCGGTCGGCGTGGCGATGCAAGACCGGCATGACGGCTGCGAGACGCTCATTAAAGCTCGCGTATGCTGGATCGGCGAGCAGCTCGTCATCCTTGATGAAGTCGATGTCTGCGGCGCAAAGACTATCGACGATTTCAGCCGTCTGCTCCGGAAGCAAGCCAATGCTCGGCTTGATGATCGTCCCGATCATTGGTCTGTCGTAGACCTTGGCGAAGTCACGGGTTCCGCCAATACCGAATTGAGGGCCGGGGAATTGTGCCGCGTACGTTGCTGGTAGATCGACGTCAAGCAGGCGCAGCCCTGTCACTTCCCCTAACTCAAACAGGTTGCCTGCAACAGTGGATAAAAGGGTGGGCAGATTGGGGCCAATGTTGTCCACCGGAAAGGCGATCTCGATCTCGCCTCGGTAATAGACACTCGGCAAACCCTTCCGTTCGACGTGAGCACTGCGCAGCGACGGCTCGAGAACGGGGGGGTGCGAATCCACCTTGACTACACGAGCCCGGGCACGATTTTTCAAAGCATCAGTCTCTCCCGGGAGCGCGAGAAACGTCCCGCTGGACTGTTCGCCGGCGATGACTTCAGCGGCTTTTGAAATCGGTACTGAGCTTTCGACGAAATAGCGGGCAGTGAATTCCGCTCTGTGATGGGAGATTTCGACCATGTTTTACTCTTCGTCCTAGAATATTCGAGCTGAAACCGGGCGCATGGACTTACCGTGGGAAGCATGCGCTTAAGCCGGGGATGACCAGAATATAGATTTGACGACTTGCGACATCAAACGATATGATTTCTCGACGCGGAGCGAAAAACTCACAATAGGCCACTTCCACAAGCCGTGGGCCTCGGGCCCATAGGAGCCCACGTGCCTCGTCTTTCATTGAATGCGCTGCGCGCCTTTGAAGCCACAGCTCGCCTGCGGAGCTTCGGTGCCGCCGCCGACGAGCTCAGCGTGACTCATGGTGCGGTCAGCAGACATATCCGCGCACTCGAAGACCAGCTGGGCGTGCTACTGCTGTCACGCAATGCGCACGCGACTGAGCCGACGCCAGAAGGGGCGCAGATGGCCGAAGGCCTGAGCGTGGCGTTTAACCTTATCCAAAAGACCGTCGATCAGCTGAAGCCGGGGCCGTTGACCCTCTCGTGCTCGGCCTCGATCATGATGTACTGGCTGCTGCCGCGCCTCTCAAAGCTGAAAAATGCGGTCCCATCGCTCGAGCTGAGTTTCAACACAGGTCACGGTGAAATCGACTTTACCCGAGACAAGATAACGGTGGCGATACGGCTTTCCTCCATCCCGGTACCCAAAGGTGTCACCCCGATTCCGCTGATAGAGGAATGGATCGGCGCAGTGTGCTCGCCGGAGTACATGCGCACACACCGGATCAAAAAACCGAGCGACCTTGAGCGTGTGCGGCTTCTAGCAACCAATACGCGGCCGTCCGCGTGGGCCGACTGGTACAAGACGACCTCCACTGTGCTGGAAAATCCGCCCGAAATCGCTGAATCGTTTGATCATTTCTACCTTCAGATTCAGGCCGCCAAGTGCGGATTGGGAGTCGCAGCAGTGCCGAGAATGCTCGTCCGGGACGAACTGGACTCAGCTGGTCTCGTCGCGCCGTTTGGCTTTGTCCCTGGCCCTGTGAGCCTCGTGCTGTGGGTTGCTCCTCATGCGGAGAGTCAACCGAAGACCGTCGCCCTGGTGGAATGGCTGAGGAACGAGTTGCGTGAAATGGAGACATGAAGCGTGCATCGGCTTGCTTGCCGGCATGCAGAACCCGTTTCTCCAGTGCGTGATTTTTTCTCACAGTCTCCAGCTTTATTATCCTTTGACCTTGCCGGTTAAGGCTCCAATAATTTGCACACGAGATGGCGCGCAGCGCTGTCATTTGATCCGCTCCAAGGCATCGCACGCGAAGCCGTACAGCGGTCTTACACTGAAGGGGACATCGTGGAGCAGACGGAGCAGAACGGCGCAAACCGCGTAGCCGTGGTCACAGGCGGCGCTATGGGTATCGGTGCAGATTCGGCAGAACAGCTTGCAAGACGTGGCTATCACGTCGTTCTGGCCGATATCAATAAGAGCGCGGCAGAAGAAGCGGCGTCAGGTTTCCGGCGGGCGGGCCTGTCAGTTTCGGCTACTGAGATGGACGTTTCAAACGCCGAATCGATTGCCGCTGCGTTCGATGCGATCGACAAGACGCATGGGCGTTGCGACGTGTTGGTGAACGGCGCCGGCATTGCCAAGCTGGTGCCATTCATAGACTATCCCCTCGACACTTTTCTCAAAACGATGCAGGTCAATGTAACTGGCGCGTTTTTATGCTCCCAACATGCCGCGCGTCTGATGGTTAGGAACCGCTGGGGCCGCATAATCAATATAGCTTCGGTGGCAGGCGTGCGAGCGGTCGGTACAGGACGCACGGCCTACGGCACGTCGAAAGGGGCTGTCATCGCTTTAACGCGCCAGATGGCGGTGGAACTCTGTGACTACGGCATCACCGCTAACGCAATCGCGCCGGGTCCAGTGGATACGCCGATGACTAAGGCACTCCATAGCGAAGAGTTCCGCGCTGAATATTCAAATGCGATTCCGATGAAGCGCTACGGCACGACATCGGAAATCGCCGCGGCCGTCTGCTACCTGGCGTCGGAGGAAGCAGGATATACAAACGGGATCGTGCTTCCGGTGGACGGTGGCTTTCTCGCATGGGGAGCGGGCGCGGTTTGAACGGCATTTGAGGGCTGTTCCTGACGCATTTAGCAGGCGGGGCAGCGTCCTCGACGAGCCTGCATCGGGATAGTAGGTGCTCGGTCCGCACTCCCTCTACCTGCGAGCGCCGGTTATACCCTTGGAAGCGGCCGTTCCGGTTACGGGAGGCTGAACGGCAAGTTAGGGTCGGGCACGCCTGTTTCGTCAGCGCTCGCGCCCACGATCTGACGGCCGCTGGAGAGTGACTCTGGCGCGGACCAGGAGGCGGCCCGGGCCGGAAAACCGACATTGCCAGTCACGCGAGCGCGCGACTATGAGACGCAAACGGCGCCAACGCGATCGCGCTCTGATGCTGACCGGAGCGAGTGCGGATGTGATTGGCCAGTTGGTCGGTCAAGCGAAGACGGCCGCTCGAAAACACGGTTACGGCTTCGTCGATGACAGCGTCATCGACGCCGTACTTGAAGCTGTCGATCGGAAGATGGTACGCAAACACGCCAGACCCGTGTGTGCCTGTTCTCGCCATTAATCACGATGACTGTCTTGTCTTCGCCATTTTCCGTTGAATGATGAGCATCAACGGAAGGCAGCAACGACGATAGGGCCGCCTTTTGGGCGGCCTTATCGTCTACCTGGAGAGCGCACAGTACGGTTCGAATGCCCCTCGCAACTCACGAGACATCCCGTCAGGTCGACGAGTTGCCTTCAACGGTCGTCGCCATCGCGACCCGCAGACGCCGGCCGAGGCGGGCTTACGGTTATGGCGGCGCCAGTAAGTACCCAAGCCCGCTGGCTGGGCGCGAACCGCGGTGCCAGGAAGCCGTCATTGATTTCGCGCGTCACGGCAAAGCGACGGAACGAAGTCGCCGGTAAAAACAGACGGGAATTGTCCGGGAACCCATCGCTGGCAGTATCCACGTCTCCCTCGCGTGCCGATATTACGCCGTCGCCATTGGTATCGACCCGTTTGACTTCGGCCACATAGGCGTCGTACAAGCGCTGCGGGAATGGCGTGCCCGGCTCGAACGATGCCACTCGCACATAGGTGTCCAGGTAGATTTCGTGGGCCAGCCCGCTCGGGATGAAGCGCTGGCGGTATTCCCGCTGGTTATCGGCCTCCGCGTCGAATCGGTCGGGGTCGCGCGGACCTGCACCGCCCAGCGGAGCCGCATTTTTCGGATCGTCACCATAGTCGATCGGACCGTTCTTCACGCCTGCCGGTCCAGAGCCGGGAATCAGTGACGAGAGCGCGCCAACTTTGCCGGCTTCAAAGGTACCGGGGATACCGCCGGTAAAAGGCAACTCGTAGAGTGGATGGATCCAGTTGGTCGTGTAGTTGAATTCCCAGTAGCCGTGACAATCAGACTGCTGCATGCAGTTAAGCGCCCCCATGCTTAGCTGGATCGGCACGATATTGGTTTGGCGGTCGGGGAAGTGGTCGGAAGCGTCGGGAAAATGCGGTGCCCTGCCATCCATTGTGAATAGCCGGCCCGGCAGGTTGTTGTGTTTGCCCATCGCCTGCAAGGCGGCCGCGTCCGCAGCTGTCATTGTGCCGAACTGGGCGTGCCCGTCGGGTCGGGGTCGTGCGACATCCGGCACCTGTAAATCGTGGATCATCCAGCCCTCGTACCAGCCGCTTTCGTTGTTAATCACAAACAGATCTGACAGGTCGGTAAATACATCGATGAAGGCGCGAACATTGTTGGGATCACTGGGCAGCCCAGGCTTCGGTTCGACCACCAGGCGCACCGCCCCGATGGTTGGCAAGCCGCAGTCGGCGCCAGTTGCCGTCAGCATCGCCTGGTCGTTGATGCCCGGGAACCGTGCCGTGAACGGATTGAGTTCGAACCCTGTTGTGGACAGCAGGTAATACTGGAACAGCTGGCTCGGTTTGTCGGCCTCGGCAAAGGCCTGAATCGGCAAATAGGAATGGGGCCGCTCGGCCATCCTTTCGAGAAGATCCTGCAGCGAATCCGGCAGGTGCGCGATGTCGCCGCGCTGACGCACCAGCGCGCCGTCAGCGGCAGCGTTCGGATTCGGATGGCAAGGTGGTGGCGGCTGTTCCGCGCATGCCTGGCCTGCGGCCAACGCGGCGATGAAGGCGGCAGCGGACAGGCTGGCAGCACGAGAAACCAGTGGTCTGAAGCTGCGGGGCTCGAATAGCGATTTCATGACTCCTCCTGAGGTTGACCCGCTTCGACGGACAGATCTGCAGTTAGGTAATGATGTGTGGCTTAACCTCCATTGAAAGTTGAGTCGCGGGGTGTCAATGGTCGGGCAGCGGGTCGCCTGTCACAGAGCATGACGCTGCCTCGCGGTGGCCAACCCGCGATGCGATGTGGCGGGGTGAAATCGGCAAATCGGATGCCGTGAGACACGTCGAGTAAACGAGTTGGAGGATGAGATATTCCGGGCGCGGGTGGAGAATGCAGCGGCAGTCATGGCTGTCGGAGTCCATTGTGCGCTCGTGGAAAGCCTTTCGAGGTCGGCAACTAGCAGTAACAGTGCCCGCTGCCGCTCGCAGTTCGTCGCCGCGACCTGTATGGGAACCATGCGTCGCGCGGATTGCGTCGCGACGGGCGACCGGAGATTCACAAGTTGGCGATAAGACCGCGTCGTTATCGCATCCGGATTGTTCGCATGGGTGGGTTTCATGACAGAGCAAGTTTATGAAGCAAGCGCGTATGACGCGCTCCGCGTACTTGCCACAACATCCGGCTGTATTCGCGCACGACCGTAAGGAAAGCTGAAGAAGTCGCCGTTCGTCGTCGCAGCAGCAAAGTTGCGTCAAGTTGCAGGCGTAACGGCGTCGCCATAGTTTGATCGCGCCACGTCGCCCTCGGCCGGAAGGCCGATTGCTTCCAATGGCGCCTTTGCGCGCGCCGTGAGATCCGGACCTGCTTGCCGCGCGATCCATTTTTTAGCGCACCGGAAGAGCGGACGCTCGATATGGGTTGTTAGGGCGGCGCACCCTGACGTTGGTTTTGAAGACGGCGCGTTTTTTGCAGCGCTGGTGCGCATATCGGAGCAAGCGCTGAAATCGTCGGCTGTCCTGCCGCGCGCCGAGCGCGATGCCTTTTTCGAGCGCCTCTCGACGTAGTACGTCGAGTCTGCGATAACTTTGGCTTGCCCGTCGTCCGCGGGTGCTGGTGCGATCATAAGCCCTGGCCATTTTCCCGCTCATCTGGCCGCTCTTCGGCAGTCGACGAGCAGCACTAAATGTCTCTTCCTGGTACGAACCCGCCCCACATTGAGTTTCGGCGCTCCGCGCCGAGAGGCCCGAAACCGGTCGCTCAGCAGCGGCAGCAATGAGTCGAGTACGGCCGACCCCCATCGGGAAGTAGTCGGCCATGAAGGGACATTTACCAAGCGCTAACGAATGGCCGAAGTTAGGCGGACAACTGACGTCGGAGACAAGTTTAAATGGGTTATAGCACCGCGCGATGGGTGGACAATCGGTTAAGCACGTCTTCAGATAGACGCACGGATCATGGCCTTGATCTGCGCTGATCCTCGACGACATCAAACGCTGCCGGCCCGGCGCAAAGGCAGTGAACTAAGAGACGATTTCACAAAGGCTGGTCTGCCACGCCGGGAGCCAGCTGGCATGCGTAGGGCCGCCGCCGCAACAATATTTGCCCAGACCTCTGCTATCTTGAAGCTGTCGGGTTGCCTTCAAATGAAAGCCGCTCTGAGGTGGGTATCGCCTCGGCGCCGACGATCTGGGAATAGTCAACGACGCATTCATGCGTCATGCGCTCGCTGAGACAGCGCCAAACGGGAGGACACATGCGTGATATTAACGTATGGGCGTACAGCGCGGACTTCGGAACACTCTGCCGTAACGCAAAGCTCGACACATCAACCGGCATAAGTTACCCCAGCGGCGACACGCACGGACAGGCAGGGTGGGATGTTGCTGTTCGATTCAGTACACTGGACGAGCTTGCAAAAAAGCTCTCAGATGGTCTCCCCATGCCCCGTCAGTTCTGTGGGCAACGGTTTAAGGACTGTGAACCCATCGCTCGGGGTGAGATATCGCGATTGGCTATCATGGCGCATGGCGATCACGGAGGCAAAGTAGCTGTAAACGGCAAAGATAGCTCAACTTTCCTTACTGCCGACAACGTGGCCTCGTTCCATAATTCGCTCCACACCATTGGGCTTTATACGCGCGACAAGTCCACAATTCTGCCTACCAGTTGCATTGCTGGGCAAGGAGAGAACGGAACGCGCTTGCTCAAGGCTTTGTCCGGTGTGTGGCCGGGGCGGTCGGTTGTTGGATTTGCTACGATCGGTTATCGACACCCCGGTGTGATGTCACGTTCCGGTGATGCCTGCGAACTGCCCGGCATGCGGGACACGGATGCGCCTGACCCGCTATTCGCGAGTGGCCCTCGATTCGATAGGCTCTGGGGCGACTTCGAGAAGATGCCTTGGGCTTCCGAAAAGTCTATCAACGCAAAAGTTGTATTGAATGGCGTTGTACAGCGGTGTCCTCCCGATGAGAGGTGTACCCCCGCGACGCCTCCTATCAAAAAGCCTGCTCCGCAATCTCCTCGTATGAAACCGAGAAAGTAGAGCCGTGAGTTTGAACGCCAGGACTACGGCGCTGAGGCGAGACGCATTCGGTTGTCGAACGGGTAGTTTCCTTTGCGTGCCAGCTTCCATCGCAAATAGTAGTGCAGTGAGATAACGGCTTCGGAACGGTGGCGGCCCGCACTTGCCGACATTCGTAGCCTCAAGGTTCTGGGGCTTCAGATTTTCAGCAGAGCCTTACGGGCCATCCAGAGGTTGCCCACGTTCAACTACGCGATGGCCGCGGACCAGAACGGCCATTACGACGTAGAGAAAACCCAGTTGCGCAAGCCATGTGCTCAGAGCATTAAACTGTGTGATTCACAGACATCGTTTCAACTAAAATGAAGCGATGGACCGTGAGATTGCGACTCGATTGCGGTGGGTGGCGATGTACCACGAGACCGGTAATGCCGGTCTCGTGTGTGCGCGCTG
>NZ_JBFOAH010000017.1:0-176695 GCF_040812055.1 Paraburkholderia suaedae | reverse complement strand
GTGCGGAGGAGCACTCAGGCGCGGCTCGTAATAGGCGTTGGCCGGCGTGTCGGACGGCAGCGTCATAAACCCATCGTCGGAGAAACGAAGGGTCTGCAACGTGCCGTCCGACAGCCGGTAGCCGGTTACATCAATGGCTATGGTCATGACTTTCTGGCGATTTTCGCGGTGTGGGTTGCAGTCTGCTGCGTGGCGTCCGCAGCGTTTTGCATGTGGCGCGCCTGCTTGTTCATCACGGCGAGGCTCGCATCGTGCTGCTGCTGGCTCTGCCCAAGGGTCACAGCGGCAATCTGCTGCTGGCTTTGGCGATTTGCGGCCACCTCTGCGCGCAGCGCCTTGATCTCATTGAGCAGGGCTGTTTGATCGTTGCCACCGAAGCGCGACCAGTCGATGTTGAGCATCTGCGACAACTTCTGGTTGTTCGCCGACGTCACCACCGCCTCGCCCTTGTGGAGCTCGGCGCGGTATCCGTCGAACGGCACGCTATCCAGACCGCCAGCGTGTGAGCCGTTGACCGCATTCCAGCCATACGTACCGTCCGCGCCGATCGTCATGCCAAGCGCCGCCTTGGTCGCATCAGAAACACCGCCAGACATCGACGCCTGCCAGTCGCCAACGCTATAGCCCCCCATCGGGCCATACGGGTTCGCAGCGCTATACGGGATCAGGCCATTGACGGCCGTCGCCTGCACTTGCGCCGCGTTCAGATTGCCTCCCGCTGCGCCCCCATAGGTGTTGGCAGCCGCCGTGCTCGACGCTGTGCCGCCTGCTGCGAAGTACTCCTTCAACGCATCAGCAAGCGATTGCGTCGTCTGGTTCAGGTTCAAAATCCCCTGCACCATCTGGTTCGTCGCATTGAGCTGCTGCTGTGCTGCGCTCAGTTGCTGTTGCGCCACCGCGATGTTCGCGCTGAGCGCCTGCTGGACCTCGTTGTAGTCATCGACATAGGCTTGCGAACTTGCGTTGTATGCCTGCGAGGCCGTGAGAAAGTCCTGAGCGATCTGCGGCAAGTTACTTTGGGCCGTGGCATCACCAGCGGCCGCGCTCGCCGACGTCGTTTCGAATAGCTGTTTTTCGGCGAGGTATTTGTCCTGCGGCGAGAGCGTCGACAACGACCCGAGCGACAACGACTGTTTCAGGCTCGTCAGCGAACTGATGAACTGGTTGATCGAGTCGATGTTCGCCTGAATCGCCTTCGACTGCGTGTCGTAGGCAGTCTGCACATCGCCAAGCGCCGTTTGCAGGTTTTGTGCCGCCGTCTGCTGCGCTGCCTGCGTGGCCTGATCCGCGGCCGACGTTACCTGCGCAAAGGATGGTGCAAGCGCAAGCAATGCGTTTTGCAGATCCTTCGCCGGCTTCGACGACGTGTCCATGTGTTCGACCAGCGCCTGAAAATCGGCGTTCGTCTTCGGCATCGCGACACCAAGCGCGTTGAACTGATCCTGCAACTGCCTCGTGTCCATCGCCAGCTGCTGCGTCGGCGTGTACACAGCGCTGAAATACTGGTTCCACAGCGACTGTTGCGCATCGGCCGCCTGCTGCATGGCCTGCGTGTACTGGTCGAATGCCGGCGCCAACGCCATGAGAGCAGAAAACGTGTTCTGCCCTGCCGACGTCGTCAGATCGAGCGACGTAACCACGTCGCGGAATGCATCCTTCGACTTCGGCAACGCAAGGCCAAGTGACGCAAAAGTCTGCGTCATCTGGCTTTGCGCCTGTGAAAGCTGCTCCGAGTTGCTGTAGTAGGCCTTGACGTAGGCCGACACTTCCGAATTGAAACTGTCGATGCCGCCGGCCGCCGCGACGAGATCGAGGCGCACCTGCGCGCCGGCAATACCCACCGCACCGAACGCCTGCGTCATCGTCTTGCCGAGCAAGTCAGCAAGCTGGTTCGTCGACGTGAAAACGCCAGTCAGTCGAACGGCGGTTTGCGTGAGCGTCTCTCCGGTCTGCTGGTACTGTTCAAGCGGAATGACCGCATCTACCAGGCCATTCGACAGGTCCGTTAGCGACTTCGTGACGTTCGTCTGGTCGCGCCAGTCGTTGCGGATGCTGTAATTAAACGCCGACAACTTACCCTGCAGGCCATCAATGCCGCCGATGGCACCGGAAAGCTGGTTGATGACCGCAACCGTTCCCACGACAGTGCCGTTGATGAGGTCGAGCTGATCTTGCGTCGCAGGCGTATTGACGGTGCCGTGTGCATCGCTCCGGAAGATGCCGCCCTTGGCGGTCCAGTCCGTGTAATCCTGACCCTGGAAACCGTTGGCTACCGTCACGTTGCCATCGACGCCAGCGCTGTCTACTGTCGGATCTTTGCGACCGAACAGGCGTGAAATCGTCGACGCGCCGGTCAGGATATTTGCGATGCCGGACGGAATGCCGATTGCCTTCGCCAGATCGTACGAGGCGTTCGTTGCCGAGCCGAGCACTTTGCCGGCGTCGCTCATTGAGCCGTTGTCCGGGTTCCAGCCCTGCCCCATCATCTTCGAATCGATCGCCATGCCGGCGAGAATCCAGCCGATGACCGGGATTGCCGATCCAGCCGTCAATGCGCCCGAAGCCGCTCCAGCGCCGGCTGTCGATGCCGCAGTGCCCCCAGCAGCAGCCGAAGCTGCGCCAATGCCCGCCGTCGTGCTGCCGGCAATTCCGCCAAGCGCCGCGCTGCCTGCAAGCGCCCCATCGGCCGCGGCGGCCGCCGCTGCGCCGCCAGTCGTGGACAAGGCACCGAACGCTCCGAGAGAACTTGCGCCGAACGTGCCCGCCGCACCGCCAATGGCGGAGGCTGCGGAGCCATACGCGCCAGCGCCGAACAGGCTGCTCACGTACCCATAGCCCTTCGTGAGTGCGCTGTAGGCGTTCGAAAGGCTATTAAGCTGGTTGGACGAGCCCGCCATGCCGTTGTTTTGCAGAATCTGCGCCTGAAGATCGCTGCCGCCAGCAATGCCAGCAATCTGCGCAATCACGCTGATCACCATCGGCTTCGCAAACGCCTTGTACAGCTCGTTGACGACCGTGGTTTCGAACGTGTTCTTCAGCGAGGTAGTAAAGCTCGCCCACCCGGCCTTCCCATTGTTGAGCATCTGCAGGAAGCCGTCGTGAAAGTCGGTCCCGATGCCATCGATGGTGCTTTGCCAAGTCTTGACGTAGTCGTCCTGCTGCTTCTTCAACTGCTGGGCGTTGTCCACCTCGTTCTGCGCGCTCAACAGGTCTTGCCTGCTCTTGAGGAGCTTCTGGTCCGCCTGCACCATCTTCTCGTAATTCGCGATGACATCCGGAGCAACGTCGTTGATCCGGGACATTGCCAGCCCCTCCTGATCAAGCGCTAGAGTGTTTTGCGCGCGCGAGACGAGCAGCTGATCCAGCGCCGACTTGGTCAGGCCGTAGGTGTCAGCCTGATCGTGCAGTTTTTGCGCCTCCGCCTCCACGGAATCGGCCATCTTGTTCGTGGCGTCAACCTGCGACTGGCCGTACTTCTGCCAGGCCGCATCTTCCTGCGCTGCCGACTGGCCAACGCCGGTCATTGCATCCTCGATCGCCTTGGCCGCCTTCGCGTGCAGGTCGACGATCTGATTCATGATCGTTGCACGCTGTGCGGCACTCAACTTGCGGTCGTTCAGACCCTTGGCGAGGATGTCGGCTTCCTTGTTATATGCATCTGCCTCATCGGAGGCCTTCTGCATGATGAGGTCGCGCGACTGCGTGTAGTAGGCGTTCTCGCTCAGGCCGCCGGCCTTGTATTGCGCGTCGAGCTGCGTCTGTGCGCTCTTGACATACGACAGCTCCTGCGTCAGCGCATCCTTGACAGCCTGCACTTCGCCGTTCAGCTGCGTCTTGTCGATCAGGCCGGCCTGCCCGGTCTTGGTCTTCTTGTCCGGGTACTTGTCGATGATCTTCTGCTCATCGGCAAGCTGCTGTTCAGGACTGAGGTTAAGCGGCGTCGCGATCTTGTCGATGTACGTCTGGATGTCCTTCGCGCGCTTTTCTGCTGGCGTGGCAAATTGAGAGTTCCAGACGTCGTAAGAATGCTTCGCGTCGATCTGTTCCTGTTGCTGACGCTCTCCACGGGCTTTGTCCTGCGCAGCCTTGATCTCCGCATCGCGCTTGCCAAGCGCCTGCTGCAACGCAGCCTCGTCGCTCGCAGTCCAGTTGGGCGTCAACTCGCCGCCGAGGTTCGCCAATCCGTCAACGGGATTAGCCGCAGCTGTCTTCCTGGCTTGCAGAGCAGCGACCGTTTGCGCAGCACTCGACGCGGCTCCGAACGAACCAATGGCCTCCATGGCGCCATTGATGATGTTTTTGATGTCCCGCCACCCTTGAACGATAACTCCCTGGTTCTTCGCGATGTCCTGAGTGCGATCATCCATCGCCTTTGAGAAGGACTCGACCGCGACTTGCGCGGCGCCGGTCGCGTCGCCCTGCTTCACCAGTGCATCGATCTGATCGTAGGTCGCGGCAGTCAGGTAGTGGTACGTATCGTTCAGCTTGACGGACGCCTTAACCGGATCTTCCGCAAGCTTCGTGAACTCGTCGACCATCTGCTTGACCGACATGCTGGTGTAGGTCGCCACATCGGCGGTGATCCGCCCGAGATTCGAAATCTCTTCGCCGGTCAGTTTGCCTGTCGCGGCCAGCTGCGTCACGGCATCGGCAGCAGTATTGAATGTAGCCCCACCAGCAGTAGCCGCCTCAGCCATTGAACGCAGCCCGTCGACTGTGGTGCCGGCATAGTTGCCGGTTAACACCAGGGCATCGTTCATCACATCATTCTGATGCGCGACGATCACCATCGCCGCTGCTGCCGCAACAATAGGCACAGCAATGGACGCGATAGCCAGACCGGCCCCAGACGTGACTGCCCCCAGCAGATCCATACGCTCAGCAAGCACCGCCGCACTCTGGTCGAAACGACCAAAATTGCCGTTGGCGAGGTCATTGGCGAGGCGCAGAACCTCCGTCCGCGCACCGGCCGTCCCCAGACCGAAATGACTCATCCCCGCACCGGCGCTTTCGGCCGCACCCGCGATTTCGCTCAGTGCGGTCCGGTTCGCGCCGATGTCGGCAAGCGCTTTCTTATAGTCTGCGGACGAAACCGATCCGGACTTGAACGCCCGCTCAAGCTGCGCCTGCTGGTCTGCCAGACGCCGGAGCTCGACCACCGCCTGATCCGCCCTGATTCCGGCGAGCGCCTGCTGATACTGCTCCGTCGTCACCTGACCCGACTTGTAAGCATCGTCGAGCAGCGCCTGATCCGCAGCGAGCTTGCGCGTCGCCGCGCCAAGCGGATCGTATTTGGCAGTGAGCGCATTGAGCGCCTGCACGCGCTTGTCCTCATCTTTCCCGAGCGCCGCGAGCGCCGCGTCGTATTCCTGCATCGAGAGCTTGCCGGTCGCCATCGCGCGATCGAGCCGCGAGTACTGGTCGCCGAGCGTGGCGAAGGTCGCATTGCCCTGCGCCATGGTCGTGCGCAGCGCCTGCATCTCGTCGTTCATCAGCACCGTCGCACGCTGGGCGTCGATCATCGCCTGCGTCTGGGCTGTCACGTTTGCGCGCACCTGATCAGCGGATGCGCCGAGCGCCCCGATGCCATCCGCGGCATTCTGCGATGCGGACGCAACCTGCTGCAACCCTTGCTGGGCTTCCAGTGACCGCGCGACCATATCCTTGATGCGGGCGGTCGCCTGGTCCTCCGACTCCGCGAGCGCCGCCGCGCCGGCCGACGCACGCGACATTGATCCATTGAGATCGTCGTTGGCCGCCGACATGTCGCCCAGGCTTTTCTTATATGTGCCGAGCGCCTTGGTGACAGCACGCTCAATGTCGTTACCCATCTTGAGCGCCGCCTGGCTGCTGCGGTCAGCACCGAGCTCGAAGTCAGCATAGTCGAGCGTTACCTTTGCGATGAGAGAACCGAGTGATGGCATAGGAGCAGAAAATAAGAAGCCCGCACACGGCGGGCGTTAGGCAGGCGTCAATCGGATTGCTGGGCGGCTTCGCGCTCACCGTGGACTTCGAGCGCCGCGCCCTCCATCAACCGGATCAACCGGAAAAGCTTGACGCGTTTTTTCGGACCGAAGCCCATCAGACGCAAAGCTGATTCAACGCGCGAATAATCGAGGCCAAGCGTCTGCGGTGGCCCCATCGGATGAGACAGGTAACGCCATTGCCCGGAAAGTGCGATGAAGCACTCGAAGACCTCCCAGTTATCCGCCCATACGAAGCAATCGTCCTGCGCAGCCTGCGCACGCGCTCCGTCAATCGCTTCGACCGGCGCACCCGCAGCCGCAAGCGCTGCCACAACGGATTCGTCGGCAGCGAAGTCATCGGGCCGCTCACCGGCCCAATGACGCGCCACCTCAATCAGTTTTTTTCGCGGGCCACCACAATGCTGTCCCAGAAGCCCTTGATCAGCGCGAACGACGCAGCGGGAATCTGCATCATTCCTTCCAGATTGTCGTCGTTGAACGGCACGGCCGCGCCGTCGTCGTCGATCACGCCGGACCAGCCCTTGACCACTTCGAGCAGCATTTCCCGGCCACTTTTCGAACGCAGTTCTTCGATACGATCATTCGAGCAGCGCTCAAAAGTCACTTTGAAATTGTGTTTCTCGACCTTGCCGGTCTCACCGACGATCTGGACATTGATTTCCTGCTGATACGTATCCGACTGTGCGATCTTGAAAGCCATTGAATTCTCCAATGCCAAAAAGAGGATGGCCCGCTCAGGGCGGGCCAAAGTTGCTTTGCGATGCCGGAACGACGGCGCGGGTTACTTGACGGTGATGACCAGCTCGTCGTTGCCGGCCATCGGGACGAACGTCAGAGTCAGGCCGAGCATTGCGGTGCCGTTCTGATCGCTGTATTTCGGCTGGGTCGCCTGCACCGCTGGCGCATCGATCTGGATGATGTTGCCGGCGGTCTTGCCGTGCGTGATCGTCAGCGGACCAGTAACCGCATCCCGAACAGCTGCCCACCAGTCTTTCGTTGCAACGGAATCAAGCTGGATCGTCGCGCTGCCGGTCGGCTTGCGATCGGTAATGTCCACTGACTCCTGCCTGATGAGGTTCAGGTAGTTGACAGTGTTGGCCACATCGATCGAGAGCGCCTGCAGCGGCGAACTCGCGCCCTGGAATGACCAGTTCGGGGTGTTCGCCTTGTTGACCACGAGCGGCTTCTGGAAATGCGTGTAATCCACGCCCGTCGGCATTGCCTGGTCGACCACATCGCTGTAAAGACCCGTGAACTTGAACTGCAGCACAGGAATGCCCTTGGCCGTCATGTTGACGGCAACGGTGCCGCGACCCGACGTCATTTTGTGAAACAGGCCGTCCAGGTAGTAGTACAGCGTGACCGTCGGCAGAGCATCGGAGATTGGCGCGTACTTTACGTCGGTGGCTGCGGTGATCGTCTCGGAGAATCCACACGCCTGCATCAGCGGCCCCCAGGCGGGCGCCGTACCTGCGGCACCGGAGCCCGCCAGCTCCGTCTCAAAATCGAGCTCACCGTGAATTGCCGCCGACAACTGCTCACTGTTGCCAAGATACGGCCGCATCACGTCACGGCTGGCAAACTCTGCCGTCGGCGTATATGTGACACTGCGCGCGAGAATCGCGTTCAACGCGGCGGTCGGGACGGCATCCGTGCCGATGACGGTTTCGATCACCGCCAGAATCAGGGTCTTGCGTGTCAGCTTGGACATACGGTTCCTTTAAAAAGTTAAGCCCGCCAGAAGCGGGCTTTGTGGATCACGTGCGGCGCGTTCGCATCTGAATCATCACCAGGTACGCGTACACCGCCGCGTTGCCCTGGTACTCGCTATCGCCCTCGGATTCGACCAGCAGGAAATCATCCATCTGTTCGAATGCTTCGACGATCTGATCGCGCAGCGCACCGTTTTCATCGGTGTCGCGACCGAGAATCGCGATCGTCACTGTGTGCAGGTCGTAGCCCCCGCCGAGTACCCAGCCGGTCTCCTCCTGCGAATGGACCGTATAGACCAGCGCTGGCCACGTCGGATTGGGCGGAAGCTCGACGTTGAAGGTATTTGGCAGGATTGCAACGAGCGCCTGGTAGACCTCAGTTTTCAGGCTCATGCCTTGCCTTTCTCAATAAACTGCGCGACACGGTCCGACATCGCCTGCAACGCCTCATCCCCCTTGCGCTCGAATGCCGGGCCAATGAATGGCATCGGCTGAATGCCGGGATTACTGACCTTCAACGCGAAGACGGGGCTGCCATCCGCTTCGAACGCGAGCTTTCGGCCAGATCCTCCCCGCTCCGCGTGAGGCTTGGTGCCGAACTCCAGATACCACCAGTAGAACGGATCGTCGACGTAGGTCTTCCTGATGCTGCCATCCGCACGCACCGAAAACACAACCTTCGCATTACTGCCAAGCTCGCGGCCATGCCGCACACCAAGGTTGTATTGCGCCACGCCGAGCGGTGGGTTCGCTTCGCGCTTGACTGCAATGTTGTTGAGCAGCGCCCCGGATTGCTCAAGCCCTTTGCTCAGCGCAATCGCCTTCGCTTCACGCTTGATTACGTTGGCGCCGATGAGCGCAGCGGAAAACGCCACTTTCTTTTGCATATCGTCCTTCAACGTCGCAATTGCCCCGTTGAAGGCCTGCAAGCCGGAAATCACATTTCCCGTCGCCATCAGAGCCCCTCGCTTGCGCCCGTGTCGCACGTCAGGATCAGTGTCTTATGCTGATCCAGCACGTCATTCACGAAGCGGATGTTGAACACCTTGCTGCCGTAAAGTATGCGCATCGTCTCGTCGATGCCGGGCAGATAGCGCATGGTGAACACCGTGCGCTCATCGGCGGTCTCACCACCCTGATGTACGGTGGCAGAACGTTCCATGCCGGACAGATAGTTGACACCGGCCCACACGGTGTCGACGACTGCCCAGCCTGCGACATTGCCGCCGGAGTCGTTCTTCGAGTTAGTACGGCGCTGAATCGTGATACGTCGATCGAGTTTTCCTCCGCGCATGGACGCTCCTCAGGCAGACCAGATCCGGTAGGCATCAAGCAGGCTGTCCAGGTATGACAGGCTCACCGTCGCCGCGCGGTTGTCCGCGATCTCAGTCTCACGGTTTTCATAGAACGTACCGACCGTCGCAAGAATCCATTGCACGATCGGCTCGGGCACAGCATCTGCGGTATCGCCATAGCCGGCCTTGTACGTCGCCACGATGGTGCCTCTGGGCAGGCCACACAATGTCGCGTTGTCGCCCGGCTCGAACGTGTAACCAGCCACGTCCTCACCAGCCGACGTAACTGACACAATCGACTGCACCGGCCAGCGCGTCAGTTCAACGTCGCCCGCGCAGCGGGGAAACCGCTCCCGCAACGTCTGCGTAATCAGCGCCCGCCCGGTGATGTTTTCCGCGCGTGCGGTTGCCGCCTGCAGATAGATCGTGATCAGATCGTCTTCGACCGTTCCGTCCACGCGCAGATGCAGTTTCGCCGTGTCGAGCGATACGGGCATCTGGGTGGGCGGTGCGATTACCTGAACCATCATCCCCCTCCGCTATAAAGTGACTTTGGCGGCCGAAGCCGCCCGCCCATCGCCGCTTAAGACGCCGCTTGCTGCAGCGCCTTCCACGCACCGCTGACATCGATGCTGCCCGCGTCACCGCGATAGAACGCGAGGAAGCCCACCTGACCCTTCATCGTGAAATTGGAGTCGGTCATGCGGAACAGCATCACCTGCATCACATCGCGGATCAGATAGTTCGTGAAATCCCCAAACAGAACCGTTTTCGCGTTGGCGGCGGCCACCGGCATGTACTGGTTAATGGTGTACTGGTAGCCGAGGATCGTGTCGGGCTCTTTCACCGCGACGCCCGGCAGCCACAGCGGACGACCATAGCCATCCTTCAGCCTCTTCAAACCCTTCAGTGTCTGGTCATGGAACTGCCAGCGCACCTTCGGCGAGCTGCGGTAAGCGGGGTCCACCGAGTGCTCCAGCTCGACGAGGTCCGTGTACTGGACATCGGCGACGTCCGCTGCCGTTGCGCCCACCGCTGCAGCAACGAGTGCGCCCTGCGGCTCATTCGTGCCCGTACCCAGAATGTATTTACGCTCAGTGATCCGTGCGATTCGCGTGGCGAGCGCGGTATGGATGTAGCCTTCCAGGTCGATGCGACTGTCCTGCAGCAGTTCGATCGGCACCGCGACCGACTTCGAACTGAACTTGTAGGCATTGATTTCCTTCATGCCGAAGTTAAAGTCCTGCGCCGCGACCAGAGTGTTCTGTCCGACAATCTCACCTTCCTGAGCCGTCGAGTCCACGGTCGGCCACTGGATCTGCTGGCCGGTGCCAGTACCGATCACGGTGGCTACGCCCCGCATGCCGCCGAAGGCCTTGAGTGCTTCGATCAGTTGCGTTGCGAAGTCGGTCGGCACCAGATAGCCGCCGGACGCGACGTCGGTGCTCATGTCGTTGCGCACGCTTGCTGCACGCTGGGCGACGTACTGGCGCTGCTGCTCGTTCAGCGCGTCCTTGCCTTCGCGCAACCAGGTGTTGAAGATCGACTTTTCCATCGTGACATTGGCATGCGCCTCGTCCGAGGAAATGCCGCCCTGATCGGCGCGGTTCTGCGTGCGGCCAAACTCGTGCGCCGCTTCGTCAAGCACGCGCTGGTTGCGCGCGATCTCGGCATCGGTGCTTTCGATGTCGCGGGCGAGCTCGTCATACTTGGTCTGCTGCTCGGCACCCCAAGCCGAGCCGGTGTGGTTATCAACGAGGTTGCGCAGCTCTTTGGACATCGAGACGCGGCGCTCCCGCAGTGCTTGAATAGATACAGGCATTGAATGCTCCGAAGTGAGGTGCCCGCACGCGCGGGCATAAAAAAAGCCGCCTCGCGGCGGCCAGACATGCGCGGGAGCGACTCCTACGCAATGCGTTCCAACATTCGCACGCGGCGAGCGCGATCGGCCGCCGCAAAATCAGGTTCATGCTCCGTGAGCGAGCGCGGAGCGTTCCGGTATGCGCCGAGATCCCAGCGGTTGTCGGCGGATTTGGCCGCGACAATGTTGTCGACCAGCCCCGCGTCCTTCGCTTCCTGTGCGGTGAACCACGTTTCGGCATCCATCCACGCCTTGACCTCGTCGAGCGTCTTGCCGGTCTTCGCGGCATAGTCGTTAGCAATGCTCGTATCGATCTTCTGCAGCATTGCGATCGTGTCGCCCAGCTCGGCCGCGTTCCCTACGGCTACGGTCCACGCGTTATGCACCATCATGAAGGCGCCCTCAGCGATGTTCACCGACTTCGCGGCCAGCGCGACGTATGTCGCCGCGCTCGCGGCGAGTCCGTCGATGTGTGCGGTCACGTTGCCGTGCTGCTGGATTGCCGTCGCCAGCGCGCGGCCGTCAAACGCGTCGCCACCCGGCGAGTTGATACGCAGGTTGACCGCGCCTTTGGCATCTTTCAGTTCCTTGATCACGTCCTGCACGGCGATGCCATACCAGCCGCCTATGGTGTCGTACAGGTAGATGTCGGTGCCGTCGGCGGCGTTACTGACCCGAAACTCCGGCTTTTTCTGGTTGAACAGCGAGAAAATCTTGTTTTTCATTCAGGAATCCCCTCAGGATCAGTTGTATCCGGCTTTGGCGATGGCTCGCCGCCTGCCGGCCCCTTGTCGCCGTCTGCGGCGCCCGTATCGCCAGACGCAGGGGCGGTTGGAAAATAGACCCCCGCGCATGCGCCACCGAGCGGGGGCATGTTGAACCGCGACCGCACCTCGTCGATCGACATCCAGCCCGGCCCCTGAGAGCCGCCGATAGCCTGCCGGTAATACGCCGCCTCCGCCACCGGATCGCCACGCGTGAGACGCGTCACGTCGAACTCGCCGTAATACCGGGCGCTGCGAAACGTCTTGCGATTGATCTCCGCTTCGTACCGGTTCAGATACGGCCGCACCGAATAGAGCACGAAGCCTCGTCCCATTTCCGAAACGCCCGAGCCCCAGCTGGTCGTTTTTGAGGTCTCGCCGATCATGAAAGGCGGCACACCGAACGCCCGTGCGATGTCGATGACCTGAAACGAGCGCGATTCGAGCAACTGCGCATCGACGGCCGTCATCCGCAATTGCGTCACGTCGCCGCCCTCGCCGAGGATGGCCGGCGTGCCGACGTTATCGAGGCCACCGTGTTTCTTGACCCAGTAATTGCGCAGATCCTCCCGCTGCTCCTTCGAAAGTTGCTTTGGGAACTTCAGCACGATGTCGGACATGTTGCCCTTGGTGAAGGCCTTGTCCGCCAGTTCCTCGGCGTGCTGTGCGATCGGCACCGCGCGACTGGCCGCATACTTCAGCACGGACATCGAACGCCCTGTACGAGGGTTGAAGCCCGGCCCGGTGAAGTGCAGGATGTCGTCCTGGTCGAACGCGACCGGAATCATTTCATCGCCGTACGTCGTCGGGATCGACACAACGTAGTAGTACCGCCCGTCCTTTAGCCAGACCCAGACCGAGCGCGGATCGAGCGGAATGATCTCGTCGATGATGGTCGGGTTTCTCGCATTGCGGATCAGCAACGCGAACGCATCGCCGAAGAAGCACTGTGAGGTGACAAAGTACTCCCACATCATCGGCGCGGACATCATCGCGCAGGGCTCTTCGTTGAACTTCCACCATAGCGGATGATCGTCGGCGAGTGCGCGTGCCGTACCGTTGCGGCGGTAGATCTCCATGCGCATTGAGGCGACGGCGCCACCGAGCAGGCGCACGCAGGCGTACACCGCCGAGGTGCGCATCGCCTGGTCCGGGTTGACGGTCGCAAGGCCGGTTCCGGTGACGAGGAGGTCGGACAATTCCTCGTAGTTGACCATCGTCACGGCGCCAGTGTCGTTGCGGACGTCTGGCGCCGACGCGACCGGCAGCGCCGGTTCGGCCCGCATGGGAGACGACGCCTCGGCTCGCCACCTGAATGGATTGAACATTAGAGCTCCACGAATACTTCCGAATGCCCGTCGCTTTCACCAGGCAGGATTGCCCGACCGAGGGCCATGATGGCCGCGACGACGCCGTCGATCTTGTTTTCCGGCCGCTCTTTACGCGGATAGATGTTGTCTTTCTGATCGCGATGGCACACGACGTTACTGATCATCCAGGCCAGCACCGGATCACCGTCGTGCTCGATCTCGCGCTTGAGCACCAACGCTTCGAGCTGCTTCATAGGCTCACTGAAATTGAGCACTGTCGGTCGCATCTCAACCATCGGCACGTTGTCGGCCAGCAGATGACTTGAAAGCTGCGTCGCCTGGAACGGATCGAACGGCACCTCGGCGACGTCGAACAGCGCACAGTCCTCGCGCACCCCGTCCTCGATCAGATCAAAGTCCGTAACCTCGCCCTCCGTCACAGTCAGGATCCCGCGCCGGCGCCAGCCGTCGTACTGGCTGTTGTGCGCGTTTTCGACGGCACGCTCTGGCAGGTAATAGGTGCCGAAAAGCGCCCATTTCTGCCGGTCGCCGGAGGGTGGAAAGAGGCGGATCTTCGCGGCAATGTCGACCTTGCTTGCCAGGTCGAGCGCCACATAACAGCGCTGGCCATAGAAGTCTTCGATCCGCAGCTCCGGTTTCGCGCAGGCATCCCATGCCCGCATGTCCATCCA
Source organism: Paraburkholderia suaedae (assembly GCF_040812055.1). Lineage (NCBI taxonomy): Bacteria > Pseudomonadati > Pseudomonadota > Betaproteobacteria > Burkholderiales > Burkholderiaceae > Paraburkholderia > Paraburkholderia suaedae. The sequence continues at coordinate 163,074 of NZ_JBFOAH010000017.1, read as the reverse complement.
TGCGCTGTCGGCGTTGACCCAGACGTTCAGACGCTTGGTCAGGAAGTTGCCGACCGCGCTGGGCATCGACATCGCCTTGCGGCACGCCGACTCCATATCGTCCGCCAGAACAGAGACGCCGTAGTTCGGATTCGCCTTCGGCCAGCAGGCCGGATCCGCCCAATCGTCCCCCTCGTCGATCGTGAAAATGATTCCGAAGAACGACTCGTCGACGACGACACCCTCAAGGATCTTCGTCACGTGCGTGCGCTGCTCGTAACAGATCCCGGTGCGGTCCGAGCCGGCCGTCGTGATCATCCACAGCAGCGACTGGTCGCGGGCGCCCGTAGCCGAGTCGATCACATCGAACACCGCGCGCGTCTTGTGCGCGTGCAGCTCGTCGATGACGCCGCCGTGCACGTTCAGACCATCGAGCGTGCTGCCTTCGGCGGACAGTGGCGTGAACTTGCTTGCGTCGTCCGGAACCAGCATCTGATGCTGCAGCACCTCGATGCCGAGCGCCCGGCACATGTCCGGCTCGCGCAACGCCATCGCCTTTGCATCATCGAAAACGATCTTCGCCTGATCGCGCGTCGTTGCCGCGCTATACACCTCTGCGCCCGGCTCACCATCAGCGGCAAACAGGTACAGGGCGACGCCGCAACTCTTGGTCGACTTCGCGTTCTTGCGGGCGACTTCCTCGTATGCCCGGCGATAGCGGCGAAGCCCGGTATCGACGTGGACCCAGCCGAATACCGTCGAAAGCACGAACACCTGCCACGGCTCCAGCACGATGCGCTGGCGTGTACGCGCCCACTTGCCCTTGATGTGAGGCAGCAGCTCGACGAAGCTGCAGATCCGACTCGCCGCCTCGACATCGAAGCGATACGGGAACTCCGGATCGCGTGCCTCGGCACGGACGTGATCGTTGCGTTGGCGCTCGCAGGCGCGCTTGACCCACTTGCACGCGACGATCCGACCGGATAGCACGTCGTCAATGTAGCCGTTCGCAATGCCCACGTAGTCCGGTTCGTCGCGCTGCGTACTCATTTGGCGAACCGGCCCCAGCCGGTGTTTTCCGTCTCCAGGCCGGGCAGCGCCAGCTGGTTTGTCGACGCGGTCACGCGTGAGCGGCTCGCCGGCGACAGCCCGAAGCTCTGCAGAAACTTGTGGACCTGATCCTGCAGCGAGTTGATGAGACTCACTTCGACCGCCTGCTGGCGATAGCCGGAAGGCGCGACGTCGACGAACGCCTCGGTTGACGTCTTGCCCTGAGTGGCGAGCAACTCCTGCCGCTTCTGGAAGGCGGTCTCCAGTTCGACCAGCCGGCCCCACGCCTGACAGTAAAGCGCAAGCGCCGCGCGATCCAGCCGGCTGATCAGCCCGAGCTGTTCCAGCTCCGCCGACACCCGTTTCCATTCCTTGCGCGCTTCCCTGTTCAGATGGCGCGGTGCGTCAGGAATGGCAACCTCGGGATTGACACCGTCCGACAGGTTGATCGGTCGTTTGCCGGGGTTGCCGCGAATGAGTTTCAGCGCCGCCGGCGCCGGTTGTGGACCACGTTGACCCATATGTGCCAGGGGGCGCTTGGACACCCCCCCTCGATAACTTGCGCGCGGAAAAATTTGGCTAAACACGCGGTCCCATCTGGCGACCGGCCAGACTTTCGGGCACCCCCCGCTCAGGCCGCCGCGCTTGCCCTGACCGGCTTCGGAAGCGGCATTGCGCGCTTCGGTAGAAGCCTCCAGGGGCCACCTGTCATTCGGCGGCCGGCGGCGGCAAAGCAACTTTGGGGAACGCGCCACAGGGCGTTACGACGTCCGCAGACGGGCGCTTGCGCTTTCGCGCGCCGTCTTGGCCTTGTGGCACGGCTCGCAGATGGATTGCAGGTTGGATTCAGCGTCCGTGCCACCCTCGGCCTTCGACTTGATGTGATCGACCTGTGTCGCACGCGTTACACGACGTGCCCGCAGGCATGGCTGACACAGGCCGCCGTCCCGCCTGAGGACCAGTTCCCGCAGCCTCGTCCATGCCGCGCCATAACCGCGCGCGTGACGGCTTCCGCGCCGCTTGTCGCTGACCCAACCGGTCCGGTCATGCGCGTGTTCGGTACAGAAGCCCGGTTCGGCTACCACCGTTCGGCAGCCGAAGTGGCGGCATGGAGTAGGTGCTTTACGTGGCATCGCGGCCGGGCAGATGCGCGCGCGCCTTGGCGACGAGCGACCGGACGCGCTGCGCCGTCGTGCTGTGAATGAACCACGCGCCGACTTCCGCTTCGATCTCATCGAGCCACTGATGCGACGGATGCTCGTCGGTCGCAACCGGCGCTGCAGGTTGGTTGGCAGGCGCGTCGCCTGCACTGCCATCCACCGGCGATGCCGCTGCTGCAGTGCCTGTGTCGCCATCGACAACGGAAAACCGCAGCGCAAGCGCGCGCAAGAAAAGGCTAGGGACCGCATGCATAGACGCTCCTGAAATGCAAAAGCCCCGAGGGCTTTCGCGCTCAGGGCTTGGGTTGAATTCGATGTTTCGTGAAGGCGCACGCCTCCACACGACCTAACGGGCTCCAATGATTATTTTTATGTCGCCGAAAGGTTTGCACGACTAACGCGCGGTGCCAGCGTATGTCCAGTGCCGCCGTAAAGGACGGCTCGAAATATAAAGCAACCCGTAACAACTTGCAACACGTCACGCACGGGTCCGTCGACGTACCACGTCCGCTACCGATCCGTCGATCCGATCGAGCACAGCGAGCATGCCGTGAAAGTAGCTGGCCCAATGGCGCCGGTAGACAGTCAGCGAAACACCAAGAGCCAAGGCACGAGCCGCTTCGTCCACCGGTGCGCGACGCGATCCATCGCAGAGCGGACAAACCTGCGTGTGGGACACACGGCGCTTTACCTGAACGACGCCGCGACCGAGGCAATGCTCGCATCGTACGTAGTGCCGGATAGGCAGCGGACCATAACGGCCCACCAGCAACGGAATGAATTCCTCAAGTTCGAGAAGCCGGCCAGTTCGATCACATACATGGCACTCAGCCGTCTGCGTGGTCGGAACCATCGCGTGACCGAAAGCTATGCCACGGCCACCGCACTCAACGCACATGTCGGCTATCCACTCGACAAGCAGCCGGCGAGCAAACCGTTCGATGATGTCGGTCAACGCCCGCTCTGCTTTTTCGCGCGCCTTCGGATCGCGCGTCGACTTTGCGTCGCGGCCGGTGAACTTCGACCGATTGAATTTCCCGGATGATCGGATCCGGTTCGCAAGCAGCAGCGTAGCGCGGTGCATGCCGGCCCGACGTATGTCCTGCCCATACTTCATTCGCCACAGCAGGTTGCCCAACTCATCAGCAAAGGCGATCGCACCCAAAGTTACTTTTGGATCACCGATCGACTCACCAAGTTGACTGCGCACATTCATCGCGACACCGGCTTGCTCTTTCAGATCGATCATCGCTTGCCCCCAATCTGTCCCATTGTCCCAATGTCCCAATGAAAAAAGGTCGTGGATGCGCGCGGGCGCCTGCGACGTGCGCACCCTCGCCTGCACGTCGCGCACGTCGCACGCATCACGCGTACGCATACGAGGCGATGCGCTCGGGACGTCGGGACATGGGACGTTTTGCGGCGCGCCGAAAGGTAATCAGCAGCGCGCCGATATACGCTGACGCGCGCGCCAAAGCCTGCGGCGGGCAAGCAAAACGGCGCGACAGGATTGGCATCAAAGCGGTGCGTCATCGTCGTGCTCCGCTTGTTCAAAAGCGACGGGCGTCGCGGGAACCGGTACGTCGACGGGATCCGGAGGCGTGTAATACCATTCGCGATTACCGGTCGATTTACGCTTGCGTACCCAGCCGAGCGACTTCATTGCCTTGCCAACGCGGCGCTGCTCTGCCGGCGTCCACTTGGCGATCTCAAGCTTCAGGCAGTCGCCGAGGATGTCCTCCATCGTCACTTCGCCAAGGATGGCGATATGACGGGCGATCATCGTTTCGTAGATGTCGCCTTCGTAGCGGGCTTCCTGCTCGGCGGAGAACAGCGGCTTTTCGGCCGGCAGAACCTGCCACGGCGTGGGCAGCACTCCGCCCGCCTCGGTGTTCGCCGCGTCCCATTCGATATACGTCTGATAGGCTTCCGCCCAGATCTGGTCGCGATCGTCTGCCAGCCCTTTCAGGTCGAGCGGCGACCCGGCTTTGACCGGCCAGTAACGACGGTTCCCTGATTCATCCTTCAGGTATGTGTCAAAGTTGACCGTGCCGCCGAAGACGCTTTGACGTGGTACATCTATCGCCCGCCTCGCGTAGGGCGGGCGATACGTATCGACTGCCGTGGTGAAGAAACGCTTGGCGTTCGATGAATCGCTTTTGCTGAGCGCGTCCAGCTCGGCAAGCTCGATCACCCACTTGCCGGCCATCACGGCGAACGCGTCCTTGTCGCCAATGACGATGTTCGCGTCGGTGAACCACTGCTGGCCGAACAGCGTCCGGAACGCCGCCGACTTGCCGGCGTCCTGCACGCCCTCAAGAATCAGCACGTTATCCATCTTGCAGCCAGGACGCATGACGCGGCCAACAGCGCCGAGCAGCCACTTGAACCCGGCCAGCTGGACATACTCACTGTCCGGAACCAGCAGGTAACGCGTGAGCCACGACCGCAAGCGCGGGACGCTGTCCCATTGCAGGGCAGAGAGGTAGTCCCGCACTTCGTGATACCGGTTGCGATCGGCAACGAGGAATGCCGCATCCATGACGACGTCACTGCGTGGACTGAATGAATATGTCTGACCGAGCCAGAGCACGCAGCGTGCGTCGTCACGGTCGGTCCACTCGCCGGTCTCGCCGCCTTCAAACGGCGGCGGCTTGAGCTTCATGATGCGCAGCGAAAACTGCTCGAAGCCGAAGACGCCCTGCCACTTTTCATCGTTGGACAGAATGGTGAATACGTTGTCGAGCGATGGCAAAATCGCCGACGACTTCTCTGCCCGCCGCAAGCGTTGCCGCCACGTGAATGCACCGTTCTCGGCGTCGATGTTTGCCCTAGCCGCGTCAGCTGACGTCGCGCGGTGAGGCGAATGGGGATCGATTACCGTGCGAACATCGTTCGCGGCCGGCGCCGAGCTGACGCCCGCCTTCTCCATCGCCTCGATCAACGCTGCCGCGCGGTTATAACCGATCCGCAGACCGCGCTGCACGCCCGAAACTGTCGCGCGCTTGCCCTGACGTACCAGTGCCACAGCCTCGCCGTAGAGCGGATCTGCAAGTTTGGCGACGGCATGCAGGTGCGGAAAAGGCGGGAGATCGTGCGCAGCAGGAGCCAACACCGCGAGCAACGCAGCCTCGATCTGCGCCTTGACGATGTGCAGGCCTTCCTCGCAATGCAGATCGTTGTAATCGGTCAGCTTGCGGTCGCCGCGCGCGGCGAACCGCGGATATACGACACTGGCGTTTCCGACTTCTGCCGCTGTTTCCTCGGCACGCTTGCGGCCCGTGTTCTCGAAGCGCCATCTGCGCTCCGGCATGACGTTGTTCCAGACCGCTAGCTCGATGTACTCCACCCCGCCATTGATCTGCTTGTACTCGGCATGCAGCGTGTAAGAAGTGTTCTTCGATTCGATCTCTACCTGCTCGCCACCGATGACCAGCTCACCTTCATAGCCGTAGTCGGCGGCCAGATGTTCCCGCAGGCGCTGCTCGATCTTCCAGTCGTCGTCGGCACAGACCAGCAGGTGAAGATCCGGATAGGCCGCACGCAGCGCACGAGCTGCGGGCAGGATGCCTCCTGCGTCAAAGCAGACCGACAGAGGGATCTGTTCGCCGGTCGCCATCCGGATCGAGCGGCCGGTCGCGTAGCCTTCAGCGATCATTGCTATGCGGTCGTCGACGCCAATCTCACCGATACGCAACTCAGCGCCCTTCTTTTCCATGCCCTTGTTGAAGCGCTTCGCGCCATCGGGCGTGACTTTCTGAAGGCCGACCATTCGGGGCTCATCGCCACCATACTGATACATAGGCACGAGCAGCGTGCCCTCGGCATCAAAGCGCACGCCCTCGGGCGTGATCTGCTTGCGATCGAGGTAAATCGACTGGCCGTCGACGAACGCATGTTGCCATTGGTGGCGGGCACGATTGGCCGCCATCTTCGCCGCATGCAGGCGCTTACGCTCATCCTCCCGCTCGATCTCAGCCTGACGTGCACGTGTAACCGCCAGATCTTCCGGCGCCGCCGCCTCGCCCTGCCATTCGAAAGTCTGCGCGCCGTTGTCGTCGCCGACCCAACGACCGAAGGCGCCGATGTAGCCAAGCACCTGACCGTTACGCACCACCTGGTGGATCGAATACCAGAACTTCTTGGCCGGACCATAGCGGTGCGGCTTGCCATTGTCCGATACGCGCGGATGACCTTCGGGAAGCTTGGGGTGCCCAGCAGCCGCGAGCTGCGCTGCAATCTGATCGAGTGATGCCATGCTTTAACCCGTGATCAGGACAGACCCAGCGTCGAAAAGGCGACGCCATCTGGCGTGGCCCGCCGCAAATCGGCCTGCGCAGGCGACGAATTTGGGCGCGAATGGATGCCGCGCACGAAGCGCGGAAGCGGTACTGGACAAAGTCACTTTGGATCCCCCGGTAATTGCTTTATTTGCCACGAAGCCGACGCCATTCAGCGTCGTGTGACGCTTTGAAAACTTCGATTTGCTCTGCGGTGAGATAACCAGCGATGAAGCCAAAGAAAAGCCCGCGCTCGGTGCGCGTGCGCAGCGTTGCGCAATAGCTGGCAGCGGACAACACGAAGTCATCCAGATGGCCGACCTGCCGTGCGCGAACAAGGAGCATGTCGACCGGAAAGGTCGGCAAGAGAGTCGAGAGGAATGCGGCTACCCGCGTCGGGGCGTGCGCGGCGAGGCGAGCCAGCTCAATTGATGCGCAATGAAGCTGGTGATCGAGGTCACAGCACAGTCCCGCATTGGCGCGGTACTGATTGCAGCACGCCATTCCGGCCCGGAACTGCATGCTTAAACTCGCCCGAGCTTGCTGATGCGCATGACCACCCTGAGCAGACGATCGAGGCCGCGCTGATGTTTGCGCGCGGCGACCGCTATGGCATCGGCTTCCTGTTCAGTGATCCTGCCGTCAGCGACGGCCGAGTGAACTTCACCTGCCACGACGCCGCTTTGACGTGCGAGGTCCAGCGCACCGAGAACGACCGCATCGACGCCGTCGCCATCTTCTGCGTCCACAGCTTCGGTTGCTCTTAAGCCGAACCGTTCGTTGAGGGCATGAATTGCGTCCCGCGCTTGCGCCTGACGCTTTTCTTCCATCCACTCGATCAGCAGTTCAAACATTTCCATCGAGAGCCGGTTGTCGCCTTCCCCGCGCAGACGCAGGCGCAGCGACTCTGAACCAATATTTTTACCGCGTCGATTGGCCAGAAAAGCAGCTGCGTCTGCGACGCCTCCTGGTGTATCTCGGACAGACGTATAGAGAACGTCGAGCCACTCAGTACCGCTATATCTGCACGTCATTTCAATCCCCGATGTCTTTGGATGTGTGGCTTTTCATACTGCTTACCGGGCATCGACGCTTCTACTATGCGAGCGTGCTAACACAAACATCTGCCCTGACATGTTCAAGAAAGCTTCAGTGCGACGCCCGAGCGCCATCGGTCAACGCCGCTTGCTCCGGCCGACTCGTGAAGTAATCCAGCAAGGCCTGCACGGTGGAGACACGCGGATCGCGAACGATGCCGCAGGCGATCTTGGTGAGGGTCTGGTACGGCACGCCGCTTCTGTCGGAGATCTCCGGCCAGGTGCCGCGTGTCTCGTCCAGCTTGCGCATGACGGTGTCCAGCATCTTTTCCTGTGGCATTTCTCAGCCTCCAAACAATGCAAATGACCCGATCATATCCGTTTGGGGATATTTCCTCAAGTGGACAGCCGCCTAAAATATCCCGCAAGGGGTATCCATATTCGGCAATATTCCGCGTATGAACAGGAAACCTCTCAGGGAAGTGTTGGCGGAAAACGTTCGGGCTCAGATGGCCCGAAATCCAGCCGTCGACACCCAGACAAAGCTGGCCAATCGAGCCGGCATTTCGCAGAGTTCCGTCGCACGCGTGCTGGCGGGCAATGTAGACACACAGATCAGCATTGTCGCAGCGCTCGCAGACGCGATCGGCGTGACGCCTGGCCGTCTTTTGGACGATCAGCATAGGCAGCCTGAGCTGCAGCTCGACAAAGAGCGGTTTGCAAAGCTGCCAGCAGCCGAGCGGGCCAAGATTCAAAGCTACATTGATTTTGTGATGGCCCAGCCTGAATTGGCTGGGTCCGACTCATTCTCGATTTCGGGAAAGCTGACACACACTAAAGATCAGGAAAATCGCACCCGCCAAGCCGCTCGACGTCCTACTTCTAAAGAATCGTTGAGCATCAATGAAAACAAAGACCAAAGTATTTCGGGACATCGAGGCCACAAACGCGGGAAGTAACGTCCTCCACTTTCCTGCTTCGGAGACAGCAGTACAGGCGCGCAATCTTCTGGCGCGTCAAAAGACAGTTCGCGAACGGCTCGCCAGCTTGGCTTGCGCCAACGACGGTGCTGCGCCAGTCGCGATCGCAATGGCCATCGTCCTCCCTGATGGGACCGTCGAATTCAGTGCCACTGGCATTGAACATGACTTTGCAGCGCCCGCTGCAGACGCCCTCGACCGGCTATCAACCGTCCTTCGCTTTCACGCCGCAACACCCCACCGCCGCAAAGACCTGTTTCAGCGGGGGGGCGCGACGCTCGCCCCCCTCGTCTCCCTTGCCTTCATGGCTGCGACCTACTTTAACGACGTTGCGTGGATCGACTCCGCGCTAATGCTCGCCAACCATCTGACCGTCAGCTGGCTCAGCAATCGGTCCCGCCAGTTAGATCTGAAGCAATCCTCTAGCGGTTAATCGCCCTCGCATCGCCTGCCCGGACAGTCGGTCGGGGCATTGATTCCGAGAACGGATATCCCCAAACGGATTGACAGGAAATATCCGTTTGGGGATACTTCGACCGGAGCGCGCCATCCCGTCGCGCTACTGATACGGAGATTTTCGTGACATCTCTTCCCGATTCAGCTGGAAACAACCGCCGGGCGTGGCTTCTCAGCCTTCAGACACCCATTCAAAGTGACTTTGAAAAGTCACTTGCCTTCCGCTTGACCGTGATCGTCGCGGTCTTCGTGATCGGCATCAACGTTCTGGAGCTGGCACCCGCGCCGGTCGTCACCCACGCCGCTCACGCCACGGTCTGAGGTGACGACATGGCAAAACGCAACCACAACGCGCAGCACAAGCAGGAAGCCCCTGCCAGCGTCGTCGTCTTTTTTTTCGTGATCGCCCTTGTATTTGCATTCGCGAAAGCCGCGCCCGGTCTGGCGCGACACATCGCCTAGGAGAGGACATGGCCAAGCGGATTCCCGTCACCGATGTCGACATCGCGCGCGAACACCGCCTCCGCCATTTCCCCGGCTCCCCGGCCAACGCTATTCCCGCTCTGCGGATCTGCCTCGCGAATTGCGCCGAGCTGCGGAAAAAGCGAGCGCAAGCTAACCAACCCACGCTGGACGGCAAACGTCTTGCTGCCGGCGATATCGACTGACGCCACATGCAAGAACTAAGACTTCAGGTTCCGCAGGAACCAACACGCCGAGACACCATCGGCCTGCGCACGTACGTTAAATACGATCCGATGGCACCGCGCGCAACGACTCCGATCATGGTCGGAAAACACGTTGTCGCGCGTCGCCCGCTTCACGGCAGCGTCCACACGCTCTACATGATCATGGACGGCAGCACTGTCGTCGGCACGTCCATATCAGTCCCGAACGAGGCGGATTGCTCAGCCGCGCTCGGCAGACATCGCCGCACGCGGGCCGCCAGTCTGGCCGATACGACGATCGCCAAAGCGAAACGCAAGTCTCGCGCTCAGCCGGTCAAGGAGGTCGCGTGATCTTCGCCCTTCTTGTCGCGGTCGCCACGTGCTGCACGGCGTGGTTCATGACGGGTCCGGCTGACAAACGCCACATCGGCTACCTGTCGGGGCTCGTCGACGCCGTCCTTTGGCTTTTCGCTGGCGTGTCGGCCGGCAAGCTCATCGTCGTCATCATCGCCGCATTCTGCGCGCTGTGCTTTGTCCGGCCGTTCCTGCGCACACACCTGAATGCCCGTCTCCGGAGGCAGCATGGTTAATGACCTCACACCGATCTGCAAAGCGTTGATTGGTCTTTTCGCGGTCCAGCGTGAGCCGCTGACCATCACCAACGTCCAGCGTCTGCTGCCCCACGCCGACCCGCAGGTAATGCGCGACACGCTGCAGATGCTCGTGCGCACGGACGTAGTTCGGCAAGCAATGCGCCGCATCGTGTACAGCCACGACAGGGAGTTCGTCTACTGGCTTGCAGGCAATGACGTTGGCTCATTCGCTGGCACCCAGCTTCACTATCCGCCGAGCTCACCTTCTGACGCAACCATGGCCGACGTGGCGGGCATTACTCGCGCGAGCGAAAACCCAATGCTGGAAGCCGGCAATGCGCACGAGCTCCGCATCCTTCGCCTGGCACATAAGGCGATCAGCGCCGAGATTGAACGCCTATCGCGTGGCGAACGGGAGCCGAACCATGCCTAAGACCAGCCCGCTCGTTCTCGATGCGATGATCGTCACCGGCAACACGAAGGCGGCCATCAAGACGGCCGGTGGTGGATCGTCCGATCTGTGGACCGTACCGCCCGACCAGCTGCACTATGACCCACGCGACAATGTGCGCCCCCTGAATCAGGACCGCGTGCGCCACCTGGCGGATCTGATCAAGGCGAACGGCTACGACCGCAAGAAGCCGCTCGGTTGCTTCGTCCGCAAGGTTGGTGGCGAGGACCGCATTTTCGTGTACGAAGGTCAGCACCGATTCCACGCTGCATTGCTGGCCATCGCCGAAGGCATGCCTGCTGACAAGGCGATCGAGCGCCTGCCGTGCGTCATCGACGAAGCCAAGTCGGTCAGCCGCGCAAACCTGATCTATGCCGGCATCAACAACAACGACGGCGAGAAGCTCACGCCGCTTGAGCTGGCTGAGAAAGTGGTCGAGCTGCAGGCTATCAACGAGACGAATGCAGACATCTGCAGGCGCCTGAATATCACCGACCAGACGATCCGCGACGTGCTTGTACTCGCACACGCGCCGGCAGCTCTGCATAAGCTCGTCCGCGACAGGGTCGTGGCGTCGACACTGGCGATCGAGGAGATCCGCACGCATGGCGCGGCGAAGGCACTTGAACGTCTTTCGACTGCTGCGGCTCAGGCCAAGGCCAGGGGGAAAGCGAAGGTCACCAAGAAGGTGCTGGCAAAGCCTGACGCGCACAAGATCACTGACGTGCAGGCAAAGTCACTTTTGCAGGCGCTGCAGGCCGTGCTGCACGACCCCGTATTCGGCAAGCTTTCGCCGGGCACCATCGCAGGCGTGCACGCCGCGCTCACGCCGCATGCCGATCTGCTCGACACGGTATCGACGAAGCGCACGAAGTATCCGATTCACGCCGCGAATGCCAGCGGCGTCTTCGTCGGGTGCGAAACGATCAGCGCACCGAAGCTGAAACGCACGGGCCTGTCACCTGCAGAAATCCACCTTGCGCAACCGGACGACGGCGTCTGGATCTATTCGCGCACGCTGCGCATTGGCAACGGCACGTCGTCGGCACTTCCCTCGATGCGTGATTTCACAACGACGTATCCGACCCGCATGCAGGCCATCAGAGCGGCCGTGAGCGACTTCACGCGCGCGCTTGACCGGTCGGACAGAACGAACGCCAAGGAAGCGCCAACCGTCCGTGCGTGGCTCGACAAGCTGTCTACGATGCCCGATCCCGACTGGACCGAGGAAATGGCGATGGAGGCGGCGCAATGACTGTTCGCCCGGCCATTTCTACCCCACGTCAGCTGCCGCGTAAGCGGGAAGCGGCGGACAAGCGCCCACGGCTTTCCCTCGCTGGCGCCGTCCCGGCGCACGCATCGAACGACGACGTCAACAGCAGCGGGCTCGCGCCCGCCAAAGCAATCCAGAAGGACGAAGCGCCGCTCGCGCGGCGCAAACCTATCCAGACGGACGAAGGCCAGTCGGATTCCCGACTGGCCACCCTCGCGCGAATCGAAGTCCTGCGCGCTGAAATCCGGAAGCTGACCGAGGACATCGCGCTCGGCGCCGACATCGAGCTGCTCGACCTCATGCGCGACGAGACAGGCAGCTATAGCCGGCACAAAGTAGCGCAAGAGGCGCGCACTTGGGCGGAACAGGCTCGCCTGTCCATCGAAACCGGTTTGATGCAGCTCGATCGTGCGCTGCATCCGTCGACGTGAAATCTATGATGAGCATCAACGAAAAAGAATTGCGCGCGATTCACCTGCAGGCGTGCGCTGCGGTCCTGAAGAGCGACGAGAAGCTTACGCCTGAAGCCGATGAGTTCTGGCCCGTCTACCTCCTTGCAGCGCTGTCCGCAGCGGGAGCGACTCGTGCCGGCATGCGGGCAGCGGCGCTGGAAGAAGCCGCGAACGTATGCACGGCCAGAGCAGAACTATTTGCTAGGACGGGAAGCCGGCCTTTGCAGCGTGCAGCGTTAAATTGCGCCGAAGCCATCCGCACCCTGCGCGAGGTCCGATCATGAGCCGCGCGCCGCTTGATTCAGGCCGGTACGTGCCCATCGTCGTGAATGGGCACCGCCAGTGGACGCGTGACCAAGTTGCTTTGCGGGCCGAGATAACCGAGCTGCTCAAGCAACGAGGTGGCATGCCAAAAAAGCGAATCATCATGACTCTGGCAACCGCACAGGCGGCGATAGATCTAGCGCTCGCGGCCCTGTTACGCGGCGGCGCCATCGAGCGCTATCGCGCAATGAGCGTGCGGCGTCGGCTGGACGAACACTGGTGCCTGGCCGGTCAGACACCGGGTGCCAGTGTCACAGCAAACTTTGTCTGCTACAACGCGGCTGCCACTCTGGCGGCCATGCAACAACATGCAGCAATCATTCACGCAGGGAGCGCTGAACGGTGAGCCTACTTACCCGCGCCTACATTCTCGAAAAATTCGGCGTGCGTCTGACGATGGGGCAGCTCGCCACCCTGCTTGCCATGTCCGAGGGCACGATCCGCAATCAAGTCAGCGCCGAAACGTTCCCCATACCAACGTACAAGGAAGGCGCCGCACGATATGCGGCTTACGATGCGGTGGCCGACTACCTAGACACGATGTCCGAGCAAGCAAAACGCCGCGCCGCATAAAATTAAGCAGGCGGCGCTGAGCACTCAGGAAAGACCGGGCTAACTGAGCGGGTTGAGCATCTCCGCCGCCACTTCTTTGGCGTCGACGTGTTTGATGAAGAAATAGAAGGTTGAGTCGACGACTTGTAAAACGCGCTTTTGCGTGTCGTAGTCGATGATCGGTGGCGAAATTGATTTGGCAGCCTGGAGATTTGCTAGCCCACCGAGCAGGTTCGTCATGTCCGATGACCGCACATCTTCGCCGCGATGGTGAATAGCCTTGATGCCGTCGTGCAGGACAGTCCGATGCATGCCATCGGCGATGCCTTCGAATCCTTGTTGCAGGATCACTTGGACCAGATAGTAGGGCAGAAATAAAGGCGGCAGGTCGCCTTTCGCTCCACCGGTCGTATGACCTGCAGAAATTGCCTCTAGCGCCCTCTGGTGACGCGCGGCGTAGTCATGCGTTTTGACTTCGATTGCGCGCTGCAGACACTCCACGTTGTCTATCCTTCGTTTCAACCGTTGCCATTCGAACACCTTCGCCTCAATACAGATGCCCTTCAGCAGTTCCTGAAAGACGCCGATACTGGAAAACGACGCGCCGATGGCGCCGTTGACCAGCGAACTGTGTATTTCAATGTTCAGTTCGCGCGCGCCCTTTTCCGCGACACGGCGGAAATCGGCTTCCACCCAGGGCTCAACAGGCACTTCGACCACGCGGTCGAGCAGGTCGCCATTAAACTGTGCCATGCGGTTTTTCTCGCGCCATACACCGAGAATCACAAACCGCACACCCAGTTCCTGGAAGGCACGCAAGTCAAACGCGAATGCGCGCTGGATGTCATCGTTGAGATAGTGAAAGTTCTCGAGGATGACCCACTTCTTGCAGTTGACCCGCTCAAGAAGGTTAGCCACGGTCTGCGGAAGTTCCAGGTTGACCGGAATCTCCTCATAGTTGACCTCTTGTCCGGAACCAGCCTTGAAATCCCCTTTTGTCTCTGCCTCGGCCGAGCCGAACAGCGGGATCAACGCTTTGAATTTTGCGCTGACTCCTGCACTGGCCTCAGTGGATCGTTTGTCGGTCGTTCCACTGATCAGGCGTACCCCGGCGGCGGACAGCATCTGCTGATAGACGTCGATGAGCTGGGTCTTTGGAGTCAGGCTTACCGGCAAGTGATCGGCGTAGGGCAGGTGCTTTGAGACAAGCGCGGTTTTACCTTGCTTCGATGAGCCGTAAACAACTACCTGCTTGCCCGATTTCAGTGCCTCTCGAAATCGCGTATCGATGTCTTCTCGCTCGACATAGGATCGAATGGGCTTCGAAGTGACGCCAAACACATCTTCCAGTTTGTACACGGGCATGGAGGGAACGGGTTTCTAGAGGTGCTCCCTTCTACAGCATTGAGAGTCGCGACGCAAGCACCGGTCGGATTAGGCTATGCAGATCGGGGCAGCGCCGAAGTGTTCCCGATGCCGACGTACAAGGGGCGTCGCGTTATGCAGCTTACGACGCTTTGGCCGAATATCTGGATCGAATGTCTGAAAAGGCAAAGCGCGAGGCAATCGCATGCTAGACCGTTCGCGCCATGCCGACCAACGTTCACCGGACTTCTTTGAACTGATCCGCCAGGGGCCAGTAGCACCGATGCAGCCGAGTGCACAGAAGGCCGTCGTAATCCTGGTACGTCGAAGGCGTGGACGTACTAGCGAGCGTCGACCATTGAAAAAATTCTGCGCTTCCCCCTTTGGTTCGGGCCAAAAGCCCTTTGTCCAGGTACCGGATCACCGCAACGTTTTGTGGCGGAGCTCCAGTGACTGTTATCGTGGTCGAAAGAGGCGCGAAATGTACTGCCATTCCAGCCATGTGCCCTACCCCCCAAAGCGTGACTGCCGCCGGCGGCCCAAACACGAGTAGGGTTAGGACATCAGCAGACCACCGTCGCAGTCCGCCGGGATGCCCAACGCTCCAGACGGCGAAGGCTATCCAAAGTGCCGACACCCCCCCGACCAGGCCTATGAACACGCTGTCGCCGACCACTAGATAAGCGATCATCATAGCGATGCCGATCGCCGCTGCCGTCAAGAACAACCTGCGATGGCTCTGACGAACCTTTCTCCACAGCGCCGCGATGTCAGGGTTCTTGTTTTCGACCGGTTTCAGGGATGGACCCATTTTGCTCGTGAATCTGACCACCAGCATTTGAGAGGCGGTCATCATAGCGCCCATCAGGATGACGAATGGAAACCAGAACACTGCGCTTTTCGCGTGGTCAACCAGCGAGGTTGGCACCTGTCTGAGCGGCATTCCAAGCGCATTGAAGAAGCCCCAGTCAAAGAGAATTGACGCTGGCAAACTCAGTGATGCCGCCAAACCCACCATCTTTACTACCTGCTCTGCCCCAAACGTCTTTTGTTCTGCTTGCTCCGTCATTGTTTTTCTCTCAATTGGAAGCCGTCGGTAGTCTCCGGACGCGGTTCGCGATCAGCTCCCTGCAATTGCTATGCGGCCTTGACTAATTTCAGCCGGCCTTTTTTTGCCACCTGAGCCGGATCCAGATTGGTGTACCGCTTGAGGTTGCGCCAGTCCTTGTGCCCCGTCACGGCCGCCACCTCCGGAATCTGCCAGCCTGCCTCGAACAGCGCACTGGTCGCCTCGTGCCGCAGGTCGTGCAGATGCAGGTCCGCGATCCCCTTGGCGTCACACGCCTGCTTGAAGTACTTGCTCGCGGTGCCCTTGTCGAACCGGAAGATGTATTCGTTCCGGTGCGGCGGCACCGCCGGGTCAGCGGCCCGCTTCGCAGCATACTCTGCCGGCACCGGATAGCGCGGCTGCCGCATGATGACCTCGAACGAGTCGCCGATCAGCGGGATCCACTCGTTGTTACCGATCTTCTGACGCGGATGCTTGCGATCTCGCACCAGCGCGAGGTGGTTCTCCGCGTCAATGTCATCCCAGCGCAGGCTGAACAGCTCGCTGCGGCGGAACGCGCACTGCATCGCGACACGCAGCAGGTCGGGCATCGCCTGCTCGCGCTCCGGATGTTCGGCGAACCACGCAAAGATTTTTTCAATCTCCTCCGGTGTCGGCCGCCGGTCGCGCTTGCCGCCGGCATCGATCAGCCGCAGGTGGTGCAGTGTCGGCCGGGCCGCGCCGATCGCGTCTGGCAGCGTCAGGTTCAGCAGTGACGCCATGTGGCGCATCACGGTGCCGAGCTTCGAGATATCCATGTCGACGGTGTAGCCACCGGCGCCGGCCGTCCGGCGTTCCTGCGCGAACTTGACGATCTGCTGGGTCGTGAGCCGCGACGCAAAGTCACTTTCGAACCGGTCCTGCAGGCGCTGCAGGATGTAGTCCTCGTTTGATTTGGGTTTGACGGCGCGGCCCGACTCGCTGCGCGCCTCGCGATACTTCCTGATCAGGGCGCCGAGGGTCACGGTGGCCGCGTCGACGGCGTTCGCGCCGTTCTCGATCTCGACCTCCTTCTCCCGCGCCCACGCCTGCGCCGCGCCTTTCGTCTTGAACGTTTTTGCTATACTCTGGCCGCGTTTGCGTACCTGGGCACGCCAGCGACTGCCGACAGGCAGGATTGAAGCCATGGTTTACCCCGAAAAACTGTAGCAGTGCCAGTTCACTTTTGACGGCTACAGGGTCGATTTGTAGCAAAAGTGTAGCAGAGGCTGCTATAAACTGGGGTTCACAGGCTGTCACGGCGCTTCATTTAGGGTGGAGCACAAAAGCCGGAAACGCCCACGGGACAAGGCCCAAGCCAATGCCAGCAAGGCTCCGGTCGTCCCATTGCCGATATCCATCTCCCTGTAGTTCAATGGATAGAACAAGTGCCTCCTAAGCGCTAGATACAGGTTCGATTCCTGTCAGGGGGACCACAAACCGATCCAACGAAGTCCAAAGAAATCCTCGAAACCCCGCCCAGTCAAGCTTCGCGGGGTTTTTTATTTCCTGCGACACGATCTTTGGTCAAGACGTCGCTGGTGCCACGCTTACGCGTAGGTAGGGCTTAGGAGCGTTGAAGAACGCTTTCACGCTCCACCCAAGAATTTAAAAACCTTACAAGCGAATCCCTTGTAAGCCTTTCTTATTTGCCGCGCTGTCTGCGCAGATAATCAGTCGCCCGACCGACCTCCTGCGCCGAGTCGGATTAGCCATCGCATCGATCGGCCATAGCCACGCGATTCACGCACCCAGGGTCCAACGTTTAATCGTCAACCCGGGATACGGGCGGGCGCCTCCCTAAAAACTATCCCATTCCGCCGCCTCAGTGGTTTGCGCCGTCCGCGCGGGCTGTGGTGCAGACCGCTTCACGGCGGCTCCCGTGGCCGGCGGCCGAGGGCGCGACGGCACCATCGTTCGCGTCGTCGGCGCGACGGAACGACTAACCTCAGCGTCGTGTGAACCGTGCAGCTTGAACATCGAAACGGACGCTTTCAGATCGTTCGCCTGCGACTCGAGCGAGCTGGCAGCCGCCGCCGCCTGTTCGACCAGCGCCGCGTTCTGTTGCGTGACTTCGTCCATCTGCGTGACAGCCTGGTTGACCTGGCCGATGCCCTTGCTCTGTTCACGTGAGGCGGCGGTGATTTCACCCATGATGTCGGTCACGCGCCTGATCTCGTGAGTGATCTCGCGCATCTTCGCACCCGCTTCGCGCACATGGCCGGCGCCTGCCTGCACGCGCTCCACGGAATCGTGAATCAGTTCCTTGATTTCCTTCGATGCCGCCGAGGAGCGCTGCGCCAGCGAACGCACTTCCGAGGCCACCACCGCGAAACCGCGACCTTGTTCACCCGCGCGCGCCGCTTCGACAGCCGCATTCAGCGCAAGAATATTGGTCTGGAAGGCGATGCCCTCAATGATGCCGACAATATTGGCGATCTTGTCCGAACTGGCGTTGATACCGTCCATGGTTTCGACCACGCGGGAAACCACGGTGCCGCCCTGTTCCGCCACCTGGGCGGCCTGCGCGGCGAGCTGGTTGGCCTGACTGGCGTTGTCGGCATTCTGGGTGACGGTCGAGGTCAGTTGCTCCATGCTCGACGCCGTTTCTTCGAGCGACGCTGCCTGCTCTTCAGTGCGCTGCGACAGGTCCTGGTTGCCCGCCGCAATCTGGTGCGTGGCGGTGGCAATCGAGTCGGCGGAAAACTTGATCGCGCCGATCGTCTGTGTGAGCTGTTCCTGCATGCGCTTCATCGAAAACAGCAGGCTCGAACGATCGTTCGGGGCTGTCTTCACCTCGGCGGTCAGATCGTTGTCAGCAATCTGGTTGGCGATCCCGGCGGCATAGGAGGGCTCGCCGCCCAGTGAGCGGAAGATGCCGCGGTTGAGCAGCACCACGACGACCGACAGGGCGCCGGCCAGGATCACCAGAATTCCGAGGCTCTGATACAGCGACGAGCGGAATGCGGCATTGATGTCGTCGACATAAAGTCCCACCGTGATGATCCAGTCCCACGGCTGATAGGTCACGTTGTAAGCAACCTTCGGGGAATATTCGCTTCCTCCCGGCCTCACACCGGAATAGGAGGTAAAGCCTTTGCCGTCGCGCTTGATGACAGCGACCATGTCTCTGAAGAGGTAAACACCGTTCGGATCCTTGTAGTCGCTGACGTCCTTGCCATTCAACTGCGTTAGCGTGGGGTGCATCAGGACCATCGGCTGCGAATTGAGAATCTGGAAATAACCGTTTTCGCCGAACCGCATATCCCGAACGGTGTCCATGGCCCGTTTCTGCGCTTCCGCCAAGGGCATGGAGCCGGCGGCGGCCTGGTCACCAAAGGTCTTGACGGCACTCAGCGCGAGCTCCGCCGTGTGTTGCAGATCTAACCTACGCTCCTCCATCCGCATATCCCGCGTCTGGTAGGCGTTGTAGATCGATATTCCGGCGAGACACAGCAAACTTAAGATAAGCGGCAGCCAGAGCTTCTGGACGAAAGACAGCTTCATATGTTGCGAACCTTTCAGCGTGAGAGCAGCGAGCGGGCAAAATCGCCAAACGAGACCATGTAGCGTAACTAAATAAATCCTTAATAAGCTATAACGGCAACCAGGCGGAAAACTCCATACTTATTGAGTTGTTCCTGCGCACTCAGGATTCGATGACCTGCCATCTCCTCGAGCGTGCAGCCAGCCGGCCAATGCCACCCGCGCCTCGAACAGATGACAGCGGCCCGCTCCTAAAGGCAGCGGGCCGCTCAAGTAAAGGCACCGGGTCGTTCCCCGACCCAGGTTTTATGCAACGATGCCCTATGCGTTCACGTATGCGGTCTTGACTGTCGTGTAAAACTCGCGCGCATAGCTGCCTTGTTCACGCGCTCCGTAACTTGACCCCTTGCGTCCGCCAAAAGGCACGTGATAGTCGACGCCCGCGGTCGCGGTATTGACCATCACCATGCCGACCTGCGCATGACGCTTGAAGTGCGTGGCGTACTTGAGCGAGGTCGTGCAAATCCCGGCCGACAGTCCGAACTCGGTGTCGTTGGCGGTGGCGAGCGCGGCTTCGTAGTCTTTGACCTTGATGACGGATGCCACCGGGCCAAACACCTCTTCGCGATTGATACGCATCGTGGGCGTCGTGTCGGTGATCAATGCGGGAGCGAGGAAAAAACCGTTGGTGCTGGCGGCGACGCGCTCACCGCCGAAGACCGTACCACCCTCTTCACGCGCAATCGCAATGTACCGTTCGTCTTGCGCCAGCTGCCGTTCGTCGACCACTGGGCCGATCTGCGTATCCGGCGCGAGGGCGTCGCCGATCTTCAATGTCTTGAGGCGCGCTTTCACCGCCTCCACGAAGCGATCGTGGATGCCTTCGGTGACGATGAGACGGCTCGACGCGGTGCAGCGCTGGCCGGTCGAGAAGAACGCACCGTTCACGCACGCCTCGACTGCGACGTTGAGATCCGCATCATCGAGGACCACCATCGGATTCTTACCGCCCATTTCCAGCTGCACCTTCTTGCCGGTCGCGACGCATTTGGCAGCGATGCTGCGCCCGGTCGATACGGAACCGGTGAAGCTGATGGCGTCCACGTCCGGCGAATTGACCAGCGCCTCACCGATCACCGAGCCACGGCCCATAACCAGATTGATGACGCCAGCGGGCGCGCCCGCCTCCGCAATAATTTTCACGAGTTCCCATGCGCTGCCCGGAACCAGATCGGCCGGCTTGATGACGACGCAGTTGCCATAGGCAAGCGCAGGCGCAATCTTCCAGGCGGGAATCGCAATCGGAAAATTCCACGGCGTGATCATGCCGATCACACCAAGCGGTTCGCGCGTCACCTCGACTGTCATGCCGGGACGCACGGACTGCACGATCTCGCCGCCTAAGCGCAACGCTTCGCCAGCAAAGAACTTGAAAATCTGGCCGGCACGGCCTGCTTCGCCGATCGCCTCAGGCAGCGTTTTGCCTTCCTCGCGGGCAAGCAGGCGGCCAAGCTCTTCCTTGCGGGCGAGAATGGCCGTGCCCGCGCGGTCGAGGACATCGAAACGCTGCTGCGGTGTCGACAGCGACCAGCTCGCGAATGCCTTGCGCGCGGCCTGGATAGCACGTGCTGTCTGCTGCACGTCCGCCTGGGAATACTCACCGACTACGTCGTCGACGTCGGAGGGGTTTACGTTGCGCGAAAAGGTCGGGCCGTCCAGCCATTCACCATCGATGTAATTTGCGTAGCGGGTCATTCTATTTATGCTCCATGTCTGTCGATTCTATTGGCGTCACCGGGGTATCGGAAGAACCAGCTCAAAGCAGGCCGCGCTTCGCGAGACTTGCATACAAGGCTCGCACGCCGAAGGTCCACGCAGGAATGCCGGTAGAAAGTTGCACGGTGTTCACCAATGCACCCAGGGAAGGCGTGGCAATCGTCACGACGTCGCCCAGATGGTGCGTAAACCCGGCGCCAGGCGCATCGCGATCCTTGATCGGCGAGAACATCGTGCCGAGGAACAGCATGAAGCCATCCGGGTACTGATGATGCGCACCGTAGGTCTGGTTGACGAGGTCGGCCGGGTCGCGGCTGATCTCGGTCATATGGCTCACCCCTTCGAGGACGAAATCATCCTCGCCCTCAATCCGCAATGACAGGCTGGCCCCGCGTACCGTATCCAGGGTGAACGATTCGTCGAACAGACGCACAAACGGTCCAATCGCGCACGAACCGTTGTTGTCCTTCGCCTTGCCAAGCAGCAACGCCGAACGGCCTTCGATATCGCGCAAATTCACGTCGTTGCCCAACGTCGCGCCCACGATCTGGCCCGCGCCGTTCACCGCCAGCACGATTTCGGGTTCCGGATTGTTCCAGGCCGAAGTCGGATACAGGCCCACAGCCGCGCCCAGTCCCACCGACGACATCGGTTGCGATTTCGAGAACACCTCGGCGTCCGGGCCGATCCCCACTTCCATGTATTGCGACCACGCGTTGCGGCGTTCGAGTTCGGCCTTGAGTTTCATGGCGGCGTCCGAACCCGGCTTGATTTTCGCGAGGTCCGTGCCGATCAGTTCCGTGATCATGCGGCGAACTTCGACTGCTTTCGCGGCATCGCCACCGGCTTGCTCTTCGATCACGCGTTCAAGCAGGCTCACTGCAAACGTCACGCCGCACGCCTTGATGGCCTGCACGTCGCAGGGCGCCAACAGGCGTAGGCCCGCTTCATCGCTCGATGCGAAGCTCGCGTCGACCAAGGCGCCAACCGGCCCGAGCGACTCGCCGCGCGCGTCACGTGCAATGGCGACAGCATCGGCCCGATCAAAAAGGTCAGCGGTGGTGGGAACTGTCGCAGTGATGTCGAATACTTCGCCATGGCGAACCACGACGACCGACGGACCATTAACGGGCGCCGGCCGCCAGACGCGTCCGATCAGCAGTGCGTTATCGAGGTCGTCGGGAAGGCAGGAGGCAGTAAGTGGTCGCATTTGGGTCGGATGGAGCAGGCGTTAAGTGAGCCGTGATCGTAGCCACACAATGGCAGGGCGTCCATCTTGTTGACCTTGTGTCCAATGTGTTGGACAATCGGCGACTGAATATTCACCTGGATTGCGGTCATGAAGACCCTCTACGAAGTTCCGGCGCTCAAGCGCGCCCACGATGTTCTCGAGATCCTCGCGCAAGCAACCGCGCCCGTGCGGGCGTCCGCGCTCGTCGAGAGGACGGGTCTGTCGCGCAGCACGCTCTATCTGCTGCTCGATTCGCTGGAACACCGTCACTGGATCGCGAAGCGAAGCGACGGCTACATCATCGGCCTGAAGCTGTTCGAACTGGGAAGCGCCTACGTTCGGCACGACGGTTTGCAGGTCGCGTTCAGGAATGAGGCCAGCGCGTTTGTTGCGGCGCATAACGAGGTCGTGCAACTCGCGGTGCTCGACGCGGCGGAGGTGGTCTATATCGCGCGCGAAGACGCACAACGTCCCGTGCGGCTCGTCTCGGATCTCGGTTCGCGACTGCCGGCGCACTGCAGCGCGCTCGGTAAGGCGCTGCTGGCGAGCCTCTCCGACGAGGAAGTGACAGCGGTATTGCCAGAGCGCCTCGCCGCCATGACTTCGCACACGATCACCCGGCGCAGCGCGTTGCTGCGCGAACTCGCAGGCATCCGCGCGTGCGGCCTTGCCACCGAGCGCGAAGAGGTCAGTGTCGGTCTTGCGTGCTTCGCGGCATACGTCGGGGTGACGCCGCTCGGCAAGCGCGTCGCCGTCAGCACCAGCGTGCCGCTTGGCCGCCTCGATGGGAGACGGGAAAAGCAGATCGTCACCGGAATCGCGCGCATTGCCAGCCGGATCGCGGCAGCCTTGTAACGACAGATACCCGCGGCAGACGCACACGTCGACGCGGGTTCGCGAAGCTCACGTATATCGATGCGGTGCCGGCTGCCATTTCTTCCAGAAATCGGGATCGTGGCAGATCACCAGATCGCCGCCGAAAAACTCGGTCAGCAGGCGCAGCCGGGCGATCGACGCGATGGCCTGCTCGGTCGTGTGCGCATTGCCCGGCGGCATATCGGGATCGAGGTTCGCTGGGCAGAACACGGCGTCGCCGGTCATGATCATGATCGCGCCCGACGGCAGATTCAGCATCAGCGATTGATGCCCCGGCGTGTGCCCCGGCGTGGTCAGCACCGCGACGCCGGGCTTGATCATCTGATCGCCGCGCAGCAGTTCATAGTGAATGCCACAATCGAAGTACGCACGCTCGTACGGTCGCGCGACAAAGGTGTCGGGCTGATACGCGAAACGATATTCAGTGCGTTGCACCATAAAACGCGCATGCGGAAACAGCATGTTGCCGCCCGAGTGATCCCAATGGAAGTGACTGTTGATGACCATCTTGACGTCTTCCGGCGTATGACCGAGATCGGCCAGCCGTGCACGAATATCGTCCTGCCGATCGTAGCGCGCGATCATTTCGGAAAAGCGCTTCATCGACAGGCATGGATCGGTGCCCTCCTGCTCGCAATCATGCGGCAGCAGACCGGTGTCGAACAAAATATGCTCGCCGTCGGCCATTTCGATAAAGGCACCGGTCACGGGAATCTCGACCCGCGTGCCCATGCCGCGTCTGAGCGTCAATGACGACTGGTCGTTGATCAGTGTGCCTAGGTTGAACAGCGAAACGCTTTTGACGAGCGTCTCGTTTGCGCTGCGGGTGCTGCCGTGTGTAGTCATCTGTCGGGCTTCCTGTAGTGCCATGATCAGGTTTGGCCGAATCGTGGCTGCATTGCTTTACCGTGTTGAAATTCGCGTTTGGGGTTCTGACTCGCGCCGCGCCCGAGCTGTGCGCTTCGCCAGCGGCACGCTCTTGCGATGCTGCTCTGCCGCGCGACAGACACTCGTTCAGATATTACTGATGCAACTGCCGGCGCGGGCGCGAGCGAGGCAGAAGAAGCATGCTGCGACGCCGCAGCAGCAACAGTGGGATGATAAAATCCAGCCTGCGCTCGATGCACCGGCGCGGCAGTGAGTAGTACCCGGTGCCCCTATGCGTATCCGCCGGCTTCCCGTCGCGTCCTTCACCTGTTCTACAGGAGCCACCTTGCCCATCGCCGCCCTCGGCCCTCCGCGCCGGCTGTATCGCGAAATCGCCGCGCAGCTCGAAGCCCTGATCAGTAATGGCGAGTTTCCGCCCGGCACACGCTTGCCCGGAGAACGCGAACTGGCCAAGCTGTTCGGCGTGAGCCGTCCGCCGTTGCGCGAGGCGCTGCTCGCGCTGGAGATCGCCGGCCTGGTCGACGTGCGCGTCGGCTCGGGCGTGTGGGTGGTCGAACGCTCGTCCAGTCCGCGTGCAGAGGTTGCCGTGACTACCAAAGACAGCGGTGAACCCGGGCCCTTCGAACTCATCAAGGCGCGCGAAGTGCTCGAGGGCGAAATTGCCGCGCTGGCCGCCAGTGCCGCTACTCAGTCCGACCTCGACGGCATCCTCGAGACCATCGACCAGATGATCGAGGAAAACGCTCACCACGTCGTCGAGCAGGAAGCCGACAGGCTGTTCCATCTGCGCATCGCCGCTGCCACTGGCAATAGTGCGTTCGTTCATCTGGTACGCTCGATCTGGGAATTCCGCTACGGCCCAATGTGGATCAAAATTGAAGAGCATTTCCTAACGCCGCGGCGCCGAGCGCAAACCGTGAAGGATCATCTGGCGATCTACAAGGCGATCAAATCGCGCGACCCGGAACGCGCACGGGCCGCGATGCATGCCCACCTGCGCCGCGTTCATGACGAATTCACGAAGGGATGGGACAAGGCAAATCGTCCTGTTGAAGCGAGCGGCGCGCCGTCTGCTGCTACCCACGACTGAGTCACGGGTTTCACGCCATGCGAAGGATGGCGTGTCCGGCTGTCGGTCGGTTGTCTGTCAAATGTCCATCGGCTGCTGCGGTGAACGTTGAGGCCCAGCCGCGCAAGCGGTGGGCCTCAAGTCCCAGGCATTACGCGTCGAGCGGGCTCGGGAAGGCGATACCGTAGCGCTGCCCGCATACCTCAAGCGCCGGCCGGATCGTGTCGTGCAGCCGCACGCCGCCTGCAAGTTGTGCCGCTCTGCGAGCCAT
This sequence comes from Paraburkholderia suaedae, assembly GCF_040812055.1. Taxonomy (NCBI): domain Bacteria; kingdom Pseudomonadati; phylum Pseudomonadota; class Betaproteobacteria; order Burkholderiales; family Burkholderiaceae; genus Paraburkholderia; species Paraburkholderia suaedae. The sequence continues at coordinate 137,770 of NZ_JBFOAH010000017.1, read as the reverse complement.
ACCGCCGTCCCCAGGCATGCGCACACTTTCCACGCCGGGGCGTGGCGGATTGTTGCGGCATGCATCCGCGAGCCAATCCATCTGCCGCTTGAATTCCTGCTCACCGCAGAAAGCCGCCGGGTCATACAACGTCATGAATACAGTCGCGCCCCAGCCCTCGGACGGATCGGCGCGACCGAAGCCGGCCAGGCCGCTCGTCAGCGCTTCAATCAGCACGGCGAGTCCGAAGCCCTTATGGCCTGCTCCCAGACCGCCAAGGGGCAGTATGGTGCCGGGCGGATTGTCGAACAGCACGCCGGGTTCGTCGGTGGCATTGCCTTGCGCATCGAGCATCCATGGCTCGTTGAAACGCTCGCCCGCTTTGTGCCGCCGTGCGGTCATCGCATTGGTGGTGACCGACGATGAAATGTCGATAAGAAACGGCGTATCCGACGTCGGCACGCCGATCGCGACCGGATTCGGTGTGAACACAGCGCGTGTGCCGCCGAACGGCGCGACACTTTGTACGCTCGGATCGGAACTGGACAGCATCAGCACGAAACCCGCTTCGGTCGCCTTCAGCAGATACGCGGCGAGGCTCGCAATATGATGGCTGCGGCGAATCACCAGAGTCGCGGTGCCGTATTCGCGAGCCCGCGGCAGCAGCGCGTCGATACCGCGCAGCACCAGCGACGGTCCGGGCAGACGGCGCCCATCCCACAGCAAGGTTGCCGCTTTGTCGGCGATCACGAGAGGCTCGCCTTCCTTGGTCATGGTGCCGGCCTCGAGCGCGCCGACATAACCGGCAAGCTGCGCCAGACCGTGCGTGTCATGACCCAGCAGGTCACCGTCGACCAGCGTGCGCGCCACCGCATCGGCATGCGTCGACGCAAGGCCCGCCGCTTCCAGTAGTTGATTCGCGTAGCCGATCAGCGCGTCGGCAGCGTAGCGAGGTGCGCTCATTGCATCACCCCGCTCGGCGTGCCGTAAGTTGTCGTGGATGGCGCGGCGATCGCATCACGCGCAATGGCCGCAACGGCGTTCGAAGTCATACGGATTATTCTCCTGAATAGGTTGCTTCAGATGCCCGAGTAGGTTTCACATGACCGCGCCCAGCTGCCATGGTACGAACTCTGATTGTCCGTAGCCATGCAACTCGCTTTTGGTACGCGTTCCCGATGCGGTAGCCAGCATCGTACGGAATATATGCTCGCCCATCTCGTCGATGCTTGATTCGCCGTCCAGTATGGGTCCGCAATTAATGTCGACGTCGGCCTGCTGACGCGCCCAAAGCGCATTGTTGGTGCCGAGCTTGATCGACGGAGACGGCGCGCAGCCATAAGCAGAGCCGCGCCCGGTGGTGAAGCAGATCAGGTTCGCACCGCCGGCGACCTGGCCGGTTGCCGACACCGGATCATAGCCGGGGGTATCCATGAATACGAGGCCGTGCGCCCGGACCGGCTGCGCGTATTCGTAGACCGCCTGCAGTGCGGAGGTACCGCCTTTGGCGACCGCCCCGAGTGACTTCTCGAGAATAGTGGTCAACCCACCGGCCTTGTTGCCGGCGGACGGATTGTTATTCATGTCGGCACCATGCCGGTCGCAGTACTGGGTCCACCAGTTGATCCGTTCGAGCAGTTTCTCTCCGACCTCGCGCGACACAGCACGGCGCAACAGCAGATGTTCGGCGCCATAGATTTCCGGGGTTTCCGACAGGATCGCGGTGCCTCCGTGCGCCACGAGTCGATCGACCGCAGCACCCAGAGCTGGATTCGCGGTGATTCCCGAATAGCCGTCCGAACCGCCACACTGCAGGCCGACGATCAGCCGGCTGGCCGGCACAGGCCGACGTTCGACTCGGGGAAGCTCGGTCAGCATGGCCTCGATCAGACGCACGCCGGTCTCGACCGCCGCAGCGGTACCACCGACTTCCTGAATGTTGAATGTTCGCAGACGCGCCGATTCGCTCAATCCCTGTTCGGCCATCAGGCCGGAAATCTGGTTGGTTTCGCAGCCGAGTCCGACGATCAGCAGAGCCGCAAAGTTTGCATGTCCCGCGTATCCCGCCAGCGTACGGCGCAACACGGCAAGCCCCTCGCCTTCGCTGTCGGTTGCGCAGCCGGCACCGTGCGTCAGCGCGACCACACCGTCAATGTGCGGGAAATCCCGCAACGCGGTACCGTCGCGGCGCGGGCCGCTGAAATGATCGGCGATACCGCGAGCGACAGTCGCCGAACAATTGACAGACGTTAGGATACCGATGTAATTACGCGTGGCGATGCGTCCATCCTCGCGCTCGATGCCAAGAAACGTGGCCTCTGACGACGCGGGAGGCAGCGATCGCAGATCCTCACCAATCACATAGTCGCGCGCGAATTCGCTCATCGCGAGATTGTGCACATGGACGTGGCGGCCGCTTTCAACAGGCTGCGTCGTGACGCCGATGATCTGGCCGTAGCGCCGCACGGGCTCGCCGGCCGCGAGCGGCCGGGTCGCGACCTTGTGGCCGGCCGGCACCAGATCCGCGGCGACGACGTCTGCTTCGAGGCGATTGCCAGGTATCAACTGACGGCGCGAAATGACGACGTTGTCGTCGGGATGCAACCGTATGACGGGCGATTGGGAGCTCATAGTGCTTTTGGATGAAATGAGGCAGCCCGCTCAGGCTGCCGTGGCGCGACGGGTGGAATTGAGCCTAAACTCGATCGTTGCAGATGTGCTTCGGTATCGTGAAGAGCACGAGCACAGCAGCCACGGCAGTCATGGCGGCGATCACATACATGCCGAGATCCGTGCTGCCGGTCATGTCGGTTAGCTTGCCGATCGCATACGGGCTGACGAAGCCGCCCAGATTGCCGATCGAATTGATGATGGCAATACCGGCCGCGGCCGCGCTACCGCTCAAAAACTTCGGCGGCATGGTCCAGAAGATGCCGTACGAACTGATGATGCCGACCGCAGCGAGCGACAGCCCGGCCGTGGCGATCACCGTATTGTGCGAGAACCAGGCGCACACGCAGTAGCCGACGGTGCCCGCGAAAATACAGAGCGCGAGGTGCACGCGCCGCTCGCCGGTGCGGTCGGAGCTGCGGCCGATCAAGACCATCAACAGACCCGTCACCGCGTAAGGCACCGCCGATAACATGCCGATTGACAGTGGCTCGGACACCCCTGAATTTTTAATCAGTTGCGGCATCCAGAACGACAGGCCGAACTGGCCGTTGAGCACCAGGAAGTAGATCAGCGCAAGCAGCGCGGTATAGCGATTCTTGAACGCGCTTTTTACGTCGTGCGCGCGCTGCGGCGTGACCTCAGCAGCGAGGTTGTCCCGCAGCAGCGTCTTTTCTTCGTGCGTGAGCCATTTCCCGTCCTCGATCCGGTCTACCAGCATCAGGTACACGATTACGCCGAGCACGACAGTCGGCAAGCCTTCGACCAGCATCAACCATTGCCAGCCGGCCAGGCCGCCGATCCCGCCAAACTTCGTCATGACAAAGCCCGCCAGCGGGCCGCCAATCGTGCCGGCAATCGCGATGCCCGTCATGAACAGCGCGACCATCCGCGCACGCCGCCGGGCCGGGTACCAGTAGGTGAAGTACAGGATCACGCCGGGCATGAACCCGGCTTCGAATGCGCCTAGCAGGAAGCGCAGCACGTAGAACGACACTGGACCGTTGACGAACATCATCGCCGACGACGTAATACCCCAGGAAATCATGATCCGGGTAATCCAGCGTCGCGCGCCGATCCTGTGCAGAATCAGGTTGCTCGGTGTCTCAAACAGAAAGTAGCCGATGAAGAAGATCGCGGCGCCCAGTCCATACACCGTATCCGATAGCCCCAGAGCGCTTTGCATCTGCAGCTTCGCGAAACTGATGTTGACGCGGTCGAAGTAAGCCGCGACGTAGCAAATGACCAGGATCGGCACGATCTTGAGCGTGACTTTCCGGTAGGTGCGATCCTCAAATGATTCGCCGGCCGGCAAGACGTCGGTGGTACTCATAGTCACAATCGCATCTCCATTTTTCTGTTCAATTTTTGGGCGCAACATCAAGCGGCAACACGACATGACCAATGCCGTGCAGCGCACGCTCGTGCAAAGCGGTAATACCAATTTACCGGTGAATGTTAGGGACGCGACGGGGCGGTGTCAAGTAGGAAAGGTCTACTTGATTTGATCTGCCTAGGGGGCTGACTTACCGAAGCTGTACGCTTTCACTGCCCGGAGGCTCTGTCCCCGCTACCGGCAGACGCCTTTGCTGTGAAAGTCGACGGATGCGGGTCAGTTCTGATCGGCGCCATGCGGCACTCGCGTTCACACGTAACCGCCTTTTTTATTGGCGCTGTCACTAAATCGTGTCGTAGTTGACGTATCAAACGCGTCGAGCAAGAACAGGCGTGGTCTTGAACAGGCCTTAGAAGCGGCCAAAGAAACGAAGCCAGCCCAGATAGCCCGCCAGGTACTTCGAGGCGACGCCTCGCAACTGAACAAATCGCCTCGAATCCGGCTGTGAAGCCTTATCTCCGTTGGACAGGTGACCTGCGCCAACAAGGCACCCTCCATAATCAATCAACTATGGAAGTCCTAATAATCTTTAATTATCGTAAATACATATCCAGCTCTATGCTTGGCTCATGCAGGTCGCAGCTGGGAGTCGAATCATGGGACACGCCACTATCGCGTCGCGCACCAGTGCGACGATACAGATGCTGTGGCATCTTGGAGTTGGAAGCGAACCGGCTCTCGGCGCACATCTCGTAACACCTCGCGGCGCATACCGCCACCACGGGATCTATGTAGGCGAAGGCAAGGTAGTGCACTACGCGGGTCTTGCCCGGTCGTTGCATCGCGGACCTGTCGAGGAGGTGACGATTGCATGCTTCGCTGCCGGAAGCGAAGTGTGGATAAAGCCGGGCAATCGTCCAGGTTACGCCGACCGGCAAGTTGTAGAACGGGCGCGCTCGCGCCTTGGCGAGAATCGATACCGACTGCTGACCAATAACTGCGAACACTTCTGCACGTGGTGCCTCTATGGCGAAAGCCGCAGCGAGCAAGTGCACGCGTGCCTGACCTATCCGCGTGCGGCAATCGGCGCAGCGGCCGGCCTGTTCAAGATGTCGATCAATTACTTCGCTGGGATGGTCCGCAACCGCGCAGGTGCTTTGCTCGATGCAAAGAGCGACTGCGTCGGCGCTACCGCCAAAGAGCGCTTGATGGGTCAGATAATGTCCGGCCACGCGTAAGCGTGCCCATGTATGGCGATTCGTTCAGCCCGAGGTCCGGCCGAGCGGACGCTCGAATGTCCGCCCGAGGGCGTGGTCGAACAGCCGTAGTTGCCCGGGTTGAACCAGTGTCTGGAGAGCCGAACAGCGCGTTGAGACCGTCTTGCTCACGCAGGACCCGGCGCAGGAACTCGTCTCCTCGCTGAATATGGCGTTGCTGGAACTGGAACTGCAACGGGCGGCCGAGCTGGCCCGAGCCACCGAGGGCGCAGGTTAGTGCCCAGACCGCGCAACAGTCATCATGAAGACGACGGTCCCAACGAGCCGTGCTTGCAGCAGTGAGACGTCAGATTGACATCACTTCAGGATTCCTGCAGCGCGCGTCCGCGCCGCAGGATGGCGCCGTTCTTCAACATTTTGTGGTCTGGCGACCCCACATAAGCTCGCTTGCCCGAAAGGTCGTCCCAGATCGTCTGCCCTCATGGATTAGGCGCATATCGCTGTTGCGCTGCGGCCCATTTGAACGTGCGCCGCCACTTTCCACCGGCTTTTTCCCGAAGCTGGAGATCGTGATAGCCGCCGGTCATGGCGGGAAGAATGGTGAGCGCATTCGCTGCGTCCGACACATCGTGCTTGCGTGTGCCGTCCTTGTTCCAATCGCCTGCGAGCATTTTGTCGAAGGCCATCGGCTGGGCGAAGACCACGCGCAGTGACTTCCCGTCGATCACGAACAGATACAGCGCTTCGAAATCTGCACCGCCCCCGGCGTATCCCTCGCTCCATCCTGCGCGCACGCCGAACGCGTATTCGCCCGTGCGGAGCTGGTACGCAGCGAGATCGAAGCGGGACCAACTGGACGGCATGGCCTCCTGTTCGCTTCCTGTGTCGCTTGCATCGAGCTTGTCCGGCCGGTCGATGTTCGTGTCGCGCCAGTCGGTCGGCGTGGCGACGGGCGCCTCAGTTCGCGCGACGAGCCGCGGTGCGCCTGACCCATTGCTTTCGAAGACGCCGAACCAGACGCGTCGCGGGTCTGTATCGTCGCTGCCGAGGCTGTCGCACGAGGCAGGGGGGTACTTCAGGGCGGAGGCGGCGAGTTCCGGGCTGCCGGCAAGACAGATCATGGCGACATAGCTGTTCGGCCGCAGCGGCCAGGGCTTCGCGCCCGACAACACGACGCTCCGTGCGTCCTGACCCGGCGCCAGCTGTTCGACGAGAAATGCGGTGGTGAAGCCGGCGGGCAGCTTTGTGCCGAAGCCGTCGGGTTGCGGTGCACCGCTCATCGAATGATCGAACATCTTTTGGGCGTCACGAGTCTGCATGGCGCCGCGTACGCCGGATAGTGAGTGCACCGTCGTCTCCGCGAGCGCAGTGGAACCATGCAAAACGAAGGCGAGAGCGACGAGGCCGAATGAGCGACGGAGCGGTGCGGGATGTGTCATGGAAATAGCACAGGTCATAGCGCAATTGAGTGTGTGAGGCACAGGTAGCCCAGCAAATCAGGGGGAGATACATGTGGATCCGCCGATCGCTAACCACGCAAGCCGCGAGATATGCGGTTCGGTCGGCCCCGGCGGCTTTACTGTCCAGATAGCTGGAATGAAAAGAAGTCACCGTCATCCGGTGGCCAGAGCATGTAACGCAATGCGATCGCGAATGCGGGTCAATCGCCCTTCCTTTGCAATTACGCCACGGAGCTCCAGGGATTTCAGCACGCGCGAGACGGTTTCGCGACTGACTTTTGCCATTGCCGCGATAGTCGCCTGGTCTGGAAGTTCGATAAGGGGCGATTCATCCTGTTCCGCATTGTCGATCGCGGATTCGATGACCGCTGAGATTCGGGCGTCCGCACGCGGTAATCCCTGCGCTGCGTGACGTTCGACAAGATGCATAGCCCGAAGGGCCATGGAGTTGTTCAACGCGCGCGCTACATTGGGCTCATTGAACAACTGCCGGGCATGGGCACGGCTGAAAAGGGCCACAATGCTTTTCCTCACGGCCACGATGTTCCCGTGGATAGGTAAGTTGCGAAGGATCGGCTCTTCGCCACCCGATTGTCCAGGGTTAATCGTGCGTACCGGGATTTCGCGACCATCCTCGGAGAGCGTAGAAGTTCGCAATTGCCCCGAAATAACCAGCACGAGCGGGGATCGTGGGTCACCCTGAAAGCAGATGTATTCACCAGGCCCGAATTCGGTGATGCGGACCAGCTCGCCTGCTTTCTTCATTAGGTCATCGCTAGCCCCAGAAAATAAGGGGTGCTCTCTCAGCAGGGCTTCCATCATCTCTCGACGGCGTTAATTTTTGTCGCCTTGTGCAGCGGCACGGATTTTACACACGTTTAACGTTTGTTGCTTTTGCCGAAGAGGGCAGCCATCAAGCGACCCATTGAAACCCGGAAAACCATCGCGCTCTACTGCTGGTAGAGCTTGCCGTGCGTACGCGCAGAAAATCGGTATGGCATGCGCTCGTCTCAGCGGCTTTTCTGGCGCTGGACATTGCCCGGTCAACGAACAGTCCACCATCCGCCTGTGCGGGCGTGCATTCCCGAACGTCTGGAGAGGCGAACAGCAAGTCGAGACCGTCCTGCTCACGCAGGACCAGGCGCAAGAACTGGTCTCCTCGCTGAATATGGCGCTGCTGGAACTGGAACCGCAACGGGCGGCCGACCTGGCGCGCGCGGCCGAGGGTGCCGGATACCCGCAGTCATCGCTGCACCGGCGGGCGATGCTGGCAAAAGCTGGCAAACTGCTTTGTTTGGCGGCACCCGACCCTGAACAGCCGGTCGCCCGACATTCATTGCCGTCCGTTACTGTCCGTACATGAGACGATCAGGCAATCTCTGCTGACGCATGCGACAGGCACGAGTCAACGGGCCGGCTGGTGCGCGACTGCCCCGGCGCGCCGAGTGTGTCCGCCTGCACTCTGACGACGCCCATGAGCACGACGCTGCAAAATCTGCCCGGGAATAGGCGCTGCACGCGCAGGTGTGAATCGCTGGGCCCCAGTGTTCGGTCACGAGCAGGACCGCCACCTGACCTCCCGTGTTGACGGGAGGGCGCATGCCGCCGCCAGATCGCGCGGCGGCCCCACGATCCATTGCGGGAATTGCTTCGGCTTAATGCACCCCAGCATCTGCGTTCTGCCTCCTGCGAGGCAAACCACCAGAAAAAGATCCTATCTGCGAGAACGGAACAGTTTGTCGCCTGCGCCCGGATGACCGGCCGAATCAGCGTACGGTGCGTTTCGCTCGGCATCATCCGCCGCCTCGTAGCTTGCGAACAGCTGGCATACGGCCCGCGCGTCGCGACAGTCATGTAGCAGCTCTCGGAACTGGTGGTCGCAGAAGCGCTGCGCCACGTCAGCCAGCAAGCGCAGATGCGTGCTGTTTGCCCATTCCGGGACTAGCAGAACGACCACGTCGCTCACAGGTTTCCCATCTGGGGCATCGAACGGGATCGGCTTCGCGGGGCGAACATAAAACGCCATAGCCTGCCGCAGAATTCTGATTTGACCGTGCGGAACGGCAACGCCCTGGCCGAGGCCAGTCGAACCTAGCGCCTCACGCGCCGCGAGCACCGCAGCCACGCTTGTTGCCGGCAGATCATAGTGCTGTTCGCAGTAGCGGCCAAACTCAGCGAGAAGGGTCTCACGGTCCGCTACTTCCAGACCAAGCAGAACATGGTGCGGAGAAAGCAGTTGGGCAACAGTGTCCCCTTTCACTGCAGATTCAGCTCGAAAATCCGGCGAATCGGCGCGCGGCTGGGACTCGCCATGCATCAAATCCCGCCAGGCGTCGGTTGGCGCGTCGGGGATTTCAAGCAGTTGCCCGACCTCCGCAGCCGGCTTTAGATGCGCGAGCCGTTGAATGGCCCCATTGACAGCGTCTTTGGGCAGATAGAGCGATAGCCGTACGCGGCCCGTTCCGTGCAGAGGCGCAACGCGAATGGTCCATTGCTGATCGCCGCAGTCTCGGGTCAGCGCCTGGCGCAATGGCGTGGCGTGTTGTGCGTCCAGGGTCACGCGCATCATCACATTGCGGCTTGGCGCGGCCCGCGATCGGCCACGGGGCGATGCTTTGCCCAATCCAAAAAAAGTCCGCAGACCAACCAGTGCGCGCGTCATATCGGCCCCCTGCCCCTAGATTGTTATCAGGCTACGCGAGTCGGCGTTAATCTCGCGTAAAAATCGCTGCTATCCGCCGACAGTCTTGCTCGACATGGAACGCGTGTCAGCTTTTCAGCCAAATCGCCTGCATGCCACCGGTGCAGGATGCCATCCAGGCGGATCTAATCATGCAGGCGCTCCATAACGTCTGCGTAGTCCGAGGTTGACAGCAAGCATGTTCACGAGCGGATCGCCGACCAGCCCACCGAGCGGCGCATGCTCCTGCTGATGCAACACGGCATTGATTTCGGCACGCACCATCGCCGGATCACGCTTCGTATCCGTGGCCCACGCGGCGGCTACGCGATCGAGCTGGTAAGTCGCGTTCGCCAGCGTGATATCCGGGTCCAGTCCCGACCCCGACGGCATGCTCGGCATCCCGGTGCAGAGTTTTCTGTCCGCGTCGAGTGGCATCGCCCTGCTACTTGCGCTGATCGGCGGTTTTGCCCGCCGTGGCGCTCAGACGGCAGATAATCTCTGGGTCGATCTGACGCGCTCGACGCTCTATACCCTCCTACCGCTTTCGCTGTTATTCGCGGTAGTGTTCATGGGGGAAGACGACGCGCGCCCGGCCCGGGCACTCTGCAAACACACGGCGTCCTGTTTGTGGGTTTGCTTATCGGGACGGTTGCCATGGTTGCATCCCTGACCTACCTCCCGGCGCTTGCTTTGGGGCCGATCGTCGAGCACCTGACCACTACTGCGACCCGTTAGGAGTGTCATTGATGTTCGTCGGTTGGGCGCGAGCAGCAACCCAGCCAACGAAGGGACGGTTACGAATTGCAGAATCCGTTGAGATCAACGGCGTTTCATCTTGATCACGCGCGAAATCTGACCAAGCGTAAATCCAGTGTTCTCCACATACTTTGCGTAGTCGGCCGGAACAGTAAACGATTCATCAGTGACGTACTCGCCCATGTAACGGAATCGGTCAGTTGCTGTTCGGACAAAAACAGGAAGTGGGTCGGTCTGTCGCGCGAGCGTTCGGCCGGCCGCACGTGAAGCGGCGCTGCCATCGCAGACGATCACATCCGGGGCATACGGATTGAGATCCTGACGCAATCGTGCGGCGACGACCTTTCCGCCCTTCACAGGCAAGAATGCCTGTTTGCATCCTCCCGTGACCCGATGAATATCTTCCCGAGAATACTCTTTTCCAATTTCAAACATGATTTTTCTCCCAAGAATGACGCCTGACTGTGAAGCAGTGGCGTCAACCGGAGCGATGATATCGACCTGTATCTAAATCCGTTGTATAAAGCGCCAGCTTCTTGATAAAGAAGGCATGCGGATTGAGCGGAAAAAAATCTTCGCCGCGCGCTCAGATATGCTGCCTTAACGGTACGCGCCTTCGGTTTTATAAATTTGCTATACGGTTGATGACAGAATCTCAAGGTTACAGAGCACCCCGCGGTTTCCTCCATCGAGGCTCGTTCGACGCCTGCCAGCAAACGCACGGTGGCGCACTCGCATTCCTGCGGACAATGGCAGGGGTCCAACAACCCTTGACGAACAGCGACTGATTGCATCCGAAGGGGGCGTGCCGGTCGGAAAAAATTTATCTTTGCCACTCGACAAGACAAACGCGCTGGTCCGGAACCGATGGCGAACGTTTCGCACGGGGCGCCGCATGGCGGACGACTACCTTCGCCGTGCGTCGATCATTTAGGCGCACGGCCGCACGCTATACCGTGCTAGCACACGCGGGCGGTGCGAGTCGCCGCCTTAGCAAGCCTGCAGCACATTGATCACGCGGCTAGCCAGCAATGGCTTGGTATTGCGTCCATATTCGGCCATGTGCGCACACGCCGCAGGTGCCTTCAACGCTTCGGCGCTTTCCCAGCGCTCGATTACGGCAAATGTGTCATTGCCGAGCGGTGTCTGAATCTGGAAAGCGCCACCTTTTCACGGCGCACACCCACTCCAGCCCTTCCGTGTTCTCGAAAACAGTCAGTCAGGGAACGAGCGAAGGCTGCGGATATTCGCCTCCGCGGCTTTGTGCTCGAAAGAAAAATCCCTTGCCGGGCACACGTGATTCGCCGAAAACGAGCCCCACAGTATCCCGGGGATTCAACTCAAGTTGCGTCGTTCAGAAGGTCCTCTTGCGTGATTCGAGACGCAGATCACGTCGCGATCATGTGCGTGGCCGTGATTACACGAGAGCAACCCGCTCTCAAAGAGCACTTCGACTCCTGATTCGATATCCCATCCGTGGCACCGTCTCTATCATGTGCTCACGGCCGACCTGGCGCAGTATTGCTCGTATGTTGTAAACCTGCACATCTATCATGCGTGGCATCACCGCCCTCTCTTCATCCCAGACGCTTTTCACGATAGTTTCGCGCGACAGGACCTCGTCCGCATGTTTTATTAGCAGTCGCAACAATTTGAACTCGGTGGGGGTCATGCCAAGATCAGTTCGTTTGTCGTAATCCATCAGGAAAATGCTGTGAGTATTAGGGTCTAGCGACAGCCCATCAAAAACAAGAACCGGATCCGGTGCCGACACAGGCCGTGGACGTAAAATCGCTTTAACCCGGGCGAAGAGCTCGGCCGGAGAAAAGGGTGTCGTAACATAGTCGTCGGCACCTGCTGCGAGGGTGCGGATGCAGTCCTCTTCGTCGCCTGCGGGAGCGATGACAATAACGGGAAGGCGTTGGGTACGGATTGAGAAACGAAGTGCTTTCAGAGCGGAACGACGTCCCAGTTTGTGTTTGCCGCAGGCCAGTATCAACGCATCAGGCAAAGGGCCATTTTCCAACATCGTTATTGCCGCATCCAGATCGAACCCAATCTCGAGGTGGAAGCCGCAGCTAACGGCACTTTTCCACAGGGCTTCCGCCGATTCCAGGCGCTCTTCGACAAGCATAATACGCCCACTCATTCTGTTTTTCCCGCGGAGAAGAAATTTCGCATTGCCGCACTGCGCATAGGGCGAAGTGCGTTCATTTTATCGACATAGCGACAGAAGAGGCTGTCAGGCCCCTTCTGTCGCTATGTAGCTTTCCGGCTGTCCCGTTGCCGACGAACAGGTTCGCCTTCTTAACCGGAATATCGTATCGACAGATGGTTTGTGGTGGAACGGCCGCAGTTTTCTGAGTGAGCAAAATGAGGTGACACTTCAGCCGACTGAACCAGGCATGCCGGTCAGGAATGCATACGCAGCGGTGAATTTTTTGATGTGTCAGCCCAGCAATCGTCACAATAGCGGCACACAATAGCGCACCCTATCTTTTTTGAATCGATATCAGATGAACAGATCAATGGTCGCCGTAGCACTCGTCACACTTTGCTCCGTCGCGCACGCGAGTCCGGCGTCCGAGACGAACAACGGGTTTCTTACCGGCAAATTATTTCGAGGTGGAAGTCAATCATTACGTACGGCGTACGTAATTGGCGTGCTCGACGGCTTCTCCTATGCTCCGGCCTTTGGCGCGCCAGACACGAAAATCGAGAAACTTCAGCGCTGCGTCGGAACAATGCATGCCGATGCGCGACAGGTCAGCACAATCATCGATAAATACCTTGATGCGCACCCCGACTCGTGGAACGAGAAGATGCAACCGATTGTCCTGCGCGCAATGCGGCAGGCTTGCGCGACTAGTGGGACCGCGATCGACTGAAAGCGTGCGAGGGGTGCACATGGGTCAACAGGGGACGAGCGCGTGCTGCGCTCGTCTTCGATCCAGCGATTACTTGCGAACGCTCCCGTAGCCGTCATCGAGCGTCTTCATGAACGCAATAATGTCGCTGATGTCCTCATCTGTCATCGCAGGCGTGTCGCCAAACTTGCGGTCAAACGGGGCATCCGCAACGTCGACATTCGAATGGTATTTTTCAGGCAGATCGTCATACACCAGGACTTTGCCCGCCGCGTCATGTGGGTAGATTTTCTCCGGGCTCGTGTTGCGCAGGTTATAGAAATCCATGACCTGCTTGAGGTTGTGGTACACGCCATTGTGGAAGAACGTACCGCGGCTTGCCGCGTTACGCAGCGTCGGCGTCAGGAACATGCCGCAATATTGCGTGTCCTTCGCCATGCCGGTCCGGAACGGGCCACAAACGCCCATGTCGTAGAATTTGGGATCCTTATTCTGCACAAGTTCGTGATTGCGTGGGACGCCGAGCGCCTCATACTGCGTGTCCGTAAATAGCGGCGGAAGACCGTCAGACGTCGGTTGACTCAGGTGGCAGCCTGCGCAATTGGCTTTGTCCTTGTCGTTGAACAGGCGCAGGCCCCGCAGTTCGGCTTGTGTAAGGCGGGCATGTCCTTCGAGCCAGGCGTCATATTTGCTCGAGAATGCATGAAACGCCGGATCTTCGAACTGATACCTGCCAATCGCGAACATGGCCTCCGACACAAGCAGGTTCGGGTCGTTGACGACGCGCGTACCGAAGAGCTGCTTGATCGTACCGATGTACTTTGAGTGCATGAGCTTGTCAGCCACCGCCGGCACGTTCGGGTTCGCCATTTCGACTGGGTTCGTCAGCGGTACGATCGCCTGATCCTGAAGCGTGCTTGCACGGCCGTCCCAGAAGAACCCGCCTTGCGGCACCATGGCAGGCGCGGCCGGTGCAACGCCTGCGTTTTTCTGGGCGCGTTGCACACCTTGTGCGGCAGATGCAAGTACGTCGAGGCTGACCGGTGCGGCGTCTGTCTCCCCCTGGTCGGGACCGATGCTGAATGGAGCCTGGCGATACAGGTAGGCAAGCGACGGCACCGGCCGAGAGCCAGCGTCCGTCAGGTGAGGACCGCCAAGCTGTACCGAAAGATCGTTGGGTGGTCCGAAAGCATGCGCGGCGCTGTGGCACGACGCGCACGACTGTTTGCCCGACGCCGAAAGCGACGGGTCATTGAACAGGTCTCTGCCAAGCACGGCCACCGCGCTAAGGGGCGCGACTGGGGGACGCAAGAGCTGGACCGGGTGGGCGTTCGCGCCCGTCAGGTCCTCAACCCTGTCACCGATCGCCGCGGGCATACGTTCCGGGTAGATCAGCGCATAGCCAACTACGACGCACGCCAGCACGATGCCCAACAGTATCCATAGGATCCGGCGGCGCAGCGTGTGGCTGGCAGCGTCGGGAGACGGGCCGCTTCCGGTGGGTAGTTGCGAAGGCAAGGTGGCATTCGAAGGAAGGTTCATCGCGATAGCTGTGGCAAATCTGAACTGCAAATAAGCAGGTCGAGCCACCGTACCGGCTGGCTCGACGCCTTTACTGACTGTCTGTTATCAACGTCCCGTTCATCGAACGTCACGCCGCAGGATTGACCAGCAGGTCCCCTGCGGCATGACAGACAAACCAGGCGTGTCAGTCTGACTACTTAGTTCATCACCGGCGCGGAGGACAGCTTGGTGCCAGTGTTCGTGTCGAGGAACACCGCCGGCGTCTTGCCACCATTCGTGAAGTCGAACAGCGAATTGAGGCTGCCCGTCGTCGCATCGTGCGATCCGCCACCGATTCGCGTGCCGCCGAGCCAGTTGTCTTCGATGAACTTGACAACAGAGGCTTGCGTAATCAGCGTATGGTCGACGAAGTTGCTACGGGCATACGGCGAGATCACGATGAGCGGAACACGCGTGCCCGGACCGCAACGGCCATTCACAGCAGCCCCCGTCACGCCAACGCCTTGAGTTGCGCCCGCTGCGTTACAGGTACCTACGCCATTCAGCTGGTCGGCGGTCGGGTCGAACGATGAAGTCGTCGGCGTCGCGTAAGCATGGTCGTACCAGCCATCCGAATCGTCGTAGGTGATGATGATGGCGGTGTTCTTCCAATCCGGCTGTTGCTCCAGGAAGTTGACGACCTTCGTGTAAAACGCCTGCTCGTCAATCGGATCCGAGTTGCCCGGGTGGCCATCGCCGACGGCCGGTGCCTTCAGATAGCTGACCGACGGGTAGTTACCCGACGAGACAGCCGCGAAGAAATCGTTGACGTCGTACTGATGGTGAACCGGCTTGGCCGTCGAATCGAGCGGATCTGTCTGGCCAATCAGCGCGGTCGAAGTCGGGCGGGTGTGCGCCAGGTTGGCCGTCGTCGCATAGTACTGGAACCAGTTGTGGTGCGGTATGTAGTCCACCTTCGTTGCCCCGAGGACCGACGAGAACGTGCTGCGCTGGCATGACGTCGTGCCGTTCGGATTCGTGGCGGTCAGGTCGAAACCACCCATGAAGCCGCCCCACGTGATGTTCTTCGCATTGAGCAGGTCACCGATGTTCTTGTTGTTCGCGGACATCGTGACACTGGTCGTCGCCGAGCACAGGTCGCCTGTAGGATCCGAGTCACCATTGACCGTGAAGCCGCCGGCGCCGTCGGCGATGACGTTGTCGCCTTGCGCGGCGCCGGTCGAGGAAACACCGCCGTTCGTTTGCCCCGAGACGACTTCAAGCGCACCCGGCGTCGACGGACCGTACGTGTCCGTGTACATGTTGTCGCTCATCGCAAAGTTCTGGGCGTAGTTCCAGAGCGCCGTGACCGTGTTGCCGTCGAAGTAACCCATCACGAGACCCGGCGTACCGAATGTCGAACCGCTACCGGCACCATTGTTACCCGTGAACTTAGGGAACAGGTCAGCCGCGCCATTGTCGTAGGCGAGCTGTTCGTTGCGATAGTCGTGCGACTGGCCGTTCGTGTTGGCCTGGCTGCGGTCGAGGCGGAACGGGTTCTTGCCGCTAGCTGCGGAAAACGCGTTGTTAGCCGTGTTCAGGAAGTTCGGGTTGCTCGTCAGAAGCGATTTCTGATTCAGGGTGTTGATCTGCGTCGGCGTATTCGCCGCCGCTGTGAACGCGGGCTCACCGGCCGGGTTCTGCGCGTTCGGGTAGGTGCCGAAGTAGTGATCGAAGGAACGATTTTCACCGAAGATCACGACCAGATGCTTGATCGGCGTTGCAGTGGTCAGCGCGTCCTGCGCGGACACAGTTACAGTCGGCGCAGAGGCGGCCGGGGCAGATGCAGAAGAGCTGTCATTGTTGCTTCCGCATGCGCTCAGCACAAACAGTGCGGTGGCAAGCGGAATGGGCAAAAGGGTTCTGTGAAACATTAGGGACTCCACATTCGCTAACCAGCCCTTCCATCGATACGTGCGGACGGTGCTGGAAATTGTTGTTAGAAAAGCGACGGCCAAGCTATTGAATAAAGCCGGCGAATTGGACCACTAAAAAGTGAAAGTTTTCGGGCAAATTCCTAACCATCGCCTTTCATTGGCGCAGAGGTACCGCTTTAAGCGGCATCCCGATTCAAAAGCGCGGCGCCTGAACAGCGCTCAAGGCATGACCGCAAGGTCGTCGCCCTATGCAGCCAGCAGAACAAGCTTTCGATCTTCGCAGGCGAACGACTGATGCTGGCTGTACTTCGGTCGATCGCAGCAAGGCTGTGACTGTCTCCTGATGGCCGAACAGCGACGATTTGTCCAGACGCCTTTCCACGTTGTAAATCGAACCCGCAGCGTTTGCGTCGATCCACGACGCGCTATTTTTCGCGCTCCGGACGCCCGAAAAGCCGTCCCGCCTGCGCGCTGGACCCAAGCCCGCGTCAAAGACAGCCGAGATTTTGATCGAATTTCAAGCCGAAACGGTCATGCAGCGCCGAAAAACTCGGTATAGTTCGAAAGCTCGGGCATTTCGGTTGCCCTATTCTGACGGATCTCGATATGATTCCAATCGCAATCGGTGCAGCATCCACTCTACTCAGCGGCGTGAGCAGCGCCATTGGTTCCGGGCTGTCGAAGCTGACAGGCCAAAGCTCAACGAGCGAATCGAGCCAGTCGAGTTTTGCGGCACATCTGAAGACGGCAACGTCACAGAGCAGCCTCGGCAAGAGCCAGCATCACCATCACGCGCAAAGCGCGTTGAGCGCATTGGCGAGTTCTTCGCCATCGCAGTCGCAAACCACTACCGGTTCCGGTACGACAGCGGTCGGCTCAGTCATCAATATCAGCGCCTAAAACGCCAGCCGCATCAAATACGGATTCATCGAGCCATCCCGTGCCCAACAGATGGCGCTTCGATGAAAGCCACTGCTTCCATTGTGCCGAGTCCCTCGGGAAGGTAGGCCGATACATTGACGTTGGCGTTCGCCTCTGATCGACCCATCTCCGCCGCTCGCGCTTTAGCCAACCGGATAGCGGCTTCCGGACGCACACCGGTCATCGCACTTAATCCGGCATCTGACGGATCATCGGCCATTGCGCAAGTCCAAATAGCGCGCATAAACGATTGGCATACGCGAATCAGATGTCGCGCGTGCGCGGGATGACAACCGCCTGGCCGTGCAGTTTGCCGTCTGCGTCGAGAAGTTGCCACAGTGTGGCTTCCTCGATTATGAAGCGCTCGCCTGACTTGGTGACACGCACGCCCTTGTAGCCGGCCTCGTAGCCGAGCCGCTGTACGCGTGCGAGAAACTGCTGCCGCTCCTCGCGATTTGGGGCCTCGGCTGAGAGCCGGGACGGCAGTCGGGTGATTTCATCCCAGCTATATCCAAAGCGGCGCTGCGCGGCCTTGTTGCCGTAAATAAAGCGCGGGTCGGGATCGGTATTGTGCGCGAGTACCGCGAACGGGGCACTCTCATAGAGCCATTCGGTAGCTTCGACCACGGGCATGGCCCGCGGCACTAGGGGGCGACCAAGCAACTGGGCGTAGCTGTCGGCAAGGAGCTGATAGAAACCTGGATTGCAGTGGAGTGGGATCATCTGAGACATCTCGACGGAAATCGTGTGGTCTGTGCAAGGGCGAAGGCGCTCACGATACAGCATTCGCAGGCGAAGTATCCTGGCGTCCAGCAGCGGCAGGGGTGGTGATTGATCAATCGGACAGTAATGGTGGCGGATCGGACAACACTCCACTGTCCGAGGTACGCAAGCGGGCCAAGGACCGTCCTTTGGCCGCACTGAGACGAATGGCGGCGACCCGAGGTTGTCCGCGCGCGAAGGATGATCCACTTCCGTGGCCGGACCCGTTGTTGCCGATCACGATTCCGAAAACGGACGCCGGCCGAGCGTTTCTCCAAGGCAATTGAATCAATTCGTTGACGTGATACCACGATTCCCAATCACGCAACAACTCCGGATCTTTTTGGATGATTGCCGACATGCAGTTCCGGCGACCGATTTCCTGCGCACCGGGGCAAACTGATGGTCTTTCGGCCCAAATCGAGTCTATGCCTGCCCAGTTCAGACCCACGCCAGAGCAACAGGCCATCGTAGATGCGGCCGGCAGCGGCGACAACCTCAAGATCAAGGCTTACGCGGGTGCGGGAAAAACATCGACGCTCCGTCTGGTCGCGCATCGGCTTGCTCCACTGCGCGGTACCTACCTCGCGTTCAACAGGGAAATCGCTGAGCATGCGCGGCAGGGCTTTCCGGATAACGTCGTTGCGCGGACTGTCCACTCGCTCGAGTATGCCTCCACACCGCCCGCCTTGACCTCGCGGGGTGAGCCTGGCCGCCGAGCCACCGCATGAGCTTGCGGCGCGGTACGGCCTGAGCTCCGTGGAGGTGCCATCTGTCACTGGCAAGGCTCTCGAATTGGCCCCTTCGACCTGGGGCGTATGGTCGCCGACGGACTTGGACGCTTCTGTCGTTCCGCGAGTCCGGTACCCGAGCCGGCTCACATTCCCGTCGACGAGAGAATCGACATTGGCGCCGCAGAGTGGCTCCGCGACGGACTGCTCCCCTCCGTTTCTCGCATGTGGAGGGACAGCACTGACCGCCGCGCATGGTGCGTCGCCGATCGACCCGGAGCCGCCGATCGAGCGTGCGAGACATCTGACCGCTCTGAATCCGCGAACCGCCATTGACCGGATTGCAGGTCATACAGGAGCCGAGCATGGCCCCCAATAGCTCGCGCGAATTTCGGCCTTCCGGCGCCGCGTCCGGGCGGCGTCCGATCGGAAATCATCAGTGATCCAAGGGATTGCGCTTCCGACTAACATTCTCGCGCTCAGCGCAGTGGTCGAAGCCGCGAGTGCAGGCGAACATCGTGAACGCGGTAATGAACGTGATGGTCATCGTGAGGAAATCGGGCGTGCGGATATCACGTATATCCGCACGCCCAGGGGCTGGATGTATCTGGCAGTCGTGCTGGACCTTTCACTCGCACAAGGTCGTGAGCTGGTTATGGCACCCACGATGCCAGCCGCGCTGGTGATATCGGCACTGACCATCACGCAGTACATCGTCGGCTTCTACAATCCCGTGCGCTTGCACTCAACTTTGAGCTAGCTGTCGTGCTTCAGTCGTTTCAGTCGCGGCGCTTGCCGTCGTCGCTGTCACCCTTGACGACCGCTCCGGTGACCTGATCGAGGATGAGAGGACGCAGATTCGGCTCGCGCTCGAAGTCGAACATGTTATCGAGCGAATTTGCATGCCGGTCGACGGATCCCGTACCTGCGGGAGGAGCAACTGGGCCATCGATGAAGCCGAGCTTCCAATTGTCCTCGATGAAACGAAGCACTGAGGCCTGCTGAGTCAGCGTGTGATCGACGAAGTTCGATTTCGCCCAAGGCGAAATCACCACCAGAGGCTGGCGCGGGCCGAGACCGCAGCGCGCGGCGTCGGCACCGGGCTGCGGCGTGCCGCAATTACCGGGGCCGAACAGGAAGTCGATGTTGGTCGCCGACGGGGTCAAGAGCGGCGGCATGACGTGGTCGTACCAGCCATCGGAATCATCCCAAACGATGACGATCGCAGTGTCGTGCCAATAGCGAGACTGCTGGACCGCGTTGATTGTCTTTACAAGGAACGCTTGTTCGGTGAGCGAATCGGAACTTTGCGGATGGCCGTATTGATAGACCGGCGCCTTCACGTAACTGACCGAGGGCAATGAGTTGTGGGACAGCGCCGTGTCGAAATCCGAGATGTCGTACTGGTGGTTGGCCTGGTCGGTCTTGCCAATCATTTCCGCCGAGCTCGGCCGCAGATGGTGTGGGTTGCGCGTGCTCGCATATTTCATGAAAGGAGTAACGCCGGTGCTGTAGTCGTTCTCGAGGACATGCACGTCCGGACCCGGGTTAACGCTCGGGTTCTGCACGTTATAAGTGACGCCGTTGATCTGCACTTGATGGGCGACATGCTGGGAGCCGCAAACCGCAGGCGCAGACATATTGCCGTTCGCATCGAACTTCGCGGGCGTGGTGGGCAGGAAGCCTCCCTGGAAATAGCCCCAGGTCACGTTCTTTTCGTTCAGGAGATCGCCGACATTCTTGCCGGTCATTTCAAAAGTCCGGCCCTTTCCGCAATCGTCGAGATAGCCGGGGAGGTTGGCGTCGGTCAAGGTTATCGAATGATCCGTCGGATTGACGTAGAAGCCGCTGGTGTCGGGGTTCTCAGGGTTGGCGGGATCGTGAATGATAATCCCATGCGTGTTGCCCGAAACGATATTGGCATGGCCGGGCACAGTGGGGCCGTAGGTGGTGGAAAAAGAATTGTCGCTCATGGCGTAGTGCTGAGCGTAGTTCCACAGCGCCTGGACGGTGTTGCCGTCGTAATAATTCATGATGGTTGAGCCGTCCACGGCGCAGCCCGGGCCCTTGCCGGTGGCTGTCTGCGGGAAGCGATCCACAGCCCCGCCATCGTACGCCTGCTGCTCGGGTTCGTAGTTATGCGCCATATCGCAGGTGTAGGCGTCGGCGGGGCGAAGCCGCGTTGGGTTGGCGGGGCGTCCGGACAAGCTCCAATTCGGATTGCTCCGCAGCAAGTCCGGCGTCAGGACGTTGGCGGCCGGCGTGCCGGGGCGCGCCACGAATTTCGGCGCAGGCACACCAACCCAGCTTTGCTCGCCGGGAATATTCGCCGCGTGCGGATAAGTCCCGAAGAGATTGTCGAAAGTTCTGTTCTCGGGAATGATGACCACGATGTGCTTGATCGGTGTTCGCGTATCTTCGCGATGGTTGTCCGGATCACCATCGGCGGCGTGAACGACGGAGGCCCAAAGCGCCAGCGACGCAGCCGATGCTAAAAGAGTTCTTCGAATATTTTGACGAAACACGGAATACCTTTTGAGGAGTGTAGGGAATAGAAAAGATCCGACTTGAACAAGTAAAGTTAGTCTGACGATTGCAGCTGCTCGGGCTCTAGTTTTAGGTACTCCTAGATGATGAGCTGCACGAAAATTATGCTCACCCGCGCGGTAGGCTCAAGCAAGCGATGATTGAAGCCTTGCATCTGGAGAAGCCCCGCACAGCAGTGAGCATTGCCCGCACGGGCTTTGTGCCCGAACAACTGCGCTGGGGATGCGCTCGAAGGCTTCGCGCGCCAAATGAAGAAGATGCCTGCCTTGTTGCGCGAGAGCCTGACTTACGATCGCAGAAACCGAAATAACGTTGTCATGCCGAGCGGTCCAAGCGATTGAATCCCGATATCTGCTTTGCCGATCCGCATACACCTTGGCAACATGGCAGCCACGAGAACACCAACGGCCTGCTGCACGAGTTCTTACGCAAGGGCATGGACCTTTCGACGGTCACGCAGATCCCGCGCAACGACATCGCTAAACTCCTCAATGGGCGGCCCCGTGAAGCCCTTGGATGGGACACACCTGAGAAAGCCATGGCCAAAAGAATTGGAAGACGCCGGTTTAGCTAAACGTTTGCACTGGCTCTTGACGCCACCGCAACAAGTTTCGGAAATGACACTCGCATCTTAGAAGCACCATGTGACGCGCTCATTACTGCGAGTTTTCAAAAAACTTGCTGGGTCTGATCACGCTCGAAAACTCGACATTTCGGCGCCATGGTGGCCAGCGGCGGATCGGCGCTCAACAGCAGACGTTCGCCGGGAAACCGCGAAGGTCGCAAAATGGCCGACCTCTGCCCGATGCCGCCCGGTGCCTGAATCCCGACCCGTGCGTCGCGCAGAAGACCGTAGCCTACGCTGAACGGCCCTTCAGGTTTACCAACAACGGCCGTTCACAACCGCGGCCAACTTAGGAAGCATTTCGCGCTCTTTCCGCTCCACAGCAGTTCATCCGCGGGGCTTATCGGTGCTTTGCCGGGCAATTACTTGTCGGAGAGAGCCTTCGATTCGAGGGCCAGTAGCATCACTGTCGATTTCGCTTTTCATGATCTGCTTCGCCGCACTTGCAAAAAGACGATAGCGGCCATGCCCATGCCCATGCAAACCGCAGCGACGCGCAACAATCTACACGCCAGCCAGCGCGGGCAACTCTAATTCATACGACGCACGCTCACACCGGCGGTTCGCTTGCGGTAAAGGCATCACGTGGGTCGGATTCGGCGCACTATCGACGCGCCCCTGGAAGCGCGATGGATAGCGGGCTCTTTTCTTCTCGAGAATCGCCAAACTCAAAAACTCAGCGCTATACGCCTTCAGCAAGTGCGCATGATGCGCCTCGATGTACGCGGAAATCTGCGCATGTTCGTCGTCAATCGTGGCCAGCGATGTCAGCGTGCGCTCATCCCAACGGAAGCGCAGGCCGAGTTCTTCGAAAGCGGCGTTATAAGCACAAAGTTGCGCCTCGACTTCCGCATCATGCGCGCTGTCGCGCGCATCAAATTGAGAGGTGTTCATCGTCGTCTCCTTCCGGCAAATGGCACGACCCAAGAATAGAAGAACGGTTGGATAAACGATAATTAAAGTTTTTTAAAAAAACGATAGAGCTTTGCTTATAGATGTAATTTGGTGCCGCGCCATTTCGATGGGAAAAGCACGCGCTTCGCGGTGCGCTACCCGCCGGTTGAGCATCAGGGGAAATCCAACTGCGTCCAGGGATTCGAAAAGACGGGCGCAGAGGCTCTCGCCGTCTGAAGGCCGTCTCTAGTATTAGTGATAGTTAATGCAAACCATAAAATGTTTTAACTTTCGTTTATCGTCGTTCTCGCGCAGCATCCCATCACACCCGCTGCAGGCTCAATAGCTTTCAATCCACTGTTGTGCGTTCAACGAGTAAGAGCTTTCGTTAGTGCGCTTTTCTCTGGCCGACCATTGGCGCTTCTTTGCTCGCAGACAAACCAGCGACGAAGCGATTCGATCACGTAAGTCCAACGCGCCGCTCGAGCGCGACGGAAAGTACAGGAGACGGAGACATGGGACATTCCAACGTAGCGGAGACCGGCCGGCCAGCGTTCTGGCATCAACGGTGGGTGCAACTTGCGATCGGCGTGGTGTGCATGGGACTGGTCGCGAACCTGCAATACGCGTGGACGTTGTTCGTCGTACCAATAGACAACGCTCACCACTGGGGACAAGCGGCGATCCAGACGGCGTTCACGATATTCATCGTGACCGAAACCTGGCTCGTTCCCGTAGAAGGCTGGCTCGTCGACAAGTTCGGACCGCGCCCGGTGGTGATCGGCGGCGCGCTCTGCGCGGCTATCGGCTGGATGATCAACGCTCATGCAGGCAGTCTCTCCGAACTCTACATCGCGGCAGTCATTGCCGGTATCGGCGCGGGATGTGTGTACGGCACCTGCGTCGGGGTGGCACTCAAATGGTTCCCGGACAAACGCGGTCTCGCAGCCGGGTTGACGGCGGCAGGCTTCGGCGCTGGCGCGGCGGTAACGGTGATTCCAATTGCCAACATGATCCAGCGTTCGGGCTACGAGCACACGTTCATGTTCTTCGGCATTTTCCAGGGCGTCTGCATCCTGCTGCTCGCCACCTTGCTTGTACGGCCTAAACCGCCTGCCTACGCGGTCGCGCCTAAACGTATTGTTGCAAGCAAGGTCGACTACACGTCCCGGGAGATGATCCGTTCGCCGCTGTTCTGGGTGCTCTATTTGATGTTCGTATTCGTCGCGGCCGGCGGCATCATTGCAACCGCCCAGCTAGGACCGCTCGCGAAGGAATACGGCTTCGCCAGAATGCCGGTCAACCTGCTGGGCATCACGCTACCGCTCCTCACGATGACGCTGTCCATCGACAATCTGTGCAACGGCTTCACTCGCCCTCTGTGCGGCTTTCTATCGGACCGCATTGGCCGTGAAAACACCATGTTCATGATCTTTCTCGGCGAAGGCGTCGCGCTGCTCGGACTGATGCAGTTCGGCCATAACCCGTACGCGTTCATGTTCTTCGCCGCCGCCATATTCCTTTGTTGGGGCGAAATCTTCTCGATCTTCCCGGCGACCTGCGCGGACACGTTCGGCAGCAAATACGCCGCAGCGAATGCGGGGACGCTCTACACCGCGAAAGGGACTGCCTCGATGCTGGTGCCGGTTGCATCGGTACTGTCCGCGAACGGTGGCTGGAGCACCGTGTTTATCTCAGCGGCCGCGATATCGCTCGCGGCCGCCGTATCCGCGAAATTCATTCTCGCCCCTATGAGAAAGTGCTGGATCGAAAACTCAGGCGCGCCAGCCGGCGTGGCCGTCGCCGAGGCACGGCTGCAACCGTCGTCCGGTGGCTCGTCTGATTGAATCACCTCGTGAGCCCGCCGCTCGCGACCCAACTCATCACGCCCCGCTACCCCGGAGAGATGTCATGGCAGAAGCCGACCAGCTCAAAACAGACACTACGTCACAACAACAGGCGAGCGAAACGACCGATGGATTTCATCTCGTCATCGACGCGCTGAAACTGAACGACATCAATACGATCTTCGGACTGGTCGGTATTCCCATTACCGACCTCGCGCGACTCGCACAAGCCGAAGGAATGCGTTTCATCGGCTTTCGCCATGAGCAGCACGCGGGCAATGCCGCCGCCATTTCCGGCTACATCACGAAGAAGCCGGGCATCTGCCTGACCGTGTCGGCACCCGGCTTTTTAAACGGCCTGACCGCGCTCGCCAATGCGACCACCAATTGCTTTCCGATGATTCTGATCAGCGGTTCAAGCGAACGCGAAATCGTCGATCTGCAGCAGGGAGATTACGAGGAAATGGATCAATTGAACGCGGCCAGGCCTTACGCCAAGGCAGCGTATCGCGTGCTCCATGCGGAGGACATCGGCATCGGCGTGGCGCGTGCGATCCGTGCAGCGGTGTCTGGCCGGCCGGGTGGTGTCTATCTGGACTTGCCGGCCAAGCTGCTCGCGCAAACGCTAGACACCGTCAAGGCGCAGCAGTCGCTGGTGAAAGTGGTCGACGCCGCGCCGCGTCAGTTGCCGGCGCCGGAATCGGTCAAGCGTGCGCTTGACGTGCTGAACAGCGCAAAACGTCCGCTGATCCTGCTCGGCAAGGGGGCGGCGTATGCCCAGGCTGACGCGGAAATCCGCGCTTTCGTCGAGCAAAGCGGCATTCCGTATCTGCCGATGTCGATGGCCAAGGGCTTGTTGCCCGACACGCACGAGCAATCCGCATCGGCAGCGCGCTCGTTCGTGCTGCAAGAAGCCGACGTAGTCGTGCTGATCGGTGCGCGTCTGAACTGGCTGCTCTCGCATGGTAAAGGCAAGACCTGGGGTGCGCAGCCGAAGCGGTTCATCCAGGTGGATATCTCGCCGACCGAAATCGACAGCAACGTCGCCATTGCCGCGCCGGTGATCGGCGATATCGGTTCATGCGTAGCGGCGCTTCGCGCCGGCCTCGATGCGAGCTTCGTCAAACCGGGCGCGGAGTGGATCGGCGCGATTGCCGAGCGCAAGAACAAGAATCTCGCCAAGATGGCCGCGACGCTCGACAAGAACCCGTCGCCGATGAACTTTCACAGCGCGTTACGCGCGATTCGCGATGTGTTGAAAACGCGCCCGGACATTAACGTCGTCAACGAAGGCGCCAACACGCTCGACTACGCGCGCAGCATTATCGACATGTACGAGCCGCGCAAGCGCTTTGATTCCGGCACGTGGGGAATCATGGGTATCGGTATGGGCTTCGCCATCGGCGCGGCGGTAACGACAGGCAAACCGGTGGTCGCGATCGAAGGCGACAGCGCCTTCGGATTCAGCGGCATGGAACTCGAAACGATCTGCCGTTACGAGTTGCCGGTTTGCACGGTCGTATTCAACAACAACGGCGTATATCGCGGCACCGACGTGAACCCGACGGGCGGCAAGGACGTTGCGCCTACTGTGTTCGTGAAGGGGGCGCGCTACGACAGGATGATCGAGGCATTCGGCGGCATCGGCTATCACGCGAGCACGCCTGAAGAACTGACGAAGGCACTCGTCGAGGCAATCGCATCCGGCAAACCTAGCTTGATCAATGCCGTTATCGATGAAGCGGCCGGCACCGAAAGCGGCCGCCTGACAAACCTGAATCCGCAAAGCGCGGCAATGAAAAAGTAATCGGATTAACCAAGGAGATACCAGCATGACCAAACCTCTCGAAGGCATCAAGATCATCGACTTCACTCATGTTCAGGCCGGTCCCGCGTGCACCCAGTTGCTCGCCTGGTTCGGTGCTGACGTGATCAAGGTCGAAAGGCCGGGTTCGGGCGACGTCACGCGCAACCAGTTGCGCGACATCCCGGATGCCGACGCGCTGTACTTCACGATGCTCAACAGCAACAAGAAGTCGCTGACACTCGACACGAAGAAGCCAGAAGGCAAGGAAGTGCTCGAAAAACTGATCCGCGAATCCGATGTTCTGGTCGAGAATTTCGGGCCGGGCGCGTTGGACCGAATGGGTTTTTCGTGGGAACGTCTGAACGAACTCAACCCCAAGATGATCGTCGCCTCGGTGAAGGGTTTCAGCGATGGTCACCACTATGACGACCTGAAGGTCTACGAAAACGTTGCGCAATGCGCGGGCGGAGCGGCCTCCACCACCGGCTTCTGGGACGGTCCGCCGACCATCAGCGCCGCGGCGCTCGGCGACAGCAACACGGGCATGCATCTCGCGATCGGCATTCTGACTGCACTGCTCGGGCGCGACAAAACCGGCAAGGGCCAGAAGGTCGCTGTGTCGATGCAGGACAGCGTGCTGAACCTGTGCCGCGTTAAGCTTCGCGATCAGCAGCGACTGGAGCGAGTGGGATATCTCGAGGAATATCCGCAGTATCCGCACGGCGAATTCGGCGATGTGGTGCCGCGCGGCGGTAATGCGGGCGGCGGCGGGCAGCCGGGCTGGGTGCTCAAATGCAAGGGCTGGGAAACGGATTCGAATGCATACATCTATTTCACGATCCAGGGCCATGCATGGGAGCCGATCTGCAAAGCACTCGGCAAGACCGAGTGGATCGATGACCCAGCCTATAAAACCGCTGAAGCGCGTCAACCGCATATCTTTGAGATCTTCCGAACCATCGAAGCCTGGCTCGCCGACAAGACCAAATTCGAAGCGGTCGACATCTTGCGTAAATTCGACATTCCGTGTGCGCCAGTGCTGACGATGAAGGAACTGGCCAACGATCCTTCATTGCGGGCGAGCGGGACAATCGTCGAAGTACCGCACAAGAAGCGCGGCTCGTATCTGACCGTCGGTAGCCCGATCAAATTCTCGGACATGAAGCCGGAGGTCACTGCATCTCCCCTGCTCGGGGAGCATACCGACGAAGTGCTGGCGGGCCTTGGCTACAGCAAGCAGGAGATCTTCAATCTACGCGAAATCAACGCGGTTTGACGGCGTCACGCAGGCCGGGGAATCTGGCTCTGACGTGTAGATACGGCGCCTCTGACGGCGCCGCATTCGATTCAAATCCGCATTTTTTCCCTGGAGGAGCGTCGTGCAAACTGCCATCGACTTCGAGCAACTTGCCAACGCAATCGGCGACGCGATAATCATCTCCGATGCCGGCGGCGGCATCACCTTCTGGAACCCCGCAGCCGAACGCATGTTCGGCTTTACGCAAAGCGAGGCGCTCGGCAATTCGCTGGACTTGATCATTCCGGAACGCTTGCGCGGCCGACACTGGGACGGCTATCAGAAGACCATGGCAACGGGCGAAACCCGTTATGGCAATGATGTGCTGCGTGTCCCCGCCGTGCATAAGGACGGACGGTCAATGTCGATCGCCTTTACAGTTGCATTGCTGCATTCGCCGCAAAATGAACTCAACGGCATCGTGGCAGTGATTCGCGACGAAACCGCCCGTTTCAAAGAGGATCGCTTGCTGCGCCAGCGTCTTGCGGAGCTGGAAGCATCCGCGGGCGCGTGAGAGGCGGGATCAAAGCGCAGCCCCCATTCCGCCGTCTGCGGCCAGGGCGGCAGAATTGGGCTACGCCCCTGCATTTTTGCGGATCGTCGATGATCGTGGGGAGGTCGTCGAATGACCGTTCCTGGCCCGGAAAGCGACCAATGGTCAGCCGCCGACCGGCGATGCCTCCCCGCTCAAACCTCAGTTTGCTCAGCAATCTCAAGCGCATCGTCGACCTCGATGCCGAGGTACCGCACTGTGCTCTCAAGCCTGGTATGGCCGAGCAGCAGTTGCACGGCGCGGAGGTTCTTCGTGCGGCGACGAGATGCTATCGAATCGGCCGCTTCGAGAGGTACAACGGTCATTCACTCCTTCGAATCGCCTGGCAGGTCATCGGCCATCGCAGTTATTCGACTTGCTCGTAATCCGCGTGATTCAACCGTCTGATTTCAGGGAAAGTCGCGCCCAATGCGCTGCTACACCATTTCAAGCTCACGGTGCGGCGGCGGTGGCAACTTGACGGCGATTTCATCGCCCGGGCCTATCGGTCCAGCTTTCGTCACAACACCCATCACGCCGGCCTTTCGCAGGAGCTTTCCTTCCGGCGAACGACCAAGAACGGCTGACATCAGCCCAGCCTGGAAATGATCTATTTGCGCGCAGGGGTTTCTAAGGCCAGTGAGTGTGGCGACCGCATGCTCGCCGATATGCAATTCTGTGCCCACGGGCAACGATAGAAGATCAAGGCCGCGCGTCGTGACGTTTTCGCCGAGATCGCCAGGGAGAACTCTAAACCCCTTCTCTGTCAGCTCATCGAATAGTTCATCATGAATGAGGTGCACCTGGCGCAGGTTGGGTTGCGAGGGATCTCGAGCGACACGGGAGCGGTGTTTGACCGTTGCACCACAGTGAGCATCGCCTTCGACACCCAAACCTTCCAGCAACATGATTTGTCCAACGGATCGCTTGGAAAATGTGTGCGAGGCATTGAGGTGAACCGCAATGACTTTTCCGTCCACTAGATGACCTCCAATGATTGGCATAACTCAGTTGAACGCTCGCAGCGATGCTTCGATCTGCGCTTGTGGTGGCAGCCTGCCGATCAGCACCAATTGCGAGCGCCGCTCGCCGTTGGGCCATCCGGACAGATGAACCGGTTCGTGAATCAAATGGTGAACGCCATGAATGACCAAAGGCAATTCGGAGCCGCGAACGTTCAGAATTCCTTTGACGCGCAAGATGTCGGCGCCCCGGCTATGCATCAGCATCGAAAGCCATATGCCGAAAGCGACCCAGTCGATCGGCTCATCAAATGTCAATGAATAGGTCGAAATCTCACCGCGGTGCGGACCTTCCGGCTCTCGTCCAAACGCTCGGTATTTCGCCGATGCGGTGTTCGATGCGCCCTGAGCAATACCCGCCAGCGGGAACCAGCGTCGCACCTCGTCGATGCGCGCGGCGGGCTGATCGAGATCCTCACTCAGCAGGACCTGGGCATCGCCAGCATCGTTGCGTGATACGGCCAGCCACGCAGACCCATTGATCTGCCGCAACGCACTCTGCACGGTCTCGAGTTGTGAGGCATCGACCAGATCTGCCTTCGTGATCACCAGCCGGTCAGCGATGGCCGCCTGGTTGCGCGACTCGGCCTGCTGTGCGAATTGATCGAGCACATGGACCGCGTCCACTGTCGTCACTACATTGCCGAGCCTGAAGTGGTGCCGCAGCACCGGGTCGCCGGAGACGGTATTGAGCACCGGCACCGGGTCGGCCAAGCCAGTCGATTCGATGATGATCCGATCAAAG
The DNA here is from genome assembly GCF_040812055.1 of Paraburkholderia suaedae. Classification (NCBI taxonomy): domain Bacteria; kingdom Pseudomonadati; phylum Pseudomonadota; class Betaproteobacteria; order Burkholderiales; family Burkholderiaceae; genus Paraburkholderia; species Paraburkholderia suaedae. The sequence continues at coordinate 107,632 of NZ_JBFOAH010000017.1, read as the reverse complement.
GGCGGCACTTGCTGGCGTTCGCGCCGGTCATACAGATCGAGCAGAGCCTGCCGCAAATCCTCGCGCACGCTGCAGCATATGCAGCCGTTCTGCAGCACGACGGTCTCGTGATCGAGCCGTTCCAGCAGCCGATGATCGAGGCCGATTTCGCCGAGTTCGTTGATCAGCACCGCGCAATGCGCGAATGCCGGTTCCCCGAGCAGGCGCTTTAACAACGTCGTCTTGCCGCTGCCGAGAAAGCCCGTCAGCAGATTAATGGGGATCCGTTGCGCTGACCTGAGCGGTTCGTTCACGATGCCTGCCGTAAATGATCAAGCAGATCCGCGGCCAGCGGATCGACACGGCGACCGCTCAGGCGCTCGACCGCCGGCCACAGCTGTGCGAGGTTTCCGACGATCTCCGTCTTGCCGGTGAATGTGCTGATCAAATAGGCGTGGCTTTGCCAATCGCTGACCGTACAGGCAAACGCTCGAAGCACCCGGTTCAGGCGGGCGACCCGCAACTGCCGCTCGCGGCGTCGCACCTGTGCATGCTCATCATCCGACGCCGGGTTATTGGCATCGGTCCAATGTGCTTCGCCGCCGAGCATTCCGCATAACCCACACATCGCACACCTCGCCCCATATCCGCTCAGCTGCGCGGGAACCGCCGCGCGTAGTCGCTGGCCATCTCTTCCATGCGGACGAACTTGACGCCCGCATGCCCGGACATGTATTCGAACAGGCGCTCGAGCATCAGCAATACCTGCGGCCGGCCAGACACGTCCGGATGGATCGTGATCGGGAACACGGCGTAATCATATTCCCGATAAACCCAGTCGAACTGGTCGCGCCACATCTGCTCGATATCCCGCGGATTGACGAAGCCGTGGCTGTTTGGCGATTTCTTGATGAACATCATCGGCGGGAGATCGTCCAGGTACCAGTTGGCCGGAATCTCGATCAGATCGGTTTCCCGACCGCGTACCAGCGGCTTCATCCAGTCCCGCGCATCTTTCCTGTAGTCGATCCTGGTCCAGGAGTCGCCGACGCGCACGCGATACGGCTGGAAATCGTGATGCATCAGGCTGTGGTCGTACAGAATGCCACGTTCGATCAGCAATTCGTTGGTCACATTGCTGAACTCCCACCACGGCGCGACATAACCGGTCGGCTTGCGACCGGCGAGCCGCATAATCAGCTCGATGCTCTTGTCGAGAACGTCAGCTTCCTGCTGGCGTGTCATCGCGATCGGGTTCTCGTGTGAATAGCCGTGCACGCCAATTTCATGACCCGCGTCCGCCACCGCCCGCATCTGTTCGGGGAAGGTTTCGATCGAGTGGCCCGGTATGAACCAGGTGGTCCTGATCTGCATACGCTCGAACAGCTTCAGGAGACGCGGCGAGCCCACCTCACCGGCGAAGAGACCGCGCGAAATGTCATCGGGAGAGTCCTCGCCGCCGTACGAGCCGAGCCAGCCGGCTACCGCATCCACATCCACACCGAAACCGCACAAAATCTCTTTGGCCATGCTCATACCTCACAAAATGAAGTGAACTGATGGTCGAATTGCGCTCGGACGTCGTCGCGCCACAGGAGCACAAGTCCCATTGCGAGCGCCTTCAGGAAAAATCGCCTGCGATAATCGGCGCGAGCGCGACACCGGCGCACAGCAGCCGGGCTTCGTGCGCGGCCGGCGCGCTGAGCAACATGCTGGTCGGCATCTGCGCGGCGCCCAAGCCGTTCGGCAACGCAAGCCCGCAGGTGTTGAGCATATTGCCAAGCAACGTGTTGCAGATCGTCTTCAGGTTCACACGGGCGAACACGTCGGGATCGGCCGCAAGCGGCGCAATCGGCGGCGCAACGTGCGGCACCGTCGGCATCACCAGCAGCGCGTCGCCGAGCGTAGCCCATAGCGAACGCTGCAAGGCGACGCGGCCCCGCTGCAATGCATCGAAGTCCTCTGCCCGCATCGTCTTGCCGCCCATCATCCGCTTATAGACGGTCACATCGATTTGCGCATGGCGCGGGCTCTCGAGCAGTTCGCGATGCCATTGATAACCCTCGGCCGCGGCAATATTGCCGTGACGCGCGATCAACTCGCGCACCTGGGTGAGCTCAGGGACCGACTGCCAGCGCACCCGCACACCGGCGGCCGCCGCTCGCTCGAGCGAAGCGATGAAGTTGCGCCGCACTTCCGGCTCGACCTCGTCGAGTATCGCGTTTTCCGGGGCGACCAACGTCAGCGATGCCAAAGGCGTCGAGTCAGGGGCGAGCGATGCGGTCTTAAGGCCGCGCAATGCAAGATCGAGCAGATAGCAATCGGCGACGTCGTGCGCAAACACGCCGATCGTGTCGAGCGTGCGCGACAGCGGAAACACGCCGTCAGTGTCGATCCACTGCTCGGAGGTCTTGAAGCCGACCACGCCATTGAATGCCGCGGGCGTGCGCACGGAGCCGCCCGTATCGGTGCCGATCGCCACCGGCACGAGTCCCGCGGCGACGGCCACGGCGGAGCCGGAGGACGAACCTCCGGGCACGCGCGGCACGTCGCTTGCGCGCGGATTCAACGGTGTGCCGAAATGCGGATTGAGCCCGAGCGCAGAGTAGGCGAATTCAGACAGATTGGTTTTGCCGAGCGTCACCATACCCGCAGCGGCGAGATTGCGCACGATCGGCGCATCACGCGGCGCTGGTGGCGCGTGCCGATAGATGGCCGACCCCGCGGTGGTGGCGAGACCTTCAATATCGATCAGGTCTTTCCATGCGACGGGCACGCCATCGAGCGGGCCAAGAGGCTGACCGGCTCGATAGCGAGCCGCGCTTTGTGTCGCCTCACGGCGCGCCCGTTCGAAGCAGGTGGACGTAAAGACTCCCGCGTTGGCCCCCGTCTCTATACGCTCGACGAAGTAATCGGTCAGCTCGCGCGCATCGACTTTGCGATCATGCAGCAGGCGACCGAGCTCCGCCGCCGTGAGCGCTGCAAACGGGGAAGACAATGTAGTCGTCATTGTTTCAATGCGGCGGCGATCGCGTTGCCCACGTCGGTGGTATTGGCTGTGCCGCCGAGATCCGGCGTGCGCGGTCCCTCGACGAGTACCGTTTCAATTGCATGGATGATCGCATCGTGCGCCTCGCGATAGACACCGCTTCCGTTGCCGAGGAAATCGAGCATCATCGCACCCGACCAGATCATTGCGATCGGATTGGCGATATTTTTGCCATAGATGTCGGGCGCCGAGCCGTGAACCGGCTCGAACAGCGAGGGGAAACGGCGATCCGGGTTCAGGTTCGCCGACGGCGCGATGCCGATAGTGCCGGCACAGGCGGGGCCAAGATCCGACAGGATATCGCCGAAAAGATTCGAAGCGACGACGACATCGAAGCGCTCCGGGCTCAGCACGAACCGCGCGGACAAGATATCGATGTGATATTTGTCCCAGCGCACATCGGGATAGCGCTTGGCCATCGCCTCGACCCGTTCGTCCCAATACGGCATCGTGATCGAGATGCCATTGGACTTCGTTGCCGAGGTCAGATGCTTTTTCGGCCGGCTCTGTGCCAGATCGAAAGCGAAATCGAGAATCCGGTCGACGCCCTGGCGCGTGAAGACCGTTTCCTGAACCACGAACTCGCGGTCGGTCCCTTCGAACATGCGGCCGCCGAGCGACGAATATTCCCCTTCGGTGTTTTCGCGCACCACATAGAAGTCGATGTCGCCCGGCTTGCGCCCGGCCAGAGGACATGGCACGCCGGGCATCAGACGCACCGGACGCAAGTTCACGAATTGCGAAAAATCGCGCCGGAAGCGCAGCAGCGAACCCCACAGCGAGATATGGTCGGGCACGGTCGCGGGCCAGCCGACCGCCCCAAAAAAGATCGCCTCAAACGGCATCAACTGGTCGAACCAGTCGGATGGCATCATTTCGCCGTGCTGCGCGTAGTAATCGCAGTTGGCCCAGTCCATCGTGGTGAATTCGAGGTTGATGTTGAATCGGCGTGCCGCCGCTTCCACCACGCGCATGCCTTCTGGCGTCACTTCCTTGCCGATGCCGTCACCAGCGATAACCGCAATCTTGTGTGTTTTCATTGACTGTTCTCGTCTTGCATTGGGCTTACCGGAACCAACCAAGCCCGACTGAGGTGAATCATAGCGCGCACGCTTAGCGATATAGTGATTGCTTACGTGATTCAATCGATTACAGAAAGTGAACAATCTCCCTTCGATGGAAGACCTGCGGCTGTTCTGCATGGTCGTGCATAAACAGAGTTTCGCCGCCTCCGCACTCGAGATGGGCGTGTCCAAAGCCTTGATCAGCAAACGCATCGCTGTGCTCGAGAACATGCTCCAAGCGCGACTGCTGCATCGCACCACGCGGAAGGTATCGGTTACCGAGAGCGGTCATATCGTCTATCAGTGGGCACAGCGCATCCTGGAAGATGCCGAACAGATGGCCGAGGCGATTTCGTCCTCGAAGATTGCGCCTCGCGGGTTGCTGCGCGTCTGTACCAGTTCAGGATTCGGCCGCAATCATGTGTCGCGCGCGGTGTCGGCGATGGCCCAGCGTTACCCGGAACTCGAATTTCAGTTGGAGCTGCTTGACCGGCCCGTCGATCTAGTGCGTGAGGGGTTCGATCTAGACATCCGGATCGGTGTCGTGCGTGAGCAGACTCTTATTACGAAGCTGATCGCCCGCAACGCACGTGTGCTATGCGCATCGTCGACCTATCTGGAGCGCTGGGGGACGCCGTCATGCCTCGCCGACCTGGCACATCATAAATGCATCGTCATCCGCGAGCGCGATCAGGAGTTCGGCCGCTGGAAGGTGGAGGGGTCCGACGGTGAAGAAACGGTTCGCATCAGCGGGCCGCTTTCCGCAAATAACGGTGAGATCGCACATCGCTGGGCAATCGACGGCCACGGCATCATCCTGCGCTCGATGTGGGACGTCGGGCCCAGTCTGAAACGCGGCGAGCTCAAACGCGTGCTGCCCGAGTATCAGCAGGACGCCAATGTATGGGCTGTCTATCCATCCCGGCTGTCGACATCGGCGAAGGTCCGCGTATGCGTGCAATTCCTTGAGGAATGGCTGGCCGCAAACGTTTGAACCCGTCCCGACCGGTCACGGGTACACGCCATTGCATACCAGTCCAAAAATCCGGGTGCCAATCCTCACCGTTCACATTTTGTGTCTTATGTTTTCACGAACCGACGGATTGGCTAACGACTTGTGGACACTACAATGCGCCCATCCTGGCAATTAACCTGTTGAAGGAACGCTGATGGGAAACCCAACGAAACCGTTGAAGAGTCTTCAAGACGTGAAAAAAGTCGGCTTTATCACGCCGTCGTCGAACACGGCACTGGAGCCGATGACGATGGCAATGAGCCACCAGATCAGCTCGCGGATCTCGACCCATTTCAGTCGGGTTCCGGTAAAGACACTGACGCTCGACAGCAAGGACGTCAACCAGTTTCAGACGCAGAAAATGGTCGATTCGGCGGCGCTCCTGAGCGATGGTCGTATGGACGCCATTTTGTGGAACGGCACCTCTGGCAGTTGGACTGGCAAGGGGTTCGAAGCCGACATCAGCTTGTGCGAGGAAATCAGTGGAGTCACGGGAGTGCCGGCGTCGACCTCTTCGCTGGCTCAACTCGACGTGCTGAAGCACTACGGCATCAAGCGCTTCGCGCTGGCGGTGCCGTACGTCGAGGAACCGACTCGCAAGATCATCGAGACTTATGGTAACCAGGGATTCACCGTGGTCAACGCTGCCAGGCTCGATCAAACCGAAAACGTTGTTATCGGCAATACGCCGTTTGAGCGAATCAAGCAGTTGCTGCGCGATGCGGATGCGCCCGACGCCGAATGCCTTGTCGTCGCTTGTACCAATTTGCCGGCGACCGCCGTGGTCGACGAGATGGAGGCGGAACTCGGCAAGCCGATTTTCGACAGTATCGCAGTGACGTTGTGGAAAGCGTTGAAGATGACGTCAATCGACGTACCGCTGCATGGCTTTGGCAAGTTGCTCAGGGCCAATCCCGTGCTTGAGGAACTCGAGCGTGTCATGGCCACCCTGCGTGAAGTAACGGGCGGCAGCCGCACCACGTTGCGCATCGACATTCCCGAGCACAACTGCAATGTCGACCGGGTCTGCGCGGAATCGGTCGCGCCGGGCATCCCCGAACTGAAACTGAATACCTCGCTGAATCAGCGCAGCCTCGCGACCGTGCAGTGGCTCATCGCGACCCGGAAGCCGTTGGTCCAGGACGACTGTGCGAATGCGGAGGTCAAGCCGCCGAAGGCGCTGATGGAAGTCTATGGTGTCAAGGCACAGATGCTGGTCGGCCTCGAGGCAGCCGATGGCGAGGTGATCGGATGGATCTCGGTCCATTACGTGCCGGGCACGCGCCAGTGGACCGACGCCGAAGTCGCCGCGCTGCAAAACGCAGCCGGTCAGGTCCGTACCATCTTGCAGCGAACCGGCTGGGCGTCTTTCAAATAAGTAGTCCCTGCCGCACTCGGCCGTTCACGCAGCAATCGCACGCGGCCAGTCCGATCATTCCGTGACTACAAACTATATTCGATTGAGGGGGAGTGGGAGACCATGAGCATACCTGTCGAGAATGTCGCCGTTCAGGTCAAGACGGCGGTAAGGTGGAAAATCTTTTTCGTATTGCTTGGGCTGGTAGCGATCAACTATATCGATCGTGCGTCGCTATCGGTCGCGATGCCGTTGATCTCGAAGGATTTCAACATAAAGCCGGCGCTGCAGGGCCTGATTTTCAGCTCGTTCTTCTGGACCTATGCATTGATGCAGGTGCCGGGTGGCATGCTGGCCGACCGTTTCAAGCCGCGCATCGTGATCACGGCCGCTGCAGTCTTCTGGGGCGGGTTTCAGGCAATCGCGGGCGTGGCCACCAACGCCACCACGCTGCTGCTGACCCGGTTCGGACTGGGTGCGGCTGAGGCTCCGATCTATCCGTCCGGCGGCAAGCTGAACGGGATCTGGCTGACGCAGAACGAACGCGGACGCGGCGCAACGTTGCTGGACGGCGGCGCCCCGTTGGGCGCGGCGATCGGCGCGATATTGATCACCTCGTTGATTACCCTGCTGGGATCCTGGCGCCTGGCCTTCATCGTGGCCGGCGTCGGCACGGTGCTCGCCGGGCTCTACGCGTGGCATTTCATTCGTAACAGCCCGCGCGAGCATCGCGGCGTCAATGAAGCGGAGGCCACCTATATTGAGGAGGCTCGGGCGGTCGAAAACGCGGGCGAGCCGACCCAGATAAGCGGCAAGAGGCTCGACCTGTTCAAGTACCGTACCGTATGGCTCATGTTCTTCGGCTACATGTTCTCGAACGTCGTCTTCTACGGCTTGTTGACGTGGATGCCGAATTACCTGAGCAAGGTACATGGCTTCAATATCCAGCAGATGGGAGGCGCGAGCTTCATCATTTTCCTGTCGGGATTCGTCGGCGAACTGGTCGGCGGCTTTCTGTGCGATAAATGGAAAACCGCAGGCGGCTCGCCGAACAAGGTAATGCGCACCATGCTCGCGTTCGCCTCGATCGTAGTCACCGTCGCGGTGTTCTCGGTTGCCTACGCGAGCGGGCCCGCGCTGACGGTCGTACTGTTGTCGGTCACATTATTTTTTCAGCGCTGGACCGGGCTCTACTGGAGCATCCCGTCGCTCGTGGGAACGCGCGACAGGGTGGGCCTGCTCGGGGGCCTGATGAACCTCGGCGGCAACATCGGCGGGGTACTCGTACCGCTCGCGGTCGGCTTGATCGTGCAGTTGACCGGCTCGTACTTCCTTGCACTGATGGTCTTTACCGGTGCCGGTATCGGTCTGCTGCTCTGCTCGACTTGCATCAACTACCAGAAGAAGATTCCAGTCTGAGGCGCCTGCACTCAGAAGAATGGCGGAACGTTGCCGGACCTGTAATGCGGGTCCGGCCCGCCTGATGCGACGCAAAGCAATCGTCGTCGGATACGGTACTAGTAGGAATGCTCCTTCGGGAGTGACAACCAGGAGCAACCTCTAGCGGGCGTCTGTGCGGCCGCGGACCGGGACGGCGCATGGCTGCTCAGGGTCGACTACGGGCGCGCGAAATTGGACCATGTCCGGCCATTTTGAGCCATTGACGGGCATTCTGGATGGGCATCCAAATGTCGGTCGCAGACAGCGGACTATCCACCACCGATGACACTCGTCCCAGCGCTGAGAAACGTACTGTCAGCGTATGCCAGGCATGACAGCGCCCCATCTGCCTTCATGTCGACAACGAGCCGTCCTTTGCCTGGTGCTTCGTCGAGCGCCTTATCACGCTGACCCATATCATTGGACTTTTCGATGGTAGCGGTACGTCGGCCTTCGAAATACAAGGGTTTTGCCGCAAGAGCTAGAGCTTTCATTCATGTATGCCGTAATTAAACGGCAGACCGCTCAAGCTGCACGCTTGCGAACCCAATCAGGAGATGTAGGTGATCAAGTTGTCTTTTTCGCAAAAACTATGGCTACCGCTGGTTTTGTGTCTTCTGTGCTTCGCCGGACTCTCGATGATCGACGCCTATCGCACTCGAGACGTTCGTCTAGAAGAAAGAAAAGCCGATCTGGTGCATGCCACAGAACTCGCCATTGCAGTCGTCAAAACGTTCGCCGATCAGGCTGCTGCCGGAACGATCACGGTCGACGAGGCGAAGAAGAAGGCCATGGACGCCGTGCGCAACATGCGCTACGCGGGCTCTGACGGCTACTTCACGATCATCGACTCGGAGCACGTTCTGATGCATCCGATCCATCCGGAGATCCAGGGCCGGGACGTGAGAGGGTTCAAGGACCCGAATGGCGTACTCACCTTTCAGGTCGCCATCGATATAGTGAACCGAGAGGGCAGAGGCTTTACTCGTATTGGGTTCTCGAAGCCCGGCGTCAGCGGCGTCTTCCCGAAGATCACGTATGAGGACACCTATCGTCCGTGGGGCTGGATTATTCTGACCGGTGTCTACCTCGACGATATTAACGCTGCTTTCCATACAACCTTGTACAAGAGCGTCGGTTTGCTTGTCGCGGTCGGCGCTTTGCTAAGCCTTGTAGTAATCTTGCTCAATCGCGGCATTCTGCGCTCGCTCGGCGGCGAGCCCGGTTACGCGGCCGAGATCGCGACGCGTGTTGCGAATAACGACTTCACCGTTGTCGTCAAGACCGCGCCGAGCGACCGCAGCAGCCTGCTCTACTCGATGAAGCGGATGCAGGATCAACTGACGGAGACAATTCGCACGATCACGAGGTCGGCCGGGTCGATCGCATCGGCAACGGGCCAAATCGCCGCCGGCAACCAGGACCTCTCTCAGCGCACGGAGGAGCAGGCGGCGGCGCTGCAGGAAACAGCTGCGACTATGGAAGAGCTCACCTCGACAGTCAATCAGAACGCCGACAACACGCGTCAGGCAAGTCAGGTCGCCGCGCAGGCGGTACAGGTCGCGCAGCGCGGCAGCGGCGTCATCTCGCAGGTCATCGATACGATGGACGGCATCCAGGCGAGCTCGGACAAAATTGCCGATATCGTCGGCATGATCGAAAGCGTCGCGTTCCAGACCAACATCCTCGCGCTCAACGCGGCCGTCGAAGCCGCCCGCGCGGGCGAGCAGGGCCGGGGGTTCGCTGTCGTTGCGAGTGAAGTACGCTCGCTCGCGCAACGCTCGTCGTCGGCCTCGAAAGAGATCAAGGGGCTCATTCAGGACTCCGTGGAACGCGTGCGAGCCGGCGTCGAGTTCGTCAACGCGGCCGGCGTGACGATGGACGAGATCACACAATCAGTGCAGCGTGTCACCGACATCATGGGCGAGATCGCCGCGGCGTCAATCGAGCAAAGCAATGGTATTAGCCAGGTCAGTAAGGCTGTCACGCAGATGGACTCGGTGACACAGCAGAACGCGGCGCTCGTCGAGCAGGCCGCCGCGGCCGCGAGTTCGCTCGAAACGCAAGCCGGCGATTTGCGCTCGTCGGTGGCGGCCTTCCGGCTGTCGTAGGCGGTATGCAGGCCATCGGGCGGCCTGGCACGGAGTCCATCTGCTTTCGTTGGCGCGACACACCGAGTCTTCTTTCTTTGAGAGTTCGACGCACTCTGACCAAACGGCTCTTGCGGTTCCCTGAAGTCGCGTTTGTACCGCTTCGTCGTTATCTGCAATCTTCGCAGTGGACTACCCTTCTTCTGGCTCGTTCATCAAAGATCGGTCGCGTTGCTGTGAGCGTGAGCACGTAAGTCGATGGGAATTCGGGGCGTTTCGAGCAACTTGCGTGATGTAGCGGAGGGGATCTCCCTTAGGGATCTTGCACAAACGACGCCCTCGGGAGAGTCTCTCGTCTGCCAGGACTTGAGACCTCCGCGGTGTGCCACGTGAGTACCCGCAATCCCAATTTCTATCACCTGCTGCTTCACATCGTTCAAGACCTCGCCGAACAGACGCGCGCGCAGCGTTGCCGCTGCGGCGGAGCGCGCGCGAAGTAACTGACGCTCGGACCACCTTGTGCAGGTGACCGCTATGATGGAACTGAACGAGACGATCACGGCTACTACGGGCTGTCTGTGGGCAAAAACGCTTGTGCGGTCGTACGCGCCACTTCCGTGGTTCAACTGCTACCGGTGAACGCACGAGGTTCCGTGAACGTATGCCGGAAGTACTCGCGCACCGCATGCATGGCCGGACTTAGCTCGGCGCTTCTGCGCCATGCGAGACCCACGCTCATCGGCGGCACCGGATCGCGTAGCTGCACGGTCTCGATGCGCCTGCCCTCCAGCGACCAAGGGCGATATACCATGTCCGACAGAATCGCCACGCCGCTTCCATTCGCCACCATGCTGCGCACAGCTTCAACGGACGATGTGCGTAGCTTCACGTTCGGTCGGTACGGCGTCTCGTTCCAGTAACGCGAAGCCGTAAAAGCCGCTTCGTCGACGGTCAACATGATGAATGGTTCGGCTGCGACATCGGCGAGCGTAACGTTCTCTCGCTTTAACAATGGGTGCTGCGCACATAGCCACAGGCGCCGCACCGAATGAATGACCGGCTCGAGTACCAACTCCGGATTCGCAACATTCGATGTGAGCAGCACAGCCATGTCGTATCGGTCTGCGATCAATCCCTCTTCGATCGACTCGCGATTCAATTCGTGCAACTGGATGGTGAGTTGCGGATAGAGCGTGTTCAGGCGCTGCAAATGATGCGGCAGAAAATAGCCAAGCACGGTATAGCTTGCAGCGAGCGTCAGCGTGTCCGTCAGCGTGCTTTCGAGATTCGGAATGCGCATGGCCTCATCGACCGACGACAGGATCGTGTACGCCTGGTTGAGAAAACGTCGCCCGGTATTGGTCAAGGTCATGCCGGAAGCGGTGCGCATGAACAGTTGTGTGCCAAGACTGTCCTCAAGCTCCTTGATAGCATTCGTCACTGCCGACTGCGAAATCGTTAGTTGAATCGCCGCCTGCGAAATCTGACCGAGTTCGGCCGTAGCCACGAAGTACTTCAGTTGCCGGAGGGTCAGCGCCATAGGAGTCCACTTGAAAAAATGATATTGCACCGCGCAATATCTTACTCCCGCAAGTTTTCAGAATGGACTCCGGCTCCACTGCCCTTGACGGGTAAGCGATAAACCCGATTTACACGCCTCCTTGCGCCGCCGACGCCATCGAAAAAACAGATAACGTGCCATATAAAAATAGAACTATTTTGGCGACCAGCGAGCGGATAACGTTCAAGTTAACCGGTCTGGCGCGCGTCCTTCAAGCTAACCAGGCTGTAGACCCAGGAGAGAGTTAGCATGAAAAAGCACAGCGTCGACTTGAATTCCGACATGGGGGAAGGTTTCGGCTCATGGAAGATCGGTGATGGCGTCGATGAGGACATCATGCCCCTCATCAGCTCGGCCAATATCGCGACCGGGTTTCACGCAGGCGACCCCAATATCATGGCGCGTACGGTGCAACTCGCGAAACAGGCAGGTGTCGGTGTCGGCGCGCATCCGGGATTTCGCGATCTGGTGGGCTTTGGACGCCGCAACATCGCCGAGACGCCGCAGGCGCTCGTCAACGACATCATCTATCAGCTTGGCGCACTGCGCGAATTCGCACGTCTTTACAACGTCAGCGTGCAGCATGTGAAGCCGCACGGTGCGCTTTACATGCTCGCCGCGCGCGACGAGGACCTGTCGCGCCTCCTGATCGGGACGCTTCAGACGCTGGATCCGACGTTATTGCTGTATTGCATGGAAGCGTCGGCGACGTACCGGATCGCGCGCGAACTAGGCCAGCCTGTGATCCGCGAGTTTTATGCCGACCGTGACTACGATCGCAGCGGCTCGATCGTCTTCACCCGGCGCGTCGGACGGCTCGATCCAGCTCAGGTGGCGGCGAAGGTGTTGCGAGCCTGCGTGGAGGGACGGGTGGCCACTGTCGACGGCGTCGACATCGATATCAATTTCGACTCGGTCTGTATTCATAGCGACACGCCGGGCGCCCTCAACCTCGTCGAGGCCACTCGCGCCGCGTTGACCCATCACGATATCCGTGTGGCAGCCCCCTTGTCTGCCGCCGCCCGCTAATTGCAGTCACCCCAAAGAGACTTGAGGAGCATACCCATGGCACTACACGATATTGTCAGCCCCCTGCCAGGCACCTTCTATCGGCGCGCGTCGCCGGAGGCCGTGCCCTACGTCGAAACAGGCGTATCTGTCGAAAGCGGCGCCGTGGTTGGACTCGTCGAGGTGATGAAGCAGTTCAACGATGTCGAGACAGACGTGACGGGCCGCGTCGTCGAAATTCTTGTCGACGACGGCGAGCCGGTCGATGCAGGACAAGTCTTGATGCGGATCGAAGGGTGAACAAGATGAACACGTCGAACACGGGCAGCTCCACGGGCATGTTCTATCGGCCGAATCGAATCCGTACGGTGCTGGTTGCCAATCGCGGCGAGATCGCCGTGCGGGTGATCCGCGCAGCACACGAATTGGGTATGCGGGCGGTCGCGGTGGTCAGTGATGCTGATCGAGACAGCCTTGCCGCGCGCATGGCCGATGAGGCGATTCACATCGGCTCAGCGCATGCGGCGAAAAGCTACCTGAACCCCGCGGTGATTCTCGCTGCCGCACGGCAGTGCGCGGCAGATGCCATCCACCCGGGATACGGCTTCCTCTCCGAAAACGCGGCATTCGCGGCACAGGTCGAAGACGCCGGGATGCTCTTTGTTGGCCCGTCGTCGAGCGTCATTGCAACCATGGGCGACAAGGCGAAGGCACGTGAAACCGCGCAGCGCGCAGATGTGCCGACCGTGCCTGGCAGCGATGGGGTGGTCAATTCGCTTGATGAAGCGCGCGAAGTTGCCGGCCGCATCGGCTATCCGGTAATGATCAAGGCGGCGGCGGGAGGCGGCGGACGCGGCATCCGAGTCGCGCACGATGCCGTGCAGCTCGACGCCGAGCTGCCGCTTGCACAAAGGGAGGCGCAGGCCGCATTCGGCAATGGTGGCGTCTACCTCGAGCGTTTCATTGCGCGCGCCCGGCATATCGAAGTGCAGGTACTCGGCGACGGCAACGATGTTGTCCATCTGTTCGAACGCGAGTGTTCGCTGCAGCGGCGCCGTCAGAAGATTCTGGAAGAGGCGCCGTCACCCTCGCTCACGCCAGCACTGCGCAATGCGCTGTGCGCGTCCGCGACGCGGCTCGCAAAACAAGTGGGCTATCGCAGTGCGGGGACATTGGAATACCTGTTCGATGAAACACGCGATGAGTTCTACTTCATTGAAATGAATACACGCATCCAGGTCGAGCATCCGGTGACTGAGGCAATCACCGGAATCGATCTGGTGCGCGAGACGTTGCGTATCGCGGACGGCGAACCGTTGCGCTTCAGCCAGAGCGAGATCGTGATGCGCGGCGCCGCGCTCGAATGCCGGATCAACGCGGAAGATCCCGAGCAGGATTTCCGTCCGAACCCCGGCCGCATCGACGAACTGGTGTGGCCAGCGGGCCCGGGCGTGCGCATCGACTCGATGCTTTACCAGGGTTACACCGTCTCGCCGTTCTACGACTCGCTACTCGCCAAGCTGATTGTCTTTGACGAAAGCCGGCCTGCAGCGCTGGCACGGCTCAAACGGGCGTTGAGCGAACTGCGCATCGGAGGCATCAAGACCACCGCAACGCTGCACCGCGCGCTGCTCGAAGACGACGATGTTCGCGCCGGCCGCTATCACACCAACTATCTGGAAGGATGGATGACAGACTGGCGCGCCAAACGGGCCGCAGCCACGGCCGGGAACGAGGAGGCGGCATGACGATCCGATACACATTCGGCGGCGACGAGTTCATCTTCGTAGAGATCAGCGAAGGCATGTCGCTCGAAGCGTTCTTCAAGGGTACGGCGATCACGCGCGAACTGCAGCGTCGCGCGGTAAACGGCGTTACCGAAATCTGCCCGGCTAACGCGTCTTATCAGGTTCGCTACGATCCAGACGTGATCGACGCGGATACGCTCCTCGCGCTGCTGAGACAGATCGAGGTCGAGGTCGCCGGTGCGACGGAACTTGACATCACGACACGCATCGTCGAAGTGCCCGTGCTTTACAACGATCCATGGACGCACGAGACACTAATGCGCTTTCGCGAGCGTCATCAGGACCCGGCTTCGACGGACCTGGAATACGCGGCACGGATCAATGGAAATAAAGATGTCGAAGATTTCATCGCGGCGCATTCCGACTCCCCGTGGTTTGTCTCCATGGTCGGCTTCGTGGCCGGCTTGCCGTTCATGTTCCAGATGGTCGAACGCGCCCGTCAGTTGCAGGTGCCAAAATATCTGCGGCCTCGCACCGATACGCCCAGATTGACGGTCGGCCATGGTGGTTGCTTCGGCTGCATATACTCGGTGCGGGGCGCGGGGGGCTATCAGATGTTCGGCGTGACGCCCGCACCGATCTTCGATCCGGCGCAACGTCTCGATTACCTGCGCGACTTCATGGTGTTCTTCCGCCCCGGAGATATCGTCAAGTTCAAGCCGATCGATCGCGACACTTACGACCGAGCCGTGGCCGCTGTGGATGCAGGGACCTTTTCTTTGCGGGTGCGCGAGGTGAATTTCTCGCTCGGATCATTTATGCGTGACCCCGAAGCCTACAACCGCTCGTTGATCGAGGTGCTTAATGCCGACTAACCCTCTCCACGCCATCGAGGTCGTCAAGCCCGGACTGGCTACATCGGTACAGGATACCGGCCGGCAAGGGTATTACCACGTCGGCATTCCGCCTTCCGGCGCGATGGATCAGTACGCATTGCGCGCGGCCAATCTGCTGGTTGGCAACTCCGAGAGTGCGGCCGCGCTCGAATGTACATTGCTCGGCCCACAGCTTCTGTTTCATGTGGAGACGCTGATTGCCGTGACGGGCGCTGACATGCAGCCGAAAATCGACGGCGTGGCACAGGCCTGCAATGTCGCCTTGCGAATCAAGGGCGGCAGCACGCTGACGTTCGACTATGTGAAAGGCGGTGCGCGGGCTTGTCTCGCGGTGGCAGGCGGCATTGACGTACCGATGGTGCTCGGAAGCTGCTCCACTTACACGCTCGGGGCTTTCGGCGGCTACGAGGGGCGGCGCTTGCAGAAGGGCGACCGGCTCGGAATCGGTCGTGCCCGGGGGCCCGCTCGCGAAGGGACTGAATTGCCCGAGCGGTTCCGCACGCCGCTGGCTCGCGAAGTCGAATTGCGCGTGCTGCCGGGCCTCTACCATCACCGTCTGACGGACGAGTCAGCCATCACGTTTTTCGAAGACACATGGATCGTCGCCCCTGAAGCAGACCGTATCGGTTATCGCTATAAGCAGGGTCGGCCACTTAAGTTTCGCGAGCGCGAGCAGCCGTTCGGCGCAGGCTCCGATCCCTCAAACATCGTCGACGCCTGCTATCCGATTGGCTCGATACAGGTCCCGGCCGGGCTCGAACCGATCATTCTGCACCGTGACGCAGTGTCCGGCGGCGGCTACGCCACTATCGGCACGGTCATCAGCGCCGATATGGATCTGATCGGGCAAATGCAACCCAACCATCAGGCGCACTTCCTGCCCGTCACCATGACGCAGGCGCTCGCTGCCCGTCGCGATGCCCAACTGCGGCTCGCCCGGTTGCGCGAGGTGTTGCTGCGTTAGCGCGCAAGCAGCGCATTCACGGGCCGACTGGCTCACGCGCCTGCTCCGTGAACCCATAAGTGAATTTTCGCGGATCCCCTCAGGCGGCGCAATGCGCCGCCTGAGGACGCATGTGTTCGTCATTTTTCAACGCACCGGTTGTTTTTCTTTCACACGTCGCCATGGCACCGGACACGGTCCCTATCACGGCGTCGCTTTCAAACCTGCAGACGCATTGAGGAGCACGATCATGGCCAATCTGGCACAGGAACCAGCCGAAAACAATCTCGATCTATCGACTGTCGCCATACCGGAGAACGCCCGCATGCCGGCGTTTTCGCTCACGATGGCCTGGTGGGCGGTATGCAGCGCGGTGTTCTATATTGTGGTCGGCGCAACGCTTGCGCTCAATTACGGTGCGCGCAACGCGCTGATCGGGATGGCGCTATCAGTGGTGTCGTACGGTCTTGTCAACTCCATCATCAGCCGCTACGCGGTTCGCACCGGCCTGTCCGTCGCGCTGTTTTCACGGGTCTTGTTCGGCAGCGCGGGCGCTGCGCTCGCCACGTTGATCTTCTTCGCGACTGCGATCTATTACGCGGTATTTGAAGGATCTGTGATCGCCGTTGCGGCGCACAGCCTGTTTCCGGTGCTCGACTACCGATGGGCGGCGCTGATCGTCGTTTGCTACAGCGTGCCGCTCGTGTTCGGCAGTGTGCAACACTGGCTCGACAAATTCAACGGTGTGCTGCTGCCGTTCTATCTGCTTGGACTGGTCGCAGCCGTCGCGCTGGCGACCCATGAATATGGCTACAACGCGGCGTGGCTCGACTTCGGCCCGAAAGGCAACATACCGGCCAATGGCTGGTGGAGTTGCTTTGTCTATTACATGGGCGTCTGGGTACTGATGATGTTTACCTTCGATTACGCCCGCTTTGGTCGCAAGGCCGACGCCGGTTATCACGGCCGCTTCAACTTCGGCATGCCGTTCTATCTGGTTACGTTCCTGCTGAATGGAGCGGTCGGCATCTATCTGGTCAGCACGATCCCCGGACTCGGCACACTCTCGGAGGTATCCGTCGTGCTTGCGCTGCTCAAGCTGATGGGGATCTGGGGCCTGCTGTTCGTGTGGGTCACTCAGTCGCGCATCAATACGGCGAACTACTATCTCGCCGCCATTAACATGCAGGCTTTCTTTCAGAAGGTGGCCGCCCTTCGCGCGCCGAAGTTCGTGTGGGCGCTGGTTGTCGGCGCGGTTGTTTATGCCTTGATGATGGCCGACGTATTCTCGAAAATACTGCAGGCGCTTGCGTATCAGGGAATCTTCGTGGTCGCGTGGGTCGGTGTGGCGCTCGCACACATTCTCTCAGCACGCTACGACGAACTGATCGGTAGCGAAATCGAATGCCGCGATTCGCATGTACCTGCTTTCAATCCGGGCGGGTTGACAGCATGGTTTGCAGGCGCATTCGCCGGCCTTGTATTGATGAATGTGTCGGGACCCGTGCAGTCGTTCTCCGCGCCAGCAAGCTTTGTGGTGTCCTGGCTTGTGTATCGGGGCATGCTCAATTCAGCTAAACGAACGTGGTTCGTGCGTGGCTAGAACGTAGGCAGACACCGAAGGCGGCTAGCCGCCTTTCAGGATCTTATATCTCCGGTCCATACACGGTACTTGCCGGATCGGCCGAACTTGGCCGAACTTGGCCGGCTACCCTCTCGGGAGCCCGCGACCAGCGCGAGCTACCTTATTCCCCCTTCTGAATCGCTGAATCGAACATCCACAAGCCGACAATTGGAGTTGCAGTTACGCCGAACCGAGCTCAATCCCTTTGCAAGGCACGGCCCGCGCTCGAGCCCGGTGCGCGGACGATCCTCTTTTAGGCGAGCCTCACCTCGCGCAGCAGGTCGGTGGCAACTTGGGCGTGCAGTGCGGTGGTATCGAGCTGCCGGTGGCCGAGCAAAACCTGGATCAGGCGGACATCGACCTTCTGTCCGGGCAGGTGAGTCGCGAAGCAGTGGCGCTTGTATCGCGGGGTAAATAAGCGCCACTACCTTCGTCGATACGCAGCAGCCGCCCCGCATTCGCGATCACAATGAATGTGCCCAGGTTATGCAACAGCGCAACCCAGACGGCACTGAGCACGCCGGTCGCGGCAAGCGCGATCACGGCGACAGTCCACGCCACTCCGATCGCGGCATTGATCGCCGCCGTGTGCAGGCAGCGGCGCCCGAGGCGGACACACATCGGGATACGACGCAAGTCGTCGCCGAGCAGCACGACATCGGCCGACGCCACGGCAATGTCGATGCCACGCTCGCCCATCGCAATGCTGGTGGGGCCGGCCTTGATGGCGAGCACATCGTTCAGGCCGTCGCCGACGACCAGCGGATGAAAGCCAGCCGCCATTTCCCGCACGACGTAGTCGAGCTTGTCGTGCGGCAGCGCCTGCGCGACGACCATGGCAATGCCGGTCTCAGCTGCCATTTTTCGGGCCACCGGCTCGCGGTCTCCGGTCAACAGCGTCTGGCGCGTCAGCCCAAGCTCCCGCAACTCCGCCAGCGCATCCTTTGCTTCCGCACGCAGTGCGTCGGCAAACCCGAACCACGCGAGCAACCGGCCGTTCAATGCAAGACCGACGCAAGGTCCTTCGATCTCGCGGCGCGGTTCCGGCAAAGCCTGCACGTAGTCCGCGAGCAACCCGTAGCGGCCCAGCACTGCGACGCCTTCCGGCGTTTGCGCAAGGACGCCCAACCCGCGTAGTTCGCGCGCGTGTTCGAACGGCGCCCGTTCGAATTCGGGCGATTGTGCGGCTTCGGTCGCGTAACGCAGCAGCGCGCGGCTCACCGGATGCGCACTGCTGCCACCAAGCCGCGCCGCGAGTTCGAGCACCTGCGCCACGTCGGCGCCCGGTTCCAGCATCACGTCTTCGACACGCATGTCGCCGTGGGTCAACGTGCCGGTCTTGTCGATCACCAGCGAATCGATCTGCGCAAACCTGTCGAGAAACGCGGCGCTTCTGAACAGGATGCCGTGGCGCGCGCCGACCGCAATGCCGGCAATGGCCGTCGATGGCGCGGCGAGCACCAGCGCGCAGGGACACGCCGCGACGATCACGGCCAGCATCGCCGATGCATTCGCCGAGACGAACCAGACGATCGCCGCGATCAGCAGGACGAGACACAAATAACCACCCATGTAGCGTTCGAGTATCTGGATAATCGGCGGCTTTACCTGCTCGGCACGCTGCATCAACTCGATGATCCTGCCGAGCGTCGACTGCTTGCCCGCGTGAGTGACTTCGATACGCAACGGACCGTCGAGATTCATCGCGCCGCCGAATAAGGTCGAGCCCGGCGCAACATCGAGCGGCACTGACTCGCCGGTAATCGGCCCATTGTCGACACTGGAGCAGCCATGCTGAACGACACCGTCGGCAGGAATCCGCGCACCGGCTACGACCTCGATGTGGTCGCCCGCCCGTACCGCGCCATATGGCACTTCTTCGATCGCGCCGTCCACCTTCACGCGCCGCACCTTGCCCGACGTCAGCCTGCCGAGCGCCCGGATGGCCTCCTGCGATCCGAGCACGCTGCGCTCTTCGAGTGCATGTCCGAACGTCATGACGATCGGCAATAACGCGGCCGTCGCCATGTCGCCCACCGCCCATGCCGCCAGCATGGCGAGTGCGATCAGCCGGTCAGTCACCCCGTGCAGACCAGGGAATTTCAGACTGTGCCACGCGCCGGCGAACACCGGTCCGGCGACAATCAGCGAAGCGAAGCCGGCCAGGACCTGCGCAAGCGCTTCATCCGCTGGAACGATGTAGTGCCATGCCGTGGACAGAATCAGCAGGCCGCCGGCCAGCAAGGCAAGCGCGACTTGTCGCGTGACGCCCCGTTGCTCGGAGGCCGTCAAAACAATCGCACGCCTCTGGGCGATGCCGTTCGCTTCATCCGCGTGCGAGGCGTGGTCACCTGTGTGCGTTGTGTGCTCGACGCCGATACTCATCGCACATTTCCCGGCAAGATCAGATTCGATGTGTCGTGCGGTCCGACGGTCGTCACGCTGCCCGCTTTCGAGAGGATCGACCGGACGCGGTCCCGATACATGCGCGCCAGAAGCCCGGGATCGCTGTTGGTGCGAAGCGGCACTTCCAGTTGCTGGATGGTCATGGTTTTAGCCTGCGCAGTGGCGACACGCTCAACGGCGTTCGCCTGTGCGTTCTGCACGATCCGGTCGGCGTCCTGTTGCGCATCCTGGCGGATCTTTTCAGCGGACGTGCGCGCTTCGGCCATACTGCGCTCGGCCACCTGCAACGAGGTCAGCACCGAATTGAACGCGTTCACCGCGGCAGCCGGAAATGCAACCTCGACATCGACACGCGCAACTTCCACGCCGAGTCCCGCGTGCTGCGCTTCGAGCTGGCGCAGGCGGCGTTCGATTTCCTGCGCGAGATCGCCCCGCAAACGCTCACGCTTTACCGCGACCTGCTGATCCGCTGACAATAATTCGGGACGTGCGACGAGAATCGCATCCAGGCCACGCTGGGCGACGACATCGACCGCCGACGCGGACGCGATCCGCTCGAGCGCCGCAGCAAGCTGATCCTTTTGCAGGACATACGCATAGGGATTCACCACCCGGTAGTACAGCGTGACGCGCGGCTGCAACACGCCATTGTCGCCAGTGAGCACGTAGCCGGATCCGGCCAGCGCATCGGGTAACTGCGCGGGCAACCGCGCACCGGGCGGCGTCACGTCGGGGCCGGCCACGTTGTCCGGGGCGCGCGGTGGGCCGGAGAGCATATCCCGCGGCTGGATCACGGCCCCGGTGTCGGACTGTGCTTGAGCCAGCGGTGGTGCTCCCGGCAAATTCATATCCGCGGCGCGCGCTCGCGGATCACGTTCGAGCGACTGGATGCGTTGCTCGAGAACCCGGGCACTGCCGGGCACCAGCAACGTCGACTCGAAGGGGCGTGGCCAGGCAATCAGCAGACCCGCTTCCTGAGCGCGTACGAACGAGCCGAACCGCAACACGACCGCCCGGCTATCAGGCGGAATGCGCCGGATGTTCGACCCGGCCCATGCGAAAGCGGCGAGCACGACCAGGGCGGCAACAAACCAGAACGAGAGTCTTACTGCCTGGGCGCCCGGGCCGAGCGGCGGCAAGCCGGCGTCCGAATTCATCGCGCGGATCTCGCTTTTTTCGAGGCGGACACCGAGCCGGTACCGGGCTGCGGCAAGGGCTCGGGCTTCAGTTCGGTGGGGCCCTGCACCAGCGCCTGGAACGGTGCGGCATCGGTGCGCAGGATCAGATTCGTATTCGCGCTGACCACCGAGTCGAGGGTGTCGAGCGAGCGTAACATCGTGTAGAGCCGCGGATTGCCCGCATAGGTGTTGCCATAGATTGCGGCAGCATCCTTGCGGGACTGGGCCTCGATCTCCGCCGCTTTCACATTCGCATCGGCGACGGCAAGCCGGGCATCGCGGTCCGCATCCGAGCGGATCTGCGCGGCCTCGCGGTTACCGTCGGCCGTGCGCTGCGCGGCCACCGTCTCGCGCTCGGCGCTCATGCGGCTAACCGTGGCCGCGAGCGTCACAGCCGGCAGCGTTAAGCGCTCCAGCCCCACCTGCACGACGTGCACGCCGTACGCCGAATACAGTTGCGCGTCAATCTGACCACGCAAGTCGTCTTCAAAAGCAGAGATGCGTACCTGGGACGGATCGGTATTGACCAGCGACGCAAGGTCGAACCCTGCCGATGTGGTTTGCAGCGACGAGCCCAGCAACGAGCGGATTTGCTGCGCGGCTTCGTCGGGCTGGTTGCCCACGGCCCGAATGAAACGGCGCACGTCGTTCGGGTTCGCTGCGACGCGCCACGCGACATACGCCTGCACGATGATCCGCAAGCCGTCCCGCGTGCCCACGTCCTGCAAGCCGCTCGACGTCGTATGCAAACGCAGGTCGACCGGCACCACCGCTTCGATAGGCGCCGGCAGATGCCACGCGAGGCCAGGTTCGAGCAGCACACGCACGGGTTGACCGAAGCGCGTGATCACAGAGGCTTCGCCGACGCGCACGGAGATAAAACTCGCCACCGCGATCGCAACGACCACACAAAGCAACGCAAGCAGAAGCCGTATATAGAACGAGAACGGGCCGCCGACCGCGGCCTGAGCATCGCTGCCGCCGTGATGATGGTGACCGTGCCCGTGATCGTGACCATCTGAATGCGAATGGAACAAACTCATATCGTCACCTTAAAAACAGCTTCGCCGCCATTGGGCGTGAGTACCAGTACGATGCGCATACGGTGTAGCTGGGACGTCAATTGCCGTGACGAATACCGGCGAGATCGCCGACGGTGAACGAGCGCAGGTCGATGGTGGCCCGGCGGTCGGCTGTCAGCCGGTCGTCGATCACCGTGATGCGCGCATTCTGCAATCCTTGCTGTAACTTGCTCAGATAGTACTCGACGGGGAAAGCCGGTCCGCCCAGCCGGTATGCCACCGTGTCGGCTTCGAAGTTGATTTGCTGCACGCGCGCCGCCGCAATCGTGTCAGCCGCCCGGGCGCTCGCCTGGGCGACGCTGATCAGTGCCTGTTGCTGCGCATTGCCGAGCAAGCCCGCCGCAAAGCCGTGTGCCTCGGCAACACTCGCGTGCGCACGAATCTGGGCTGCCTGCACATCGTGATAGGCTGCGGCCGCTCCCGACGGCGGATGCACGCTCTCAATCACCACCGCCACGACTTCGATGCCACTGTGGAGCTGGTCGAGTTGCCGCTGAACGGCACGGCCCACGCTCTCGGCCATGACGGTTTGGCGCGTCTCGAGCAAAGCCTGCAGCGTATGCGACGCGAGGTAATGCACCACCTCCCGATTGGCGATTGACCGGATGGTGCTGTCGGGATCGACCGACCGGTACAGTGCCGCACGCGCCGCCGTATCGCTCGAGCCAACGCGGTAGTCGAGCCGCACGTCGGCGTTGACGATCTGAAAGCCCTGCTGCTCGCCAGTTGCGCCTGCGATCACCTGACTCGTCTCCCAAGGATGCTGGACGTCCCAGAGACGATTCAGCTGTTCGGGCGTCGGGCCGTCGGCGGAAGTGGATGGCGCCGCGACGCTGCCGTCGTCGGCGCCGCCCGACACGATGAGCTGATGCACGGCACCGTTGTCGACAGGGCGAGCCTTGCCGAACGGCCAGGGCAAACCGAAGTGAAGGCCCGGCGGCCAGACCGCTACCGGTGCACCGAATCGTTCGTATACCGCACGCTGCGAAGGCCCTAGCACGACGACGGACGTCAACAACCACGTACACGCCACCATCGCCACGACGGTGGCAGGCAACAGTCGCACAAAACTGCGCAGTACCCAGTTCTGACGCAGATCGATACCGTAGCGGTCATGCAACCCAGCGCCGATAGACGAGAGCGGTGAGCGGCGATAACGCAGCACGCCGGCGATGATGCTCGACGGGACATGAGCCACCTTCGCGCCAACGCGCGGCGCAAAGAACCACAGATGCGCGGCGCGGATCATCATTTCGACGGCAATCGCAGCCGTGAACACCGCTGCAACCTGCACCACCAGATCAAGCACCGCGTGCAGGTAGACGAAGCACGCCGCTGACAGCGCCGCAGCCACAGCACACACCACCAGGACGCGCAGCATGCCCGCGAGCGACACCGATAGCGAGGCCCGGGATTGCTGCGCATCCTGTGCATAGAACCGCTCGGCGACGAGCGTGAGAAAAGCAAGCGTCAGTGCAGCAGCGCCGCTAACGATCACAAGAGACGGTGAGAGCATCGCGTGAACGATCGTAGCGGCCGAAAGGGGATGCAGCGCCGTAGTGGCGATCGCGACGGAAAGACAGCCACAAATGGCCACGCCCCACGGTTGCCAGTGGAGAGTTCGGACTGCGAGACTCAAGGACGGCACGTCGGCGTCTTGCCGGACAAGTTGCCTGACGAAGCTTGCGCCCCGCTTCCAGCATGATTCCTGTGCCGGATCAGGTGGCGTGCCAGCCATCGACGAGCGCCATATCGTGACAACAAACACGTTCAGGCACGCGCTCGCCAGAACCGCGCTCCAGCGCAGATCGATGGGTACCGCTTTCAAAAGGCTCAGGGTGCCGAGCAGACCCGCCAGTCCCAGGGCTACCCATCCAGTCAACGAAGTTTCGCCACGTCCAGACGGTCGCTCGCACAAATCGATTTCTTCGCCGGCAGGCCGATCCGACATCAGTATTCCTTGCGAACACGTTACAAACCGGTGATGTGCAGCGTCACAGAGGGCAACTGCAATCATCCGCGAGCCGCAATTTAGCGCGCCGCGATAGGAAACTCAAGCTTGCATTCTGCGAGTAGACGACCGCGAACTGGCGTATGCAACGTAACTGTCTTCGCGGTGCCGACTGCCCATGTTGATATGTAGCAGCGCACATATCCCGGCGTCCCGACTCTTCTTGCCTTGGGAGTGCCCCGGCACGAACAGGACGTACGGGTTGGTCTTCGATTGTTGACGTTTGTACGACGCCTGCCCCCATGCGCCTGTGGCGCGCTCACATCTGTGGTCTAGAGCAGGCATCCTACAAAGCCAAACAACAGGAGAGCATGCATCAAGCCAGTTAGCGAGCCTCGCGGCACTGGTCGCTGATACATCGGGTCACCGCCATGGCATACGCCAGGCGTGCGCTACTGGACCACAAGGTGGACGCGAACGTCTTGATGGCTCTCGACCGGCTTGCCATTCTCGGTCGCGGGGAAGAAGCGCCAGTTGTGCAGCGAGGCGAGGAGCAGCCGGTTCAGACGCGGCTGTTGCGTCGGCTGCAGGAGTTCTACCTCGACGGAGCCGTCCGGGTGAATCGTGAAACGCGCAAGCGCAATGGCGTGGTACGCGGCTTCGCGCAAGTCGTCCGGGATTTCCGGTAGTGGCTGCGTGATTACACGCGCGCCAGTATGGCCGCTGCCGCTGGCGGCGAGGTCCGTCGCGGCCGGTGAGCGATTCGCGGCACTCTCCGATGGCATTGCCGATGCCAGTGGCGCAGAAGGGGCTGGGGATGGCTCCACGGAAGGCGCAGCACGGCCCGGGGGTGCAGCTGGCGGCGCCACAGGCGCCGCAGCTTGCCGGGACGGTTCCTGGTGTACGGGAGTTACATGATGCACCGGCGCCGGCGTTGCCCGCTTAATGTTCGCCGGCGGTGCCGGACGAGCCGGCGCGGGCGTGCTTGTGGCCGGCGGCGGGGACTCTATTTCAACGAGTTGCGCGTCGAGATTCGGAGGCGAGGGCGGCGTGATCTCAGGCGTCACGAGCAGTCCGCCGACGAGTACCAGCGCTGCGCACCACAACCAGAACGCGACGGCCACCACCACGAGGATGCGGGTTGTCGGTTCGTCGAGCAAGGACGTATTGCTGCGGCGGCCAACGTTACTCATGGTGAACGGCGATCAGGAAGTGCTGCACGCCGGCTTTCCGTGCTTCGAGCATCGCCTTCACGACCACGCCGTGCGACGCGGCGTCGTCGGCGGTCACCACCAGGTTGCCGTCCGGCTTCAGCAACGGCCGCAGATCACCGGCAAGCGCAGCAAGCTGCACTGGCTGGCGATTGACGAAGATAGCATTCGCACGCGTGACCGTGAGTGTAAGCGGTGTGTCCAGGTTGAGCCGTTGCGCCTGTCCGCCCGGCAAGTCGATTTTCATCGAATCGAGCCGCTGCATCGAAAGCGATGCGAGCATGAAGGTCGCGAGCAAAAAGAACATCACGTCGATCATCGGGATGATTTCGATCTTCCCGCGCCGAGCCTGTCTTGAACGTTTCAGTTTCACTTGCGAGGTCCTTGCGCATGCTCACCGGCGAGCCGCAGATGCGCCGGCCCTTCCGCGCGCTCCCGGTCAAGATGGCGTTGCGCCGCCCCTTCCGGATCTTCCTGGTCAAGTCGGAGCTGCCCGATCAGCCGTGTGCCGACCCGCTCGAAGTGATCGAGCAATTCGCCGACCCGCCGGGAAAAATAATTGAACGCGAAGAGCGCGACAAGAGCGATCACCAGGCCGATTGCGGTCGCGACCAGCGCTTGCGCGACACCGCCCGTCACACCGGTCGGGTTCACGACGCCCTGTCCGCCGATCAGCCGGAACGAGTGCATCATGCCGATGATCGTGCCGAGCAGTCCCAGCAGAGGCGCGGCCGTCACGACGGTTTCCAGCAGCCACAGCCCGCGGTTCAGGGCGCGCTCGATATGCTGCGCGGCGGTCTCGGCACGTGACTCGATCCACCAGATCGGCGCCTTCCCTGCGTCGAGAATCGGCGCGGCGAAGCTGCGCAGCGCATGGCGCTCGGGCAGCGCCGCAATCTGTGCGCGTATCTGCGCGAAATCGACGACGGGGGCCTCGATCAGTTGGTCAATGCGGGCTGGAATTCGCGCGAACCGGTGCAGCGAATAAGCCTTGTCGAGGATGATCGCAAGTCCGGCCACCGCGAGGACGGTCAACGGGTAGATGACCCATCCCCCCAGGCGGACAGCGAGAAACAGTTGGGAAAAATCGTTCATGGTGTCGTGGATTCCTGCTCACGCGGCGGTATGCCGCACGGGCGGTTTAGAAGTACTTCGTGATGCCCGCGTAGAAAGCGCGCGTCGGTGCGAACTGCGGGGCGCCAACGCCGATCCCTGAACCGTCGCGCAACTGGTAGGCGCGATTTAGAAGATTGACCACGACCAGGCGTCCATCGAAGTTGCCGATGAGGGGCGCCTGGAAGTGGTGGATGACCGCGAGGTTGATATTCACATAGAACGGCACATGGTCCGTGTTGGCAAAGCCGCTGCGCAGACCGCTGCCAAACGTGGTGTCCGCGCTGTAGGTCGTGCGCGCAAACGTGTAGGCGATCCCCGCCGAACCGGTGATCAACTGATCGTGGTCCAGGTTGACGGGATGGCTGGCGATGTACGCAAGTTCATCGGGTGAGAAGTTGAACTGGCCCGAGACGATGTTTTCGCCAGTTGCACGGCTGAGCGCCAGGTTCGCGTACGCGGAAAAATGCTCGTCCTTATAGTTGGCGGTGAATTCGACGCCGTAATCGTGGCCGGTCTGGTAGTTGAACGGCGTGTTGATCAGGGCGGTGCCGAACTGCCCTTCGTCGAGCAGATCGGTCGCCTTCTTGTAGTACGCATCCACGCCCACCGTCACCGCAGAGGTGACGCGCTGGGTTACGCCGACATCGAAGTAATGGCTTCGCTCGGGTTTTACCGGCGAATTTTGCGGACTCGCAGCCTGGTTTGTCGTGTTGTTGAATTGCGCCACCGTGGTCGGCGCGATCAGTTCGAGAGGGGGAGGTGTGAAGTACCGCGCGTAACCGGCATGCAGCGTGGTGCTCGGCGTTGCCTTGTACACCACGCCGACGCGCGGGCTCAACTGGCTGGCATCGACAACTTCGTTCATTCTGTCGTAGCGCAGTCCGTAATTGATGATGAGCTTGTCGTTCACCTTCCACTCGTCTTGCACATAGACGCCAAAGAGCCGGCCGATCGTCGTGCTCGCGCTGTTGATCGTGAAGGGCTGGTCGGAGGACTGCGCGCCATCGACAGTGGGGAACACGGAGACGCTGTCGTTGGCGACCGCGCGGTCCTGCTCGAAATACACGCCGGCGCGCAGCGTATGCGAACCGTTCAGCCGGTAGGTGGTATCGCCCTGCAGTCCATTGGCCCAATTGCTGCGGAAGTCTTGCGAAGCGACGCCGTTAAAGAGCAGATCGCCGATCGGATCGGGGTTGAACTGCGTGCGCGTATAGCGCGTGAAGTACGCGACCTGGTAGTCGAGCTTGTCGCCGTTCGTCCCCTGCAACGCGACGGTCGCGAAGTTGTTGAGTTCACTCTGGGTTTCGTTGAGCGCCGCGGAATCGAAAGTAGTCCGGCCGTTGAGCACGAACTGGGTCGGTTGCCCTGGTGTATTCGGAATTTCGAACTGGTTGCTCGCGGTGCCAAAGGTGACGCTGACCCGGGTAAGCGGATTGATCAGGTACGACATGTAGCCGAATGCATTGCCTTGCCGGGTGTGGTCGTGCAGCGGCGAGCCGTCCGAGGTCGGCGCTTCGATGCCGAGATCGTTGACGCCGGCCGAACTGCTGAAGTAGTAAGTCAGCGCACCCTGGGTGCCGTACACGTCGCCGCTGGTCTGCGCGGTGCCGTGGCTGCCGCCGTACACGCCTAGCGCGCCGCCGTTGCCCGCTTCGCCCGACTTGGTCGTGAGGTCGACGATGCCGGCGGTTCGCAACCCGTATTGCGCGGGAAGCGCGCCGGTGAGCAGGTCCACCTGTTGGATGATGCGCGTATCGAAGGACTGGCCAAAGCCGGAGATCGGTTCCGGAATCATGATGCCGTTGATCCGGTATTGCAGGTTCGCGTGTTCGCCCCGCACGTGGACCATGCCATATGAATCCTGCGCGACGCCGGGCGCTTGCAGCAGGACCTGATTGAGCGGCGTCGCATCGCCTTGCGGCATGTTGCGGATGTCCGCGTCGGTAATGCGGTAGACGCTGCTGCCGGTTTCCGGCGACAGTCCGTTGCGTGCCTGGTCCAGGCGCTGGGCACTGACCCGCACGTCAATCGCGTCGCTTTTTGTAAGCGCGACCGTAACGGAACTTTCCGTTCCAGGGCTGGTTGTGGCGACGCTGCTCCCGCTAGTAAATCCCGTTGCGGTGACAACGATTGCGTAAGTCCCCGGCGCGACGTCCCGCACTGAGAAATGCCCGCCTGCATCGGTTTTTGCGGTTGCTGCGGACGCCCCGGTGGCGGTTTGAAGGACCACATTCGCGTCCGCTACAGGCTTGCCGAGACTATCTGTGACGAGGCCGCCTACCGAGCCGTCGCCCGGCGCAGCATAAACATGGCCTGCTAGCGCTTGCGCGAAAAGCAGCAACGCGGCGTGAGAGAAAAGTGTGCGATGTTTCATTAGCTTGACTGTCGTTGTTGAATAGGTCGCATCGCACCACGCGGTATCCCCTGCGTCGTCGCGCCCAGTTGTCCTTGTGCCGGGCAATACGCACTGCGGCGGTGTTGTAACCCACCGCTATCGGAATCGGTCATCTTTTGCGCCCAAACTGTTAGATGCAATGCATATTGCAATGTTATAACATTGCAATAAAGAATAATACAGGCACGGCGTTTTTTTCGCACCTGACTGCATTGCGAGGCGAGTACGAAAGGTCACCCAGCTCGGGAGCAGGATTCGCACAACCCCTTGATTTCAGTTTCGTGGCCGTCGACGACGAAGTGAGCGGTGCCTCTATTTGCGAGGGCGTCACTGCGCCCGTTTTTTCCGCGATAGCCACTCTATCGCCATCGCGAATTCGTCTTCAAACCACCGCTGGAAAGGATCAAATACTTCGTACTGCCACAGTGCATTCCGGTCCGGATGCACGACGACATACTGAGGTAGTAGCGAGTCGTCGATGCAACCCGTCGCCGTACGGCGCAGGTCCGAGTCGAAAAGACGCAAATTGCTGGATGCCACCGGCGTTGAAGTAGTCACGCATGCACCTGTCGCGGCGCTGCCGTATCCAAGCTTCCGCGCCGGCCAGTTTCTGATCAAGCAGTCGGAGCCGGTCGAGATCTTCGTTACTGAGATCGCACAGGTCAAGGCCTTCGATGAGGCGCGGATATTGCCTCGTACGGGGAACCTGAATTTCCTGTCCCGCGATGTGGCCACGGGCTGCAATCTTGACGAGGGCCTCCAGCATTTGCTCAATGGCATCGGCAGCATCGCTCGCCTTCCAGAGCGTCACGCCAGACGTGTGGCGAAGATAGTGCACCATTGTGCGCAGCCCTGCCGTGTCTAACGGTTCCATGCGCGACAGGTTTTCGTCGTCTGGTTGACTGCCGCTTTCCACCGCGATGCTCTTTGCTCATTCATTTCACATCCTCCTGATCGGGCCAGTTGAGCATTCCTTCGAGCCGGTTGAGCACGTCGAGCGCATTGCCGGCAATGCCAACTCCGGGCCGCGGATCAATGGCGTATTCGCGCGGATTGATCCGGCTGACGCGCGGGCCATGCCGCTCGCTGAAGTGCCGCGCCGTCGGGATTGTCCGGCCCGCGCCAAGCGCGACGACGACAGGCCGGCGTAGTGCGGTAAGCCAACTTCCGAACTGCGCCATCTGCCGGTTAGTCCGGCACTCGACCCATGCCGAATCGCCGAACATAAGGATATTGGGGCGCGCGACCGCGCCACATCGCGGGCACCGGGGCAGCGACGACAGCAGGCGGCAGCGTGTTTCATCCACCTCGGGCTCCAGTTCGTCAGCCGGCCACAGGTGCAACCGGCAAAGGTCCGAACACTGGAGCCAGTAAATCGAGCCGTGTCACTCGACTACGCGCTCGTCTGCAAAGGCCGCCTTCTGGAAATGCCCGTCGACGTGACTCGTGAACACGAAAGCGCCGATCCATTCGCCCCACTTCCGGAGAATGTCGAAGCCACGATGCGGGACCGTCCGGCGGTACAGATCGAGGCGTCGCCCATAGAAGCCCCAGGCACGCGCCGGATCACGGCGAAACGCGACCGGGTTGACCATGTCCTCGAAACGTATAACCGACGCGGTCAGGAACGGGAAGGCAGACTGTCGGCATGGCATCTCGACCAGGACGCGTTCGAGACGAGAACTCCACTTATCTGAAGTTTCACGATATTTAGCAGACCAGACGACATTTGGCGGTTCCACGCGGTCCGAACGCTGCGCGGCCGCTCGCTGCACACCGGGACGACGAGGCGAACGAGTCCGTCAGCGGGCGGGGTTGGCAAGGGAAGTGAGGCGGGGTCGATTCACGGTTTAGACCGGTTGTCGGCCTGAGCCGTCATTGGAATAGGCTGGGTTCTACGTCAGCAATGCGGCAGAGTGCTGACTGTCACAGCGTCAGGCAGGCGGACGGCAGCTTTCTCCATAGGTGAACTCACACTCACGACCCGTTGCCGACGTTCGAAGTAGCGTCTCGCCACCGGCAGATTACAAAGGGCAACCGGACATCCAGCCGCCCTGTTCCCCGAAATAACGCGACATGGGTTTGCATACCTTGCAGTCCTATGCGACGATCCAGTCGTGACCAGCAATTGGACCACCCGCTTGCTGCATGCGACCGCCCGAAACCAGATCGCCAAGATTCACAGGTGCGTAGCCAAAATCGTTGACGAGTCCGATCACCACCGCGTTCGCGTCCTTGTGGTCACCGGAGACGAAGATGACGCGCTTTCCGCCATGAAACTTGGGGCCCTTGTGGTAGTGCTCCATGCGGATGGCATTGAAGGCCTTGACCACACGAGCCCCTGGCGCGTGTGCCGCGACGATCTCGCTGGCGCCCTTGTCCCCCAAGTCGGCCAGAATCAATTGAGGCTCATATTGCGTAAAAGGGTTGGTGGTATCCACCAGAATGCGACCCGCCCAATTGGGCAGCCGATCCAGGGCCGAAGGGACTTGAAGCCATGGAACGGCGAGCATGACCAGCTCGAGCCGGGCCACCTCCTGAACCGTATCTGCCGACGCGTTCGGACCGAGTCCGGCCACGATACCAACCAAAGCCTGCGGCCCACGACGAGCGCTCAAGACAACCTCATGTCCTGCTTGAATGGCACTCCTGGCGATGGACTGCGCTACAACGCCGGCTCCAATAAAACCAATCTTCATTTCGACACCTCAGCGGCAACGTAAGTCAACGAAGCCATGCTCGTCCAGGAGCACGGCACTTGGGAGAACAGCCAGGTCAGTTCGATGAGCGCAAGTCGAGCAGCACCTTGCCACCCTTGATTGCATGAGCCACGGCCTTTTGGTAGTCCGCAAGCGGATAGACGGCAGCCACAGGCAGGTTAAGTTCGCCGCGAGCCATCAGTTCGGCAGACTCCTTGATTGCGTCCATGATGTACGGCAGGTATTCGGGAAGGTCGATGTATATGCCGCGCACGACGATGCCGCGCAGATGCAGGTCCACGACCTTGACCGGCGTGACCGGCTCGCCGCTTGTGAACGCGTAACTCACCAGGGTACCGTTTTGCGACAGCACGTCGATCAGGCGCACCGCAGCCGAACCGCTCAGGCCGTCGATGGCCAGACGGACGTTGCCCGGACCGACCGCGGCCCTGGCTTTGTCGATGGCGCCCGGCTCATCGACGAGCACGACGTCCCCACCAGCTTCTTCCAGTTCCTTGACCAGTTCCGGACGGCGTACGAAGTTGACGGTCCGCAGACCACGCTTCTTCGCCACCGCGATCACCGTGCGACCGATGCCGGAGTTGGCCGCGTTTTGCACGACCCAGTCTCCTTCCTTGAGGTCAACGAAGCGCCCGAGCAGAAGTACGGCCGTGGGAGGATTGATGCGCAGCATGGCCAGTTGGCGTGGATCGACGTTGGCCGGCAGCGCAATCAGCCCCGTGGCCGGGATCACCAGGCGCTCGCGCCAGGTCAACGCATAAAGCGGGGGCAACACGC
The DNA here is from genome assembly GCF_040812055.1 of Paraburkholderia suaedae. NCBI lineage: Bacteria > Pseudomonadati > Pseudomonadota > Betaproteobacteria > Burkholderiales > Burkholderiaceae > Paraburkholderia > Paraburkholderia suaedae. Next base: position 75,022 of record NZ_JBFOAH010000017.1, on the reverse strand, counting down.
GGTCGCCGACCTTCACGTTGGAGACATTCGAGCCGACCTGCAGAACTCGCCCGACGCCTTCGTTGCCCACGATCGAGGGCAGTCGAGTCGAGTAGACGAAGCGATTGGTGATGACGGCCAGGTCATTGCCGTTGATGGGGGCATACTCCATCGCGATCAGGACTTCATTCGGGCGGGGGCTGGCCGGCTCCGCAAGGTCAACGAGTTTCAGCGTCTCGACGGGGTCGCCGAAAGCGGTATTCTGGATAGCACGCATGGCTTACGTCCTTTCATAAGATGCTCAGCTGGAAAGCCGGGAGGCAATACTTCGGCACTCGGCGCTCATTTCGAAATCCTGCAAAAACCGGGTTGAACGCAACCAGGCCGCCCTCACGACGAGGAGCGCCTCACATTGCGCAGGACGCGTAGCGCTAGAACGCAAGCAGCACCGTGCCGGTCCTTCCCCTGCGGTACGTATGTTCGAGCGCTTCCAGGTAGTTGCTCGACTGATATCGTTCCGCTACGGGGAAAAGGCTCGGGAAGTTGCGTGCGAGCTCGAGCGCCTTGGCCACGTCTGCCTCGTGCACCGCCGCAGGTTCCAATTGCCAACTGAACAAGGACACACCCTTGATGGTCAGCGCTCGAGGGGCGATGGAACGAATGTCCGTCGTATTGCCACCCAGGGAGCCGTAGCTAACGATCGTTCCACCGCGAGCGAGGAAGCTCGCTACGTCGGGCAATAGCGCGCCGCCGACGCCATCGAACGCCACGTAGACAGGCTTGTTCGCCAGCGCATCGCGCAGCTCGTCCTTCCAGCCCTGGTTCTTCTCCGTGACGATGACAGAAAGGTGGGGGCGAGCAGCTTTAAGCGCTTGCGCGCTCGCCGCGGAGCCGACGAGCAGGATCGGATTGACGCCCACTTCGACGAGCAGATGAGTGAGCAGCTTTCCGACGGCGGAATTGGCAGCCGTCTGAATAACCGTGACATCTTCGCGCCTGTCTTCAGGCAACGCGTTGTGACCAGCCCGCATTGCAAGGCGTGCCGTCAACGTGTTGACCAACATCTGCGCTGCGACCTCATCGCTCACTTCATCGGGCACGGGTATCAGCGACTGGACTGGCGCGGCGATCCTGGAACTCCAGGCGCCGTTTACGGGAAAGAAGGCCACCCGTGTGCCAACCTGAATCCTGCGTGAAGGGGCGACGTCAGCGGCCAGCGCTTCCACCACCCCAACACCTTCGACGCCGGGCACTAGACCTCCCCTCGGGATAAGGCGAGCCGCCCCAAAGGCCGGGGAAGCCGAGACGCCCAGCAAGTCGCCCGGGTGAACCGGTGCGGCGGACACGCGCACGAGAGCCGTTCCGCTCGCAAGAGGGGGGGCCTCGGAAAACGCCTCCAGCCTGAGCACCTCGGCAGGCTCGCCGTGGTTGTTGTGAACAATTCGCTGCATCACAGACTCCTTCTGCAAGGATTTGATTATTGGAGCGATCGCTCCTTTATGGCAGAATAGGTTTGTCTTTACAGCATGTCAAGGATTTTTGGAGCTATGACTACAAAACAAGATACGCAACCCCGGCGCAACCGCGGCAGGCCCTCGACCTTTGATCGCACAGAAGCTCTGAACCGGGCCATGGATCTCTTCTGGGAGCAGGGATACGAAGGAACCTCCTTTGACCAGTTGATCCAGGCCATGGGAATCAGCCCGTCGAGCTTCTATAACTCGTTCGGCAGCAAGGAGAAGCTCTACAGGGAAGCGACTGACGCATACCTGAGCCTGTCCGAAGTCTGGTTTGCTGGCGGACTGTTCGGCACGGCCGACACGCGAGAAGCGTTCACGAAACTTCTCGACGCCACCGTCGTGGAATTCACGCGAAAGAGCCACCCGCCGGGCTGCATGATCTCTCTGGCCGGCACTCACCTGCCATCCGAACTCGCCTCTATTCGCGAGACGATGGCCGAGCACCGTGCAAAGGCTGAAGACATGATGGCGCAGCGGTTGCGCAAGGGCGTCGAAGACGGCGACTTACCGCCTGACACCGACGTGCCGGCACTTGCTGCCTTCTACAGCGCCGTGACCCGTGGAATGGCCGTCCAGGCACGGGACGGAGGCAGCCCGCAGAAGCTGAAGGCGATCGCAGACGTCGCCATGCAAGCATGGCCAGCTCAAAGCCGTCGGGTAAGGCCTGCAAGACTCCGGGGGACTCGCGTCGTCTGACTGGCCGTGCTGCACGGAGTGGTCCAGCACCGGCGCCCGCAGGGCGTCGATTTGGAGCGTCATGCGCGGGCGATATTGATAGAGCCACTTGCCAAGTCGATGATGACATTGTGGTCGAGAGTGAGCTTCATAACTCGGACCTACCTCCGACTGGATTCTGAGCACCGAAGGATCCGCGCTCACCCACGGCGTGCCAATGCTGCGTCAGTCCACGAAAGAAAGAGCGAGCAACGTAACCTGTCAGAAGTCGCTGCCCGTAGGCAGTAGGACTGAAATGTTCGCCGAGTCAGACGATGGCCACGCGAGTTCGAGTGACGACTGAAAGTCCGCTATCCGGGGGAAGCCGACGCTTGAGTGTCCGTCTGAGCGCGCAGACGAACGACTGGAGATGGCCGGGTTCAGCCTGATGGCGACCGCTGGCACTTGGCCGCCACTAGGCCGCCGGCGAATGCACCAAACCGACCCACTGCAGCCGGTCGCCCGTGCTTCAACCGTACGGCCGTTGTCTGTGCAAAAGCGACGGAGACTGTTGAGTATGTGCTGCTACAGCTAGTTCTCTCCGTCTTCCCTAGGGAGGTCGTCGACACGCGAGCTAGCCTGCCGTGGCAAGTCCGCAGCCCGCTGCAGTCGTGCGACAATGCGTCATCGCCTTCCAGCTTTGGCCGGCATTGCTGCGTTCTTTCGAACGAATGTCCATTTCAACGCCCTTGTCGTCGTTCCCGCGCATCTCCGCAGCACACCTCGATGAACTCATCGCGCTGCTCGAGATCCGCGTCCTGGGCCTGTCCGAGTGTCTCGTAAGCGAAGGGTTCGTGCTCGAACTCGACGGCAACGCAGCGCCCGGAATCCACTACATTCTTTCCGGCAGCGGGCTTCTACACATCGAAGGGGCCAATTCGGTACCCCTTACACCGCACACGCTGCTGATCGTCCCACCGCGACATCCGCTGAAGCTCGAGGTGCCCGCAAACCAAACGGGCATCGCACCGGTCGTCGTATCCGGCCGCGAGCATAAGCGTGTCGTCGATTCCATCAACCGGTTCCGCGCCGGATCGACTGAGCCCATGACCGTGATGATCTGCGGTTACTTCACCGCGGCTTTCGGCGCCTCGATTAATCTCTTCGAAATGCTCTCGATGCCGATCGTGGAGCAATTCGATCCGTCCGACCGGCTCGACGTGTATCTGCGCACTGCCTTCGAGGAGCTGATGGCACAGGAAATCGGCGCCGGTGCGATGTCGGGCGCGCTGCTCAAGCAGGTGATCGTTGCGCTCGTGCGCCGCTCGCTAAAAACCAGCGCGCTGTGGATGGAACGTTTCGCACTGCTCGGTGACCCCCAGATCGCGCGCGCGTTCGCCGACATGACCGCGAGGCCTTCCGCGCCGCACACTGTCGAAAGCCTTGCGCAGATCGCCTGTCTGAGCCGATCCGCGTTCATGGCGCGCTTCTCGGCGGCCTTCGGCCAGGCGCCGATGCAGGTGCTTCGCGACATGCGTATGCACCAGGCCGCCGCCCAGTTGCGCGCCGGGGATCTCGCGCTCGACCAGGTGGCGCACAACGCCGGCTACGCAAGCCGCGGTGCTTTCATACGCGCCTTCCGCGAAATTTATGGCGTGGCGCCCGCCGAGTATCGAGCCACACCATCCTCATCCTGATCCTGATTGGCACGGCGCGGATTGACGCGCCCGCTCGACGCCCGAAGGGCAGACTGCCGACCCACGAGCCGGACTTTTGCGCACATTTGCGGGATCCTGTGCGCGGCGATCGCTCCTAGACTGCTTCTCAATGCAGGAACACCTGTTCCCGCAGCCATCATCCGCAGTTCGAACCGAACCCAAGGAGCAGTGCAATGAGCCGCATCGCTATTCCGCAGAATGTTCCCGCCGAGTCCAAGGCCGTCGTCGACGCCGTGTCGCGGCAACTCAAGCTTACGCCGAACCTGTTCCGCATCATGGCACAAAGCCCCCAGGCGCTGAACGGGTGGCCCGGCCTACAGGGCGCTCTCTCCAAAACACTCGACATCAAGACGCGCGACGGCATTGCACTGGCCGTGTCGCAGGTCAACGGCTGCCAGTACTGCCTCAGCGCCCACAGCTACGTAGCCACCGAATTTGCCGGCCTTTCCAGCGATGAGGTTCGCCGCAACAGACTCGGGGACTCAGACGTGCCCCGCGTCGCGGCCGCGGTGGCGTTCGCGCGCAAGCTGATGCAAACGCGCGGCAAAGTAACGACGGGCGACCTCGACGCGGTGCGAGCCGCCGGGTACAGCGATGCCAATATCGTCGAGATCATCGCGCTGAGTGCGCAGTTCATGCTGACGAATTTCGTCAATAACGTGTTCGACACGGAGATCGACTTCCCGGTAGTCGAAATGGAAATCGCCTGAACGCGTCCGAAAGCCCGCAAGGGCTTCTCCCCTCCTCTGGGAGTTCTGCCATGCCACGCACCACTGCCGAAAAACGCGCCGCATTCCGGGCGCTACACGAATCCGGTTGTTTCACGCTGCCGAACCCTTGGGACGCCGGCAGCGCACGTTATCTCGCGAGCCTCGGCTTCCAGGCGGTCGCGACCACGAGTTCCGGCTATGCGTGGTCGACCGGCCGCGCCGACAACCAGGTGAGCCGCGACGACATCCTCGCGCACTTGCGTGCGATGGTCCAGGCTACCGACCTGCCGGTCAATGCAGATTTCGAAAGCGGCTTTGCCGACGATGCGGCCGGCGTTGCCGAGAGCGTGACACTCGCGGTCGCCGCCGGCGTGGCCGGCCTGTCGATCGAAGATGCGAGCGGCGATGCCGCCGCCCCCGTGTTGCCGATCGAGATCGCCGTGGCGCGGCTCGCAGCGGCGCGGCAAGCAATCGACGATAGCGGTGGCGATACGCTGCTGATCGGCCGCGCGGAGAATTTTTTTGTTGGTGTGCCAGACCTGAACGACACGCTTGAGCGTCTGAAGGCTTACGCAGCGGCCGGCGCGGACTGCCTGTACGCCCCGGGCATCCGGACGCGCGAAGAGATTGAGGCCGTCGTCGCGGCGGTCTCGCCCAAACCGGTGAACGTACTGATTGGCGCGAACTCGCTCCTGACATTGTCCGAACTGGCAGCGCTGGGCGTGCGGCGCGTCAGCGTGGGCGGCGCACTCGCGAGGAGCGCCTGGGGCGGCCTCATGCGCTCCGCCAGGGCGCTTTCGGAAGGACGCTTCGACGGCTTCGCAGATGCCCCAGCGGGTTCGGATCTCAATGCACTGTTCGCTGGCGACGTTTGACGCTCGCCATGAATACCAATTCCGTCACTCAAGGAGAAACACATGGCTCGGGAAATCATCCGTGTTGAACCATTGTCCAGCTGGCTCGAGCGTTGGAAGGCACCCACCTCCGTTGCCACGCGTCACGGCGACACGCTTTACGTGTCGGGCTTGCCGCCATTCGATCCGGAGACCGGCGAGGTGCTGGATGCGCCAATCGAACAGCAAACTCGACGCGTGCTGGAGCAACTGAAGCTCTGCGTCGAGACCGGCGGATCGTCGCTCGACCAGGTGCTCAAGTGCAACGTCTACTGCACATCCGTCGAGATGTTCCCGATCGTCAATGAAATCTATGCACAGTTCTTTGGCCCCCGGCCACCGGCACGGATTTTCGTGAACGTGCCCGCATGGCCCGGACGTTTCGATATCGAGATAGATTGCATTGCAGCGGTTTGAGCCGTGTTGCGCTCGACCGACGTTTATGCATTGAACCACGCCGTTTTTCGCGTGTTGAAGCCGGGCGGCCATTACGTAATCGTCGAGCATGGGGCGCAGCCGGGGACGTCGGCGGAGGCGGCAAAGACGCTGCATCGCAGCGATCCTGCGGTCGTGCGACGCGAAGTCGAGGCCGCCGGGTTCGAATACGCGGGTGAGCACGACGTGCTGCATAGTCACCGCGATCCGCGGACGTCGAGCATCTTCGCGCGTGGGATCCGATACGAGACCGATGGGTTTATCGTGAAATTCGCAGACCTGCTGAGCCGCAGACCTGCTGAGCTTACGTGTCGTGTTCGTCAATGACCGTTATCTGAACGGAACCGCCGTCTGAATGTCTTCGCGACGCTTAGGAAGAAGGACCGTTCCTGGCCGAGAGCCCCAGCTCGGTGAACGTTCCACAGAGCTGCCGTTGAGGTTTTCAACGGCAGCTTTCCGGCAGGGTGCGCGAACGGGTACTGCCGGCCAACTGCGGCCGTTCACGTGCGGCGTCGCTCGGACGTTCAAGCGTCGGTTACGCCCCGCGTAACCGGCCATCCGATCGTAAAGGACGTACGCTCGGTCATCGGCCATCGCGGACATTGGGGCGGACTGGGTTCTACGTCACCGATATGGCGGATTGCTGACGGTCGCGGCCCCGACCAGCCGAACGACCGCTTCCTCGATCAGCGAACTCACACTCCCGAGCCAGAACCGCCGCTCGCTGGATCAGGGTTTTGGCGTCGGGTAATGCAATACACCGGTCATTCGACTGCAGGGCCGAAATCTAAAAAAATGACGGAACTCGATGTCATGGTGGCCGCACCGTGATCAAACGACGCGTCAAACGAGGCAATGTGTTGGAAAAAACCATCGCTGCTTTCGTCCGCCCAGTCGACTAGCCCCGCCAGTGTCTCAAGCTGGCAGCTCCAAACTCAAAAGAGCTAACAGTGCGTAGCGCCGTCCGATCGAAGCGACGTTGGCCGTTGCCGTTTAATACATGAAGGCGCTATTGCGTCTGCCCGCCAGCGAAACGACTGCGACCTTCGCATTGTGCGGTACAGCTGCGACTGAACATGGCTTATGTAAGCGGTAGTGCAAACCCTAACTCATCATTCCCGCTGAATGGGAATCGTATTTTTGTCGGGCGGGAGCGTCGTGGCATTCTGCGTCATCGGAATCGCATCTCTTCGGGCAAGACTCAAGGTGAAACAGGAATCCAGCGTCATCGGCGCCGAGCGCCTGCTGCTCGTACTTACTGCGCTCGCGAGCCACGGCAAGGCCATGTCCGTGAAGGACATGCTCGGCGTGACCGGCCTCGCGCAAAGCACGCTCTATCGCCAGGTGGCGCTGCTAAAGCGCTGGGGCTTCGTGACGGAAGACGCGGGCTGCTATGCGCCCGGCCCCGTGAGCCTGCAACTCGCACTCGGCTTCGACATCAATTCGATGCTGGTCGAAGCGAGCCGCGACGGCATGGTGCAGCTCTCGCGCGCGACGCAGGAGAGCGTCGGGCTCATCGTCGCCGTGAACGACCAGGTGATCTGCCTTGAGATGATCGAGAGCACGCACTCGCTGCGTTGCTCGTTCGAAAAGGGCCGCGCGGTGCCGCTGCGCGCGGGCGCGTCCGCCAAGTCGCTGCTCGCCTTCATGGCGGAGAAAGCGCGCAACGAAGCGCTGGAGCGCCAGTTCGCCGGCGACGACGCGGCGCGCGCCGCTCTCGAAGCTGAGCTGGAGCGCATTCGCGCGCGCGGTTACGCCGTGAGCGACAGCGAAGTCGATCCCGGCGTCTGGGGCGTGAGCGCGCCCGTATTCCGGCGCATGTCGCGCGGCGCGGGCGCGAGCGCATCGATCACATTGATGGCCCCGTCCTCGCGCGCCGCGGGCCGCGAACAGCAACTCGCCGACTGGACCGTGCGCACGGCCAACAGCATCTCTGCCCGGCTGCAATCTGCCTGAACCTCACTCAACAACGACCACACACTCTGGAGCCCACACCATGAAACTGAAATGCCTTCTTTCCGCTGCGACCTTCGGTATGGCACTGCTGACGACGATCGCGCCCGGCACCGCATCCGCGCAGGATTCGAACGTGCTCAACGTCGCAACCGACGCGACCTTCCCGCCGATGGAATTCGTCGATAAGGGTCAGCGCACCGGCTTCGACATCGACATCATGAACGCGCTGGCCAAGGCGATGGGCAAGCAGGTCCAGTGGACGGACATCGACTTCAAGGGGCTCATTCCGGGTCTCGTGGCGCGGCGGTTCGACGTGGCGATCTCGGGCATCTACATCACGCCGGAGCGCGCGCAGGTCGTCGATTTCACGCAACCGTATTTCGCCGGCGGTCTCTCCGCGCTCGTCAAGGCGGACTCACCGATCAAGACGCTCGCCGATCTCAACGGCAAGAAAGTGACCGTGCAGGTCGGCACGAAGTCGGTCAACTTCCTGCGCGACAACTATCCGCAGGTGCAGCGCGTGGAGGTGGAAAAGAACCAGGAGATGTTCGATCTCGTCGGTATCGGCCGTGCCGACGCCGCCGTCACCGGCAAGCCCGCCGCGTATCAGTTCGCGCGCACGCGCCCCGGTTTCCGCGTGCTGGACAAGGAACTGACGACCGAAGCGTACGGCATCGCGGTGCGCAAGGACGAACCACAATTGCGCGACCAGTTGAATGCCGCGCTCACGAAAATCAAGGCGGACGGCACCTACGACGCCATCGTGAAGAAGTGGTTCAGCGCGAGCGCCAACACCACGGCAAACGCGAAGTAATCCGGCGCACCTGACTCATGCAACTCGACTTCACGCCGGCGTTCGCCGGTTGGGCCGACATCGCGCACGGCGCGCTGGTCACAGTTGAAGTGACCGCCGCCGCGCTCGTGCTCTCGTGCCTGCTCGGCCTCCTGATCGGCATCGGCCGCCTCTATCCGCAACGGCGGCTCGTCTACGGCTTCTGCACCGGCTATCTGATCTTCTTCCGCGGCACACCGTTGCTCGTGCAGCTGTTCCTGCTGTTCTTCGGCCTGCCGCAGTTCGACATTCTCCTGCCAGCGTTCGTGTGCGGCATGCTCGGGCTCGGGCTGTATTCGGCGGCCTACGTGTCGGAAATCGTGCGCGGCGCGATCCAGTCCGTGGATCGCGGACAGATGGAAGCGGCGCGCTCCATCGGCATGTCGTCGGGACAGGCCATGCGCGCGATCATTCTGCCGCAGGCCATTGTGCGCATGATTCCGCCGCTCGGCAACGAGTTCATCGCGCTGATCAAGAACTCGGCCCTGGTGTCGCTGCTGACGATTGACGACCTCATGCACGAAGGCCAGAAGATCATCAGTGTGTCCTACCGGTCGCTCGAAGTGTATATCGTGATCGCGCTCGTGTATCTCGTGCTCACGCAAACGACCAACTTCATTCTTCATCGCGTCGAGCGTCGGCTGCGCGCAGGAGGCATGGTGCAATGAGCAGCGTTCAACCTATCGTCAGCATTCGTGAACTCACGAAGTCGTTCGGCACGCATCGCGTATTGAACGGCATCGACTTCGATATCCAGCCGAGCCAGGTCGTGGTCGTGATCGGTCCGAGCGGTTCGGGCAAGAGCACGTTCCTGCGCTGCTGCAACGGACTGGAAAAGCCCGAGCGCGGCACGATCGATATTTGCGGCCACCGGCTCGTCGATCAGGGTACGGTGCTAAAAGAACGCTCGCTCAACGCGCTGCGCACCGAAGTCGGTATGGTGTTCCAGTCGTTCAATCTGTTCCCGCACCTTTCGGTGTTGCACAACATAACAGTGGGTCCGCGAATGCTGCGCGGCACTTCGAAAGCCGATGCAGAGGCCGCCGCGCTCGCCTTGCTCAAGAAGGTGGGTCTCGAGCACAAGGCGCATGCGATGCCCGCCAGCCTCTCGGGCGGCCAAAAGCAGCGCGTCGCCATCGCGCGGGCTCTGGCAATGCAACCTCGCGTCATGCTCTTCGACGAACCGACTTCCGCGCTCGACCCCGAACTCGTGGGCGAAGTACTGCAGGTGATGAAGCTGCTCGCCTCCGAAGGAATGACCATGGTCGTCGTCACGCACGAGATGGGCTTCGCGAAGGAAGTGGCGGACGTCGTGGTCGTGATGGACGGTGGCGAGATCGTCGAAGCGGGGCCGCCCGCGCAGATTTTTTCGACGCCGACGCAGCCCCGCACGCGCTCTTTCCTGCAGGCGGTGCTGTCGCGCGCATGAACCTGACCTTGATACGCGGCGCCGCGCTCGTGGCGGCGCCGTGGAAGAACAGCGGTGGTATCACGCGCGAAGTCGCATCTCTTGCGCACGCCTGGCGCGTGAGCATCGCCGATATCGATCGCGACGGGCCGTTCTCCCGTTTCGACGGCATCGACCGCCTGTTGATCGTGCTCGACGGCGCAGGCGTGACGCTCGACAGCCCAGGCGTCCTGCGCGCGTTCCACATTGCGCGCTTTGCCGGCGAGGCGCCGGTGGTGGCGCGCCTCGCAAACGGCCCTGTGCGGGTGTTCAACCTGATGACGTACCGCGGCACCGTACGCGCCTCGGTCGATATCGTACGCTCGCCGGTCCGCCGGACCCTCGCCGCGGATACGGTGTTGTTTGTTTGCGCTCAGGGCGCGACCGAAGTGCGGGTCGGTCAGACGCGCATCGCACTGAACCGGTTCGACACGCTGCGCATCGACCGGGCGAATCCCGTCGAGATCGACATACAAGGAGACGGCGTGCTGGTGTGCACGTCGCTGGATACGGAAGGCAACTCTTGAATTCATCCCCGAAATCGCTCTTTGCAGCGCATGCGCTGCTGCCGGACGGCTGGCGCACCAACGTACTGATCGAGTGGAACGAGGCGGGTACGTTCATCGCAGTTACGCCCGACACGCCCACCGCGCCGGCGGATGCCGTGCGCGCAGCGGGGCCGGTCATTCCAGGTATGCCGAACCTGCATTCGCACGCGTTTCAGCGCGCCATGGCCGGCCTCACGGAATACCGCGCCAATCCCACGGACAGCTTCTGGAGCTGGCGCGACCTGATGTACCGCTTCGCCGCACGCATCACGCCCGAGACGCTCGGTGCGATAGCGCGCTGGCTGTATGTCGAGATGCTCAAGGCGGGCTATACGTCCGTCTGTGAGTTCCACTACGTGCACCACGCGCAGGACGGCGGCCGTCACGCGCATCCGGCCGAACTCGCGCAGCGCGTCGTGGATGCCGCGAGCGAGACCGGCATCGGCATGACGATGCTGCCGGTGCTCTACCAGTACAGCGGCTTCGGCGCACAACCGCCGCGCGCCGACCAGCGCCGCTTCATCAACGCGACCGACGCCTTTCTGGAGCTTCTCGGCGCGCTGCGCGCAGCGCGTCCGGAGCACGGCGCGTTGCGTTACGGAATCGCGCCTCACTCGCTGCGCGCCGTGTCGGAGGATTCGTTGCGCGCCGCGCTCGAAGGACTCGACGAGATGTCGCCCGGCGCGCCGGTTCACATCCACATTGCCGAGCAGACCGCGGAAGTCGATGCCTCACTGGCGGCGCTCGGCGCGCGGCCCGTGCAATGGCTACTCGAGCGTTTCGACGTCGACGCGCGCTGGTGCCTCGTGCATGCGACGCACGTCGACGAACGCGAAACGCTCGCGCTCGCGAAGAGCGGCGCGATTGCAGGCCTGTGCCTCACGACCGAAGCGAATCTCGGCGACGGCCTATTCCCCGCAAGCGACTACCTCGATGCAGGAGGCGCGTTCGGCGTCGGCTCGGATAGCCATATCGGCGTGGACTGGCGCGCGGAACTGCGTCTGCTCGAATATGGCCAGCGGCTCGCGCGGCGTCAGCGCAACGTGCTGGCCTCGCCGCAGGTTTCGCATGTCGCCGACCGCCTGTTCCAGGGCGCGCTTGCGGGCGGCGCACGTGCCACCGGCCGCGCGGCCGGCGCCCTCGAGCAGGGCGCGCGGGCGGACTGGATCGTGCTCGACCCCGACCATCCCGATCTCGTCGAGCAGACCAGCGCGACGTGGCTGTCGTCCGCCGTCTTCTGCGAGCACGGCGAAACACCGGTGCGCGACGTCTTCGTCGGCGGCGAGCGCGTGATCCACGAGCGCCGTCATCGCGACGAAGCCAGGCATTACGCGGACTATCGCCTGGCGCTAGCACAGCTGCTCGCCGACGCCTGAACGCAACCGCCAACCGATCCCAGGAACCATGAACGATCTTTTCTCACTCGAACGCGGCGATGCGCCGCTGATGATTTCCATTCCACATCTGGGCACGCAGATCCCGGATGCGCTGCGTGACCGGTACACCGATATCGCGCTGACGGTCGCTGACACTGACTGGCATCTGGACCGCCTCTACGGATTCGCCCGCTCGCTCGGCGCAACGATTCTCGGTGCGCGCGTGTCGCGTTACGTGATCGACCTGAACCGGCCCTCGAACGACGAAAGCCTGTATCCGGGGCAGACGACCACGTCGCTGTGCCCGACCGAAACCTTTCGCGGTGAGCCGCTGTATCGCGAGGGCTGCACGCCGGACGCGGCCGAGCGCAATCGCCGCGTGGCCACTTACTGGCAGCCGTATCACGACGCCCTGCATGAAGAAGTGACGCGCCTGCGCCGCCAGCATCGCAACGTGCTGCTGTGGGAAGCGCACTCGATCGCGAGCGTGCTGCCGCGCCTTTTCGAAGGCAAGCTGCCGGACTTGAACATCGGCACGCAGGATGGCCGCACCACCGCGCCTTCCGTACAGAAAGCCGTGCAGCGCGTCGCCGCGGCAAGTCCGTTCACGTGGATTGCGAACGGCCGCTTCAAGGGCGGGTTTATCACACGGCACGCCGGCGCGCCGCAGGACGGCGTGCATGCGGTGCAACTGGAGATGTGCCAGTCCACCTACATGAGCGAGAACGCGCCGTTCGACTATCTGCCCGAGGTCGCGAAGAAAGTGGAGCCGGTGGTACGCGGTATGGTGAATGGTGCGCTCGACGCAATCGTCAAGTTGACTCCAGACGCCTCGCGGGCGAAATGAGCGCGATACTTCCTTGCCGCGGGACCTCTTGGAAATACATTCTGAACACCACGAGCGCCAATCCGACCGAGGAGGGTCGCTCTGTCCAATACACGCTTGCAGAAGTTCGCCAGCGCTCGGAGCAGGCGCGCGTATTCCGAATGCGGAAGTGAAAGCCCAGCAGCGTCGAAGAGAGTGAAGCTCATTGAAGAGTGCTGCGGCCCGGTGACCACGTCGGCTAACGTCGACAGCTCAGGTCGGCGCTCTCTGCTGAAAGACCGCTTGTTGGCTTGACGAGACCCCTGAATGTCTCGCGCCTCAATCGAATCAAGGTGCCTTTTTGGCCGACCAGCGCCCCACGTGATTAGCGAGCCGGTGGTCAAATACGTGCAAAGCGAAACGGACGTGTTGGTCGTGTTCTCTCGCCCGAATAGCGGTCCGTTTGCCTTGCATATTGAGAATAAACTTGAAAACGGTTCCTTTGAGCCGGGCCAGCCTGAACGATACCAGTCGCGAGCGCTGTACTGGCTCAACAATGCGAAGTACGGGGCATACGTAGACTTTGAGACGGTCCTGATTGCGCCTCAAGTTTTCTTCGAGAAGCACCGCGTCCGCGCCGAAGGATTTGATCGATATGTTTCTCATGAGGACACCGCCATTTATCTGCCTGAATTTCGGGCAAATGGCCAGGAAATCAATGACGATCACGTAGATACCAAGGCCGTCGCACAAACCATTTCGCGTGCCGGCATCTGGTTAATTCGACATGGGTACGGTCGATTGATGATCCTGCCGTATGCGGCGCCATCTGGATTGCACTGGCGCTGTGCGTTTCATCCGCCAGAAAAATTCAACGAGGAGATCTATCGGTACACCACCGGCAGCGAACGAACGGTTCTTCATGGTGACCCGGACATCGTGATGTCGTCGACCATGACACCCGGGGCACTCGCTGAACTAATCATTGCTCGAGCGCCTCGCGATGCAGTCGCTATGTGTGAAGGCGAGGCGAGCCAAGCGGTACTCGATTGGCTTCAGCGATTTGAGAAGGTGCTGGATGGAGGTTACATTCCTGAAGCGTTCAATAATGATGATCCTGTCACTGATCGGTGGGTGTTGCTAGGCGATGGCGACTCAAGCGACATGGATCCTCAGCTTGGGTACCGCGCCCCGTAGTGGCGTACGCCCCTTGGGGCCGAATTGTGTACGTACGTAGCCCGTCCGTCAGCTTCCGGTTGGAATGCAGCCGCTCCGACGGCATGTTTCCCCGCGCGTTGAACGGCAGGTCGTGGCCGAGAGCGCCAGCTCGGTGAACGGTCCACAGAGCTGCCGTTGAGGTTTTCAACGGCAGCTTTCCGGCAGGTGGGCGAACGGGTACTGCCGGCCACAAACCGCCGTTGACAGGCGTCGTCGGTCGGACGTTCAGGCGTCGGCTTCGCCCCGTAACCGGCCATCCGTTTGTTAGAGACGAACGCTCCTTCATCGGCCAAAGCCGACGGTCGCCGATGTCCGACTGTGGGGCGGCTGAAGTTCGCTTCACTGACATTCGCGAACCCGTGCCGGCGAATGTCTCCTCGCTCGATTGACGAATGAGTCTTCACGGACCCGCTCCGGCCATTTACCTCGCTCAATTTCGGACATTCAAACGTCGGTCGATGTCGGGTAGTAAGAGATAATCGCTCGGCCTGGCAGTAAGGTAACCGTCAAAACTTTGACTGGAGCAAAAATCGATGCAGCTTCTAGACCATGTTTCGATCGGCGTTCCCGATCTTGATGCGGCACGTCCGTTCTACGACTCAATCATGAAGGTGCTGGGGGCAACCAAGGTCTATGACCGTCCCAGTGCGCTCGGTTACGGAGAGCGCTGCACGGCGGTCGACACAAAATCGACGTGCCTCGCTGTCTATCTGGACCCAAGCAGGATCGATGTGAACAAGCGGCATTGGTGCTTCAAGGCAGTGTCCCGCGAACAAGTGGACGCATTTTTCACGGCAGGCCTCGCCGCCGGGGGACGTTCAGACGGTGAATCAGGGCTTCGGCCTCACTACCATAGCGACTACTATGCAGCGTTCCTGTTCGATCCGGCTGGCAATCGTGTGGAAGCGGTATGTCATACCGCCTCGAATTGACACAACAACCAGCTAAATGCGGGAGACTGGGTCGCTATCGCATCTTGTCAAGGTGTATCTCGAACGTTTCGGTGCGAACGCCAAGGTGCTTCGTGACCTCGGCGTCGGTCATCAGCTTGGACGATTTCAGGATTGGGCTTGCCACCCGTGATCGCTTCCTACGCGGGTCAGCATTGCTCAACAGGAAAGCGGACTATAGTGAGACCATTACATTGACACTGCTTTGTGCACGGACGACGAGCTGACGCGGAGGCGTTCTTCTGCCGGCTGTAGCACATTCGAATCAGTTCCGCCGGGCGCGCGAACGAGGGACGATCCGGATGACGATCGCGCCCATCTCTCCGTGCGGTAGCGCACATCTGAAATCGAATCGTGCGCCTAGCATGTCGATCCGACGACGAACGATGTTCGTAAGGAGACGTTGATGGCATCAGTATCAGTCACGCAACAGCAGGCGCCGCGCGCCGACCACGCGACAGAAGCGGCGCCTTCGCCCGAATACATCCTGCAGGTGGCAATGGGCTTCTGGGCATCGAAGACATTGCTCTCGGCTGTGGAGATGCAATTATTCAGCCATCTCGCACGCGGCCCCCAAGACGCCTCGCAACTCACTGGGGCGTTGGGCCTGCATCCGCGATCGGCGCTCGATTTCCTGGACGCACTTGTCGCGCTCAACCTCCTGAACCGCACTGACGGCGTCTACAGCAACACGCGAGACGCCGATCTCTTCCTCGACCAGGAGAAGCCGGGCTATGTCGGCGGGCTGCTCGAAATGGCGAACTCACGGCTCTATCCGTTCTGGGGCTCGCTCACAGAAGCGTTGCGCACCGGCATGCCACAAAACGAGGCTAGGCAGGGTGGGAACGTCTTTGAGGCGATTTATAGTGACGGAGCACGACTGCGCACGTTCCTGCGCGCGATGAGCGGTGTCAGTCTCAACGCGGCGCGAGCAATCGCGCAGCAGTTTCCGTGGCAGAACTACCGTACGTTCATTGACATCGGCGCGGCACAGGGCGCACTGCCGGTGCAGGTCGCGCTCGCGCATCCGCATCTGTCGGGCGGCGGCTTCGACTTGCCCCCAGTGCGCCCTGTCTTTGAGGAATACGTCGCATCGCACGGATTGGAGGAGCGACTGCACTTCTTCGCAGGCAACTTCTTCGACGATCCATGCCCAACAGCCGACGTGCTGGTGATGGGCCACGTCTTGCACGACTGGGATCTTGACCAGAAGCGCGCGTTGCTGCGCAAGTGCCACGACTCACTGCCGGATGGTGGCTCCCTCATCGTCTACGACGCGATGATCGACGACGAGCGCCGGCACAACGCTTTCGGCCTGCTAATGAGTCTGAACATGCTGATCGAAACTCCCGGAGGCTTCGACTACACAGGCGCGCAATGCATCGAATGGATGCGCGAGGCGGGCTTTACGCAGGTGCGCGTGGAGCGCCTTGTCGGCCCCGACTCGATGGCAATCGGCATCAAATAGCGGCGGTCTCGAACCGGAGTTCACGGCGCTTATGCGAAGATGGAAGGCATGCAAACCGGCGCCATCGTCGGTTCGAAGATCGGGCGGAAAACGGTTGCCATAACGCCGCTTTGCCGCGCGGGACGGCCGGACGACATTGCAGGTGTGGCGGCGTTCCTTGCATCCGACGATGCTCGATGGCTCTGTCAGGGACCAACTAGATTTCCGGCATCTGCCAGATCTGCCCAAAAGCCCCGCATTTTTTCAGCCGCGGGGCTTTTTGCTGCCATCATTGCGTGTGTTCCTCTCGCCTGATTGGCTGCCTTTTTTCGGGCTTCAGCCGGAACACCGCGCCTGGGCCCGACTACGACATCATCAAGACGGCCGCTTCGGAATATTGAGCCCCCGCTCCACCGCGGGACGCGCAACGAATGCAGCGAGCGCGCGCGTCACATTCGGGAAGTTCTGAATGCCCACCAGGTCGCCCGCTTCATAGAAGCCGGCCAGATTGCGCACCCACGGAAACGTAGCGATGTCCGCAATCGAATACGAGTCGCCGAGAATCCACTCACGCCCTTCCAGCTGCTGTTCCAACACGCCGAGGAGCCGCTTCGCTTCCGCGACGTAGCGATCGCGCGGACGCTTGTCTTCGTAGTCCTTGCCGGCGAACTTATGGAAGAAGCCGACCTGGCCGAACATCGGGCCAATGCCGCCCATCTGGAACATCAGCCACTGAATCGCTTGATAGCGGCCAGCGGCGTGCTGCGGAATGAACTGGCCGCTCTTGTCCGCAAGGTAAATCAGGATCGCGCCGGACTCGAACAGCGGCAGCGGCTTGCCGTCCGGACCGTGCGGATCGAGGATCGCCGGAATCTTGTTGTTCGGATTGAGCGAGCGGAACTCCGGTGTCACCTGATCGTCGGTGTCAAAGCGTACGAGATGCGGTTCATAAGGCAGCCCGGTCTCTTCGAGCATGATCGAAATCTTCACGCCGTTCGGTGTCGGCAGCGAATAGAGCTGGATCCGGTCGGGATGCTCGGCGGGCCATTTTTTCGTGATCGGAAAAGCGGATAAATCGGTCATGGAACGGTGTCACCCTTTGTGCGTGAGTCATGCGAGTTGAACGCGGATCGCAGGTGCAGCGGACGGGTCGTGCGACGACCGGACGCTCAGCCCCGAGCGCGGGACCGTCAAATATAAACCGACTCGCGTGAGCGCGTGTGCGGCCGCGTCAGCGAGGCGAAGCCCGAACGCGAGCACGGTATTCTCGGCCGCCGCCGTCAATCGAGACCGAATTGACGCATCGACGCAATCTGACCATTCACCGACTACGCGAGTCAGCGCGCCACCGCCCGCGGCCATCCAGTTGCGCCCGGCGCCGGGCAGCCGAAAACATCGGCGTCGCTCGCCGACACATCACACTCGACCAGAACGCTCACCACAGGTCCTTGGTCGCCGTACCCGCGCGCGAGTCGAACCCTTCGCTCCACAACGCCGCGCCGACGGTCAACAGCAGGGTCCTCTGCTCGCCGTCGAGCAGCTCCCAGGCGGTCGCCAGCCACGCGGCAAAGCTCGCGCAGGTTGGCTCGAGGTCGGCGGGTAGCTTGCCTTCCAGGTACTGCCGTTCGAACATCGAAAGGATTTTTTGGGGTGTCATCGGCGCCGCCTCCGTGTGCTATGCACCCAGTCTAAAGGCGACACTCCGCACGCGGAATGGCTCACAACCGCGATCGCGGGTTACTCCCAGGCGCACACCGTGAACCAGCCCCGGTACGCGGTAAACGGCGCAATCGCCTAACGCAGCATCGCGCGGCGAGCGGCGAGCGGCGAGCGGTGAGCGGTGAGCGGTGAGCGGTGAGCGGTGAGCGGTGAGCGGTGAGCGGCAAAAATAACAAAACGAAAACCGCAAAACACAAAGAGGCGCCGAAGCGCCTCCTTGCGCCGCCAGGCAAACAGCAAGCCTGGCAGCAGCCCCCACAACCCGCCTTATGGCGTCTTGCGCTTGGCGGTGTCCTTCGCATCTTCCTTGGCATCGCCATAGGCCTTCTGCACCTTGCCCGCGCCTTGCTGCAGGTCGCCCTTGGCTTCTCTCGCCGGATTATTGGTCGCCTTGCCAATGGCCTCGTTCACCTTGCCTTTTACCTGTTCGCCGACGCCCTTCGCCTGGTCCTTGTTCATGTTTGGCTCCGCTTATGAATGCCGGCGCGACATTGCGCCAGTCCCAATAGTGAGCAACGGCTATGCCCGGGAGAGGTCCGCCACGCGACGCGCTGAGGCGAGCCGTCGAAAAATATCGATCATTCGTCTAAAGTCTCGCGGAAATGTGCCGTAAAAGAGCCATGGAGGAGTCATGGACCCTACACCGACCACGCTTTCGGGATCATCCCAAGCCACGCTGCATGACCGCGACATCGCGCATATTGCGCGGGTAATGAGCGTGTCCTTACGCGGCGACCTTGCCGGCCCCATTTTGCCGCCCGCGTACTGGCGCAAGCGTCTGCATCAGGTGCTCGACAGCGGCCACCTGTCCCATGCGCAGTTGTGCATGGTCGACAGCCTGCTGCTGCAACTCCACCAGTTCGAAACCGCGCCGGCATTGGACGAACCGGACGCGAGCGCCGGCGCGCCGTTTGCCCCGCCGGACCCGGCCAGTGCGAGCCGCGCGCTCTGACCTGCCGCGTCGGTGCGAATGACGGTTGGCCTGCCCGCCTGGGATTGCGTCGATAAACGGGGCCGCGAACCGCATCGCGGCCTCGAACACATGTCGCCACGGTCAGAAGTCGCGTGATGCCGACAGGTCGCGCATTGCCCTGTGACAAACAGCGTTCGCCGCCGCCGACGCCTGGAGCGCGGCCGCAAATTTGGCCGCCGTGCGTTGCGAAAATAGGAAAACGGGACGACCTCGGGTCATAATGTCCGCAAAAATTCCCAGCAAGGACGTCCGTGACCCTCGCCGCACCGCTCCATCTGCTCCGCCAGGCGCGCGCCCGCTTCACTCAACGCGAAATCGCCGCGCATGTCGGCAAGGACATCAAGACGGTGCGTCGCTGGGAAAAAGGCGAAACGCCGTGCCCGGCCATGCTGGAGCCCGCCTTGCGCGATTTGCTGCAGCAACACCCACGGACGACGGGCGTTGCGGCGACCGACGCCGCCCAGCCGCAGTTCCGCTTCATCGATCTTTTCGCCGGCATCGGCGGGATCCGCCTGGGCTTTGAAGCACACGGCGGCAACTGCGTATTCACGAGCGAGTGGAACGATTTCTCCGTAAAAACGTATCGCGAAAACCATCGCGGGGACGGCGAACACACGCTGATCGGCGACATCGTCTCGTTCCCCGCTGAAGAGGTGCCGAGTCACGATGTGCTGCTCGGCGGCTTCCCGTGCCAGCCGTTTTCGATCGCCGGCGTCAGCAAGAAAAACGCGCTGGGCCGGCCGCACGGTTTCGAATGCACGACGCAAGGCACGCTCTTTTTCGACGTCGCGCGAATCATCGCGGCCAAGCGCCCCGCCGCCTTCCTGCTGGAGAACGTGAAGAATCTGCTGTCCCACGACAAGGGCCGCACCTTCGACGTGATCCTGCAAACCTTGCGGGACGAACTCGGCTACGAGGTGCATTACCGCGTCGTCGATGGCCAGCATTTCACGCCGCAGCATCGGGAGCGCATCATCATCGTCGGATTTCGCGGCAAGACGGCGTTCTCGTGGGACCATCTGCGGCTGCCCGAACAGGGCCCGCGGCTCGGCTCGATCCTGCATCGCACGGACGGCAGCGAGCCGGTGCTGCCGTGGGATCACGACCGCTTCTTCGACCACGCGGCACACCGCGTGCAGCCGAAGTACACGCTCACACCGAAGCTGTGGGCCTATCTGCAAAACTACGCGGCCAAACATCGCGCCGCGGGCAACGGCTTCGGCTTCGGCATCGCGCATCGGGACAGTGTCACCCGCACGCTGTCGGCGCGCTATCACAAGGACGGCTCCGAAATTCTCGTTTATCAGGGCGAAGCGCTGCGCCCGCGCCGCCTGACGCCGCGCGAATGCGCAAGGCTAATGGGCTTTCCCGACACGTTCAGGATTCCGGTCAGCGATACGCAGGCCTACCGCCAGTTCGGCAACAGCGTGGTCATGCCGGTGATGCGCGAAGTGGCGCGCATCATGCTCCCGCATCTGCAGGCTTTGCTCGCCGGGGACAACTGCGATGGTTCGAACCAAGCGCTGTCGCTGTACGCGTGAACGAGGCCGGCTGGTTCAACGCCCGGCGTCCCGAGCGCCGCGCATTCGGGCACTGACACATGGTCGATATCGTCGATAGCGCGACGCGCAGCCGGATGATGTCCGGCATCCGCGGGCGCAATACCAAACCGGAGGTCTTGATCCGCAGCCTGCTGCATCGGCAGGGCTTTCGCTTCCGGCTAAACGCGCGCGGTCTGCCTGGACGCCCGGACATCGTGTTGCCGCGATATCGTGCGGTGGTGCTGGTGCACGGCTGTTTCTGGCATGGCCACGACTGCCATCTTTTCAAATGGCCGCAAACCCGGCCCGACTTCTGGCGCGAGAAGATCGGCCGCAATCGCAGCAACGACGACAAAGTCCGTGACGCGCTGCTCGCCGGCGGATGGCGCGTGGCCGTGGTGTGGGAATGCGCATTGCGAGGCGGCAATCGCGACATCGGCGGCGTGTTGCAGCGGCTGATGGAATGGCTGAAGAGCGACGCGCCGAGCTTCGAGGAACGCGGCTGAAAGGCGCTCACAGCCGTACCCGGCGCCCAACGAATCCGGCAGCCGCTGGTGATACACTCGACGAGCTAAGCCCGAAGTCTCTTTGCGTACCGCCATGCGCGCAGCCGCAGGGTCGGTAGCGAAATCCGACGCTCCGCGATCCGAGAACCAATCAACAAGGGAGGCACATCATGGCTGATTTCCGTCTCTGGTCCGACGACTTCCCCAATTTCGGCTTCATGCCGAAAGCCCACGAATATAACGACAAGGCGTTCGGCGTGGATGGCGAAAACATCTCGCCCGCGTTGCAGTGGGACGCGCCGCCGCCCGACACGCAGAGTTTCGCGCTGACCGTACATGATCCCGACGCGCCGACCGGCAGCGGCTTCTGGCACTGGGTGGTGGTGAACATCCCGGCCGAGGCCCGTTCCCTGCCGCGCAACGCCGGCAAGGCGGACGGCTCGCTGCTGCCGCAAGGCGCGCTGCAGGTGCGCAACGACTACGGCACGCTAGGCTTCGGCGGCGCCGCGCCGCCGCGCGGGGACCGGACGCATCGCTACATCTTCCGGCTGCATGCGCTCAGCGTGCCGCATCTGCCCATCAACGCGGAGACCACGAACGCGGTCGCGCGCTTCATGACGCATATGAACGAAATCGACTCGACGACCCACACGGGGTTGTACGAACTGAAATAGACGAGCGCGGGCGCGGCCCGCGCTCGGGTTCCGCGCCGGCAGGCCGGTTGGCCCGGTTCACCAGTTGGCCGGTTCGACGGTTGGACGACTCCGGGCGCGGTCTTATTCGGCGACGGCTGGCGGCGCGCGTGAGCCGTCTCATCACCCGGGCGTCGCACCGTCCCACTACAAATCAAACAAGCGATGCACGCAAAACCCTCGCGCAACGACCGCCCCCCGCCGGC
This sequence comes from Paraburkholderia suaedae, assembly GCF_040812055.1. Taxonomy (NCBI): domain Bacteria; kingdom Pseudomonadati; phylum Pseudomonadota; class Betaproteobacteria; order Burkholderiales; family Burkholderiaceae; genus Paraburkholderia; species Paraburkholderia suaedae. Next base: position 52,897 of record NZ_JBFOAH010000017.1, on the reverse strand, counting down.
CGACCCGGCCACAGCCGCTCCCGACGCGTCGTTCGAGCACTCAGCCGAACAAGGCCTGCCGATTCCGCAGCGCTACTGGGCGATGCTGGTCATCGCGCTCGGACTGACGCTGGCAGTGCTCGACAGCGCGATTGCCAACGTGGCTTTGCCTACCATCGCGCGCAACCTGCAGGCGAGCGCGGCCGGCTCGATCTGGGTCGTCAACGCGTATCAGCTGGCAGTCACCATCTCGCTGCTGCCGCTCGCCTCGCTCGGCGACCGGATCGGCTACCGGCGCGTCTATCTGAGCGGGCTGGTCCTGTTCACGGTGGCCTCTCTCGGCTGCGCGCTGTCCACCTCGCTGCCGACTCTCGCGCTCGCCCGCATGATCCAGGGCTTCGGCGCGGCCGGCATCATGAGCGTCAATACCGCGCTGGTGCGCATGATCTACCCGCCCACGCAGCTCGGGCGCGGCGTCGCGATCAACGCGATGGTGGTCGCGATGTCCTCGGCGGTCGGGCCCACGGTGGCCGCCGGCGTGCTCTCCGTCGCATCGTGGCCGTGGCTGTTCGCGATCAATGTGCCGATCGGCATTGCGGCGATCATCGGCGGCTTCAAGGCGCTGCCGATGAACCCGGGCCACGAGTCGCCCTACGACTACCTGAGCGCGCTGATGAACGCGGTGGTGTTCGGCCTGCTGATTTTCGCGGTCGACGGCCTCGGGCACGGCGAGCGGCCCGGCTATGTCGCGCTAGAGGCGCTCGGCGCGCTCGTGGTCGGCTACTTCCTGGTGCGCCGCCAGTTGACGCAGCCCGCGCCGCTGCTGCCCATCGATTTGCTGAGAATTCCGGTGTTCGCGCTGTCGATCGGCACGTCGGTGTGCTCGTTCTGCGCGCAGATGCTGGCCTTCGTGTCGCTGCCGTTTCTGCTGCAGGACATGCTGGGCATGTCGCAAGTCCAGACCGGTCTGCTGATGACGCCGTGGCCGGCGATCATCGTCATCGCGGCGCCGATCTCCGGTGTGCTGTCGGACAAGGTGTCGGCGGGGTGGCTGGGCGGCGTCGGACTCGCGGCGCTGACGGCCGGGCTGTTGCTGCTCGCCACGCTCGGCGCACATCCGGATACGACGCAGATCGCGTGGCGCATGGCCTTGTGCGGGGCGGGCTTCGGCATCTTCCAGTCGCCGAACAACCGAACCATGCTGGCCGCCGCGCCGCGCGACCGGAGCGGCGGCGCGAGCGGCATGCTCGGCACCGCGCGCCTGACCGGGCAGACGCTCGGCGCGGCGCTGGTCGCGCTGATTTTCGGCGTTGCGCCGCAGAATGGGCCGATCGTTTCGCTGTACGTCGCGGCCGGATTTTCGGCGGTTGCGGCGGTGGTGAGCACCATGCGAGTCATGCAGCGGGTAACGGCGCAAGCTGCCTGAGACAATCGTCGCGCGAAAAGACTGAGGGCATGGATCGTATCGTGCGATCCATGCCCTTCGGCATCTGTTCGAGGCGGCGCAGACGTGACGGCAGGCGCGCCTGTCGCAACAGCGCGACGGGCGCCGGTCCGGCTAGGACGACGACGAAGCCGTCACGTCAGCGAGCTTTACCGCTTTGGCCGTCACCGAAGAGGCCGTCGCGATATTGCGCAGATCGGCGAGGAAGGTGTCGCGCCACACGGACAGGTTGTTCTCGCGCATCGGCGCCATCATGTCGGCATGACGCGCCTGACGCTCGGCGAGCGGCATCGACAGCGCGCGCTCCAGTGCTTCGGCCATCTGCGACAGATCGAACGGGTTGACGACCAGCGCGCCCGGCAATTGCTCGGCGGCGCCGGCGAATTGCGAGAGCACCAGCACGCCGGGATCGGTCGGATCCTGTGACGCGACGTACTCCTTCGCGACGAGATTCATGCCGTCGCGCAGCGGCGTCACGTAACCCACCTGCGATTGACGGAAGAGCGCCATCAGCAGATTGCGTTCGTACTTGCGGTTCAGGTATTGGATCGGCGTCCAGTCGAGCTGCGCGAACCGACCGTTGATACGGCCGGCCTCGCCTTCCAGCGTCTGCCGAATCCGCTGATACGTCTGCACGTCCGCGCGGGTAGGCGGTGCGATCTGCACGAGCGAAACGCGTCCGTGCCATCCCGGCGCATTCAGCAGCAAGCGCTCGAACGCCTGGAAGCGCTCCACCAGCCCCTTCGAATAGTCGAGCCGGTCGACGCTCATGATCAGCTTGCGCCCGCGCATCCCGTCACGCAGGCTGCGCACGGGCTTGCGGTCGGTGAACTGCTCGGCGGCCTTGGCAATCGCATCCGGATAGATGCCGATCGGATATGCGCCGACTTTGAGGAAGCGGTTGAACGCGTGCACCATCCCGTCTTCGCTCGACGTGCCATGCTGGCCGCGCTCGATATAGTCGACGAAGGACTGGCGATCCGCCTCGGTTTGAAAGCCGATCACGTCGTAGCTGCACATTGCCTTGACGAGTTCGTCGTGCGGCGGAATGGTGCGCAGCACTTCCGACACCGGAAACGGGATATGCAGAAAAAAACCAATCGGATTTTTCACGCCGATTTCGCGCAGGCAGCGCGCGAACGGCAGCAGGTGGTAATCGTGCACCCAGATAATGTCGTCGGGTTTCAGCAGTTCTTTCAGCTGCTTGGCGAGCGTCGCGTTGACACGCTGATAGCCCGCGTACTCCTGACGGTCGTAGCGCGAGAGGTCGTTCCGATAGTGAAATGTCGGCCACAGCGTCGCGTTCGAAAAGCCGCGGTAGTACTGGTCGTAGTCGCGCTTGGTGAGGCCCACCGTCGCATACGTGACGTTGCCCTGCTTCTCGATGACCGGTGCGGACGGCTCGCTCACCGTTTCGCCACTCCAGCCGAACCAGACTCCGCCGGTTTCCTTCAGTGCGTCCAGCACGCCGATTGCGAGGCCGCCCGCTGCGGGACGTCCTTCCTGGATCGGTGCGACACGATTCGATACCACGATCAATCTGCTCATTGGGTCTCCACCTAGTTCAGTTGCTTCGCTGCACTTGATTGCTTCGCTGCATGGGCCTGCGAACCTATGTACCAAAGGAAAGCCACGCAAGTCGCGTGCCTTTTTGCCAGATGCGTGAAATAAAAATGTATGCAAATGTGACAGGCGGGAACGAATCCGCAAAAAACGCGCGGTCGGAAGGAATTTATACTATCAAACTGCGCCTAGGGAGAATAGGCGCTAACAGCGGCCCCGCGCGTCGGCCGGACTTCGCGAAAAATTCAGGCGTCCTGTTCGGAACCGAGATCGCGTTGGTAGTCCAAGCCTTCCCGGCGCACGCCGCCCTGGTTGTGCTCACCGTCCGGCGGGGCGTCGGGGGCCACCCGATTTTGCGCGGCCGGGTCGGCAGACTCCGCCGGCTCGGGCGTGTTGCTGGCGGGTCGGGCGTCGCGCTTCGCATGCCGCGCGGAACGCCGAAGTGCAGGATGTCTCATGATCGATGCCTTCAGAGGAAGCCTGCCGCTGAGCGCGGCATCAATACAGGGTCGTGACCCGACAAAGTAACTGCCGGTAAAAGATGCGCCGGGTTTGTAACAAGTACACAAATCGCTGCATTGCAAGACCCTCACACCGCACGTCGCATGGTCAGACTTGCATTCGCCGAAGTTGGCCCTCGCCTGCCTGGGGCGCTTGGGTAGGCTGTGGCGGCGGATCGCCGATCGGCGGAGAAACCGGTTCGACCGGTTCGATTGGCTCTGGAGTCGGACCGGGAACCGTATCGGGCTCCGCCGGGTTCGGCGTCGGCGTGGGCGGCTCGATCGGCTCCGGACGATGCGCGTGCCGTGAAAGCGGGAGGTCGGGAGCAGCGGCGTGATGCGGCATGTCGGTTGTCCTCGTATGCGTTTCATCCGATCGCAGCAAGGTCCATACCCTTACCCTTTCGTTGACGCGCTCCCTTCGGGCGCGCGCGGCCCGTGTCAAACGTCCGCGTCGCCCAGCGCGCGCGACTCGTCCGCCGCGTCGCTGTCTTCGCGTGCGTCGTTGCCGTACTCCACGAGGCGGTTGTACAGCGTCTTCAGACTGATGCCCAGGATCTCGGCAGCGCGCGTCTTGACGCCGCCGCATTGCTCGAGCGTGGCCAGAATCAGTTGACGGTCCGCCTCGGCGAGCGACGTGCCAAACGCAATCGTGATGGCCGTCCCGGCGGCGGGCTTCGACAAGGTGATCTGCAACGGCACCGTCGCGGTGCTGTCCGAATCCGTGCCGGACATGATGTGCGCGCGCTGCACGTAGTTCTTCAGCTCTCGCACGTTGCCCGGCCAGGGATATGACATCAGCATATCCTTCACGGCGGCCGGGAAGTGCTTGCGGGTGCTGTGCCGCTCGTTGAGTTCGTCGAGAAACGCCTGCGCGAGCAGTTCAACGTCCTTGCCGCGGTCACGCAGCGGCGGCAGGCTAATCGGGAACACGTTCAGCCGATGGTACAGATCGAGCCGCAGCTTGCCTTCCAGAACCGCCTGCTGCGGGTCGCGGTTAGTGGCCGCGATGAGGCGCACGTCCGTTTCGATTTCCTTGGTGGTGCCGACCCGCATGAACATGCCGGTTTCCAGCACGCGCAGCAGTTTCACCTGCAACTCGATCGGCATTTCGGTGATTTCGTCGAGAAACAGCGTGCCGCCGTTGGCACGTTCGAAGTAGCCCTTGTGCTGGCGGTCGGCACCGGTGAACGAGCCGCGTTCGTGGCCGAACATTTCCGATTCGATCAGGTTCGGCGAGATCGCACCACAATTCACCGCGAGGAACGCGTGCTTGCGGCGCAAGCTCAGTTGGTGCAGCGTCTGCGCAGCGACTTCCTTGCCGGTGCCGGACTCGCCGACCAGCATCACCGAGGCCGCCGTGGGCGCGACGCGGCCGATCTGGTCGTACACCTCCTGCATGGCGGGCGAATTGCCGAGCATCAGGCCGAAGCGGCCCATGCGGCGCAACTCGCCGCGCAACGTGCCGATTTCCGCCTTGAGGTCGCCGGCGCGCGGCAGGCGTGACAGGATCGCCTTCACGCGCTGCATGTTGATCGGCTTCACGAGATAGTCGGTGGCGCCCATCTTCAGCGCGTTGACCGCCGATTCCACTGTGGCGTGGCCCGTGATCACGATCACTTCCACGCCGGAACGCGGATCGAGATCTTCGAAAAGGTCGACCCCGCTGCCATCGGGCAGCTTCAGGTCGGTAAAGACGACGTCCGGCATTTGCCGGACCAGTTGAATGCGCGCTTCGCGCAAATCGCCCGCGGTGGCGGTAGTGAGCCCGTCTTCCCCGATGATGGCGGAAAGCGCCTCGCGGGTACCGGCATCGTCGTCGACAATCAGTACATGTGGCATCGCGTCTCGAAAGCTTGCAAGCGTGGGTGGAAAACATGCGAACGCGCATGCACAAAAGCGAACGGGGCCGCGCGGCGCAGTGGATGCGGCGCGCCTCGCGAGGCGCGCATCTCATTGCCCGCAGGCGCGATCCGCCGTCACTACGCACAATAACGCAACAATGGCCAAGCATTGACCGCCCATTGCCGCATCATTGTTGTATATTTGTCTATTATACGGCGATCCGGATATAAAATTAACAATCGAGACGACGCGGCGCCCGAAAGCGATAGATCGGCGGGCAGCCGGGGCTCAGGCGCTTTAACTGCGCGGAAAGGGCCACGGACGCTCGTCGCCGTTCGAATGGGCCGAGCCGTTGCCGCCCGGCGACACGCTAGCGGCGCCTGGCGAGCCGGCCGGCGCGGCAACGGCGCCGCCCTCGCCCTCCCAGCGGCTTAATTCTCTGCCTCCGGTGGAAAAACGCGTCCCCCGCCTGCTCTGCACGTAGCGGACCGCCAGAAAGCCGCCGAGGGCCATCAAGACGCTGAACATGCCAATGGGTCGTGCCATTGTGAACTCCTTATGGTCGTGAAGCGGAATGGGTACCGGCGTGCGCGCCTACGGCGCGGGTGGGTGTCAGCGGGCGGCGAGCACACCGAGCACAAAACCGGCGCCCGCGGCGATCGCGATCGAACGCCACGGGTTGTGCCGCACATAGCGCTCGGTGCCGATCGTGGCCGCCCGGTAGCGCCGCTGCGCGTCTTGCTGTGCGTCGCCGAGCGCCGCTTGCAGGCTTTCGACGTGCGCGCCCAACTTGCCGCGCAGCGCGTCGACGCCCTCGCCGGGCACGTTGGCGGCGAGCCGCAGGATTTCCTGCGAATCTCTGAGCAGCACCCGCAGATCCTCAATGATCTTCTGGCCGCCCAGTCCGAGTTGTTGCGTCGTGTCAGTCATCATTCGCTCCTCACGCGGGTGCCCCGTTCGCGGGTATCCCGGTGCCGGGTTGGCGCCGCTTTCGATTCGGTCCGGGCCACTTGCCGATGCGGACCGCTCCAAAAGCGCATGCGTGTCGGGCTGCTCGCGCAAAGCCCGTGCCCGGTAAATTCGCTCCACGCGCCCAGTCCAGGCGCGACGCAAGGCACTTTCGACCGATTCCGCGCCCGCGCGTCTCGCCGCTTGTCACTTCGATTGCCGGACACAGCACCGAAGTGGTTAAATCTACATTTGTGGGATATTGCCGCATAGGCCAATATCGCTCCCACGGCCTGCGCGCCGCAACAACACTTTCATCTGCACAGGACTTCCTGCATATGGCGTCAATCGCTGTGGACTCGCCCACCGTCTCGGCCGGCGGCACCGCTTCGGCTCAGGCGAAGCAGCGCGTCGCGGACGGCATCGCGGGACTCAAATCCTATGGGCTGCTGTACGGCTCGTCGCCCGTGATGCTGGATCTGTACGAGCAGATCGAGCGGGTCGCCAGCACTGACGCGACCGCGCTGATCATCGGCGAATCGGGCACCGGCAAGGAGCTGATCGCGCGCACGATTCACGATCAAAGCAGCCGCAAGGACGCCGCCTTCGTCGCCGTGAACTGCGGCGCGATTCCCGACGAACTGATCGAAGCGGAACTGTTCGGCCATGAAAAAGGCAGCTTCACGGGCGCGGTGCAAGGCCGCGTCGGCTACTTTGAACATGCGAACGGCGGCACCCTGTTCCTCGACGAAATCACGGAAATGGCGCCCGTGCGTCAGGTCAAGCTGCTGCGGGCGCTTGAAACGGGCACCTTCTATCGCGTGGGCGGCAACGAGCTGATCAGCGGCGACGTGCGCGTGATCGCCGCGACCAATCGCGATCCCGCGGTGGCCGTGAAGGAAAATGGTCTGCGCGAAGACTTGATGTACCGGCTCGCGGTTTTTCCGTTGCGCGCGCCGCCGTTGCGCGAGCGGGAGAACGACCGCGAACTGCTCGCGCAACACTTCCTCGCGCAACTGAATCAGCAGGAAGGCACGAGCAAGAGCTTCAGCAAACGGTCGCTCGAAACGCTGCGCACCTGGTCGTGGCCGGGCAATGTGCGCGAGCTGAAGAACGCGGTGTACCGGGCGTTCATTCTCGCGGAGAAGACTGTCGAGTTGCCGCATCCGCATCTCGCATCGCGGGTCAAGAAAGCGGTCACGCAAGGCGACGCGATGAGCGTCTGGATCGGCACGCCACTCGCCGATGCGCAAAAGCAGATCATTCTCGGCACCCTCAAGTATTGCGGCGGTGACAAGCGGCGCGCAGCCAAGGCGCTGGGCGTGAGTCTGAAAACACTGTACAACCGCTTGAGCGCATACGGCGACGAAGGCGCGGAAGAAAAAGCAGAGCAATAGGCGCAGCGCGCGCAGACGCGCGATCGATTTCACGTCACGCTCACGCGAAGTCTTCGCGTGAGCACATTCCTCGTTCCACTTTCTCTATTTCCAGCGCTCCGCGGTGAGACGCGCTCGGGTCAGACTGGTTCGCGCCTTGTGCAGAGAATTACTTGGCATTGCCAGGCAAACTTCGCGCGCCGTTAAACAGAAAACCCTCTGCCGCGCACTAGGTTTTGCAATTTTTTGCATTTTTACGCTGCCAATTACAAAAAGCATCCTGCAAAATGCCGCAGCGTATTCGAAGACGTGGCGCTTATCGCAGGCTCGGTGCTTGCATGATTGACCGCACCGGCATCAGCAGAGACAGGGAAATGAAAAAGAACAGGATGTGGGGCATCCGGACACAAGAACCGGCCAGGTATGGACGTGCATCTGCGGGACGCGCAACGGCGCTCGTCGCAATTGCTCTCGTGGCTGCGTCGGCATTGAGCGGCTGTAGTTCGCTTTATTCCGAAGCCGCCGTGACCGGCGCCGGTATCGCAGGCGCGGGCATCGCGAACTCGGTGACCAGCAATGCGGCGGTCGCCACGGGCATCGGCCTGGGCGCGGTAGCCGCAGCCCGCGCCGGCGTGCAGTACTCGGAACGCGTGATCCACAGGAATACGCAGGACAGCATCGCTAAAGCAGCCGGCCCGCTCGGCGTCGGTGCCGTCGCGCCGTGGAGCATAACGCACTCGTTCCCCATCGAAGAAGACCAGCACGGCCGCGTGACCGTCAGCCGCGCGATCAGCACAGGCGTGCTCGACTGCAAGGAAATCGTATTCTCCGTCGACCGGAACGCCACCAGCAACGTCCCGGCAAGCAGCGCTTTTTACGTCGCGTCGGTTTGCCGTGACGGCGATAACTGGAAATGGGCGTCCGCCGAACCCGCCACCGAACGTTGGGGCGCGCTGCAATGAACACGCTTTGGTTTCGCGTCCCGCGCGCGGCGGCTCGGCGATGTGTCGCGCGAGCTTCGGGCGACCGTCTACGGCTGATGGCGGCCGGCGCGCTGTGCGTCGGCGCGAGCCTGCTCGCGAGCGGCTGTTCGTCGATCGGCGCCGCAAGCGGCGCGGCGGCGGGCGTGGCGTCCGGGCTCGTGACCTCGAACCCGGCCGTCGCGATCGGCGTCGGCATTGCCGTGCAGGCCGCGACCGACGAAGCCGTCGGCCGCTACATGCGCAGCATGCACAAGGACCAGCAGGATCTGATCGCCGCGTTGGCGGGCGCGATGCCGGTCGGCGAGACCCGCCCCTGGTCGGTCAAGCACACCCTGCCCATCGAGAACGGCCATGGTGAAGTGCGCGTGACGCGCGCGTTCGGTTCGGCGCTGGCGCTGTGCAAGGAATTCGTGTTCTCGGTGCAGGATGGCGACGGCCCGAACGCACCTACAGCCTGGTTCACGGCGAGCGCGTGCCAGCAGGACAAGGGCTGGAAGTGGGCGTCCGCGGAACCTGCTGTCGAGCGCTGGGGCAATCTGCAATAAAAAAGCGGCAGGTTTGCGCCTGCCGCCTGTCGTCTGGACCGTCAACGGGCCAATCAGCCCCGGTCGCGTTCAAGACTCGACGTCTTCCAGACTGAAGATTTCGGTCTGGTCGTTATACGAGAAAATCTCGCCATAACGGCCCCAGTTGATGACCGCGTCGAGCGTCTCTTCCGCCGCGCTGTCCGACAGAAAATCTTCCAGTTCCTGTTCGAAGCGCACGCGCGGCGCGCGATGCCCCGGCCGCTCGTTCAACACCCTCTTGATCCGCGCAGCGAGCGGCACGTGCCGCAGCAGATGCTCGGCGAACATCATCTTGCGCTCCTGCGTACCGAATTCGGCGAACACGCGCGCCGGTGGCGTGAGGAAAATATCGCCTTCGCGCACGTCGGCGAAACCGAGGTGCTGCAGCACTTCGGCCACCGGAAACAGGTCGTCCACCTCCAGATGCAGCGAGCGGGCGATTTCCGGCATGTCCGCGCGGCCGTGGTACGGCGCGGCAGCCAGCGTCTCGATGAGACCCGCCATCAGGTTGGTCGACACATGCGGTAGCCAGCTGTGCAGCACCAGTCCCTTCCTGGTCTTTTCGTCGGTCTGACGCGCGGTCATCTTCGCGTAGATGTCGTCGACGAGGCGCCGGAACGCCGGGTCCAGCCGGTTGCGCGGATGCTTGAACGGCACCTTGATCTCGGCGATCACACGGCCCGGATTGGACGACAGCACCAGGATCCGGTCGCACATGAACACCGCTTCCTCGATGTTGTGCGTGACGATCAGCACCGCCTTGATCGGCATGCGGCCTTGCGTCCATAGATCGAGCAGGTCGGTACGCAAGGTTTCGGCCGTCAGCACGTCGAGCGCCGAGAAAGGCTCGTCCATCAGCAAGAGCGTGGGGTCGACCACCAGCGCGCGCGCAAAGCCGACACGCTGACGCATGCCGCCCGAGAGCTCGCGCGGATAGGCGTTTTCGAAACCGTCCAGACCGATCAGATCGATCGCGGCGAGCGCGCGGGTGCGCCGTTCGTTCGTGCCGACGCCTTGCGCTTCGAGTCCCGCTTCCACGTTCTGCAGCACGGTCAGCCATGGAAACAGCGCGAAGGTCTGGAACACCATCGCGACGCCCCTCGCAGGGCCGTCGAGCGGCTTGCTCATATACGTGACTTCGCCGTCGGTCGGCTCGATCAGACCGGCGATGATGCGCAACAGCGTCGACTTGCCCGAGCCCGAGCGGCCCAACAAACCGACGATCTCGCCTTCGCGCAACGACAGGTTCACGTCGTCGAGGACGAGCAGCTCGCCCTGCGACTTGTTGAAACCTCGGCACACGTCCTTGACACGCAGGATCTCTTCGCCGAGGCGGGGCGGCTTTGGCGGCGTCTGGATCGGCGCGGCGGTCAGAGCAGCTTTAGGAGTTTGCATCGCTTATGCCTTCATTTCTCAGTCGAGCCGGAGCTTGGCTTCGGCGTACGCATACATCGGACGCCACAGCAGCCGGTTGAACAAGGTGACGAACAGGGACATTACGGCAATGCCCACGATGATCTTCGGGTAGTCGCCCGCCGCGGTGGTCTGCGCGATATACGCGCCCAGGCCGTGCGCCTTTACCCTGGTATCGCCCCACTGGACGAACTCGGCCACGATACTCGCGTTCCACGCGCCGCCCGACGCGGTGATCGCGCCTGTCACGTAATAGGGGAAGATGCCGGGCAGCATCGCCTGGCGCCACCATTGCCAGCCGCGGATGTGAAAATTCTTGGCCGCCTCGCGGTAGTCGTTCGGGTAGGAACTCGCGCCGGCGATCACGTTGAAAAGGATATACCACTGCGTGCCGAGCACGATCAGCGGCGAGAGCCAGATATCCGGGTTGAGATGAAAGCGCACGATCGCGATCACGAACACCGGGAACAGCAGGTTCGCCGGGAACGCGGCGAGGAACTGCGCGAGCGGCTGGATCTTTTCCGCGAGCGCCGGCCGCAGGCCGATCAGCACGCCGACCGGCACCCAGATCACCGACGCGATCGCAATCAGCAACACCACGCGCAACAGCGTGATGAGCCCAAGCACCAGCACGTGGCCGACCTCCTCGAGTGTCACACCGGTGCGCACGTACAGAAACACGCGGTACACCACGTAGACCGTCGCGACCAGCACCAGCGCGGCCCACAGCAGGTCGCCGAGCTTCGAGCTCTTCTGGCTCTGCGGTATCGGGAAGCGCGGGGCGCTGAAAGCAGGCAACTGGAAGCTCACGCGCGCCGCCCTCGCGAACATCCAGCCGATCGGCACCAGCAGCCGGTGAATCAGCCGCGTGCGGCGAATCAGATCGAGCAGCCAGGACTCGGGTGCGTCGCCGGAACTGGTGGTTTCCATGCGGAACTTGTCTGCCCATGCGACGAGTGGCCGGAACAGCAACTGATCGTACGCGAGGATCACCACCGTCATCGCAAGGATCACCCAGCCGATCGCGTGCAGGTTCTTGTCCGAGATTGCCTGCGCCAGATACGCGCCGATGCCCGGCAGCGTGATCGTCTTGTTGCCGACGGTGATCGCTTCCGAGGCGACCACGAAGAACCAGCCGCCCGACATCGACATCATCATGTTCCAGATGAGGCCGGGCATCGAGAACGGCACTTCGAGCTTCCAGAAACGCTGCCACGAAGTCAGATGAAAACCGCGCGACACTTCGTCGAGATCGCGCGGCACCGTGCGCAGCGACTGATAGAAGCTGAACGTCATGTTCCACGCCTGGCTCGTGAAGATCGCGAAGATCGCCGCCAGTTCGGCGCCGAGCACACGGCCGGGAAACAGCGCGAGAAAGAACGTGACGGTAAACGAAATGTAGCCGAGCACCGGCACCGACTGCAGAATGTCGAGGATCGGCACCAGCACGAGCCCGGCGCGCCGGCTCTTGGCCGCGAGCGTACCGTAAGCCAGGGTAAAGATTAGCGACGCAACCATCGCCGCGAGCATGCGCAACGTCGTGCGCATCGCGTATTCAGGCAGGTTCGCCGGATCGAGCGAGATCGCCTGGGTCCTTAGCGTCGACATGGGCGCGAGCGTCTCGTGAAAGCCGATCGCCGCCATCGCGATCAGGCAGATGATCAGCGGAAACGCCACGAAGTCCCAGCGATTGGGCAGCACCCGCCATGCCGACGCATTGGCGGTGCGCTTCAGGTTGAAATTGAAATCCATCAGCTACCCTCCCCTCGGGCGCCGATGCGGCTTTGCTCGAAGGAGGCCGCGGCTTCGCCGCGGCGGTCTGAAGCTCGGTCCGGAAAGCGGAAATCAGGCATGGCAAAACGCGTGTGCGCGGTAAATCGTTAGCATTGGAGACGCGTGGCCCGGCAACGGAAATGGCCGTGGACGAGCCGTCCGGGACCACCACCATCACGCCGGAGTGCTGTCGCCGCGGGCGCCGCCCGAAGGCTGGCGAGCTTTCCTCGTTTTGGACGGCACGACACTACACCATCCTATGTTTCAGGCACAACCTTTCGCGATAAATCGCAACGATGGGCGGCGCGCTCCGACCAACCGGTCCGCGCCGACATCGGCGCACGACCATGCGAGCCGCGCAGCGTGGCGCGTGTGCCACATCACCGGTAAGCGCGGCAACGGCCGCGAGCGTGGATAACCGCCCGGAAAACCCGTACAGCTATCAAGAATCAGGCTAGCTTGCCGTTAACAACCGGATGGGCTCGGCACATGCAGTTGGCATTACCGCAATAACGGTGGCGTCTGGCCCCATGCCGGTTAAAATCGGGGAATGACGCGCATGTTTCGTGCATGTTGGTGAGCGCTTTATCCCGGAGCACAGCGGCGGCACATCGTCAGCCGCTTATAAACGGTCGGCACGGCGCGTGTGCGCTGCCACGAATGAGCTAGTTGCATGTCACAGCCAGACGGATCAGAGGGTCGATGAACAGGACAACCTTGCGCCGGGCAACCGGACCGATCAGCTTTTTGCTGATCGTACTGGTTTGCTGGTTCGTGGCGGGCATGGTCGCGGACCGGATGGTACAGCAAGAGCTGGACGCGGCGCTGCGCGCTCAGCGTCAAATGTCCTCGTCGATCGTGGACAATATGGCGGAAGTGATCGCCAGCGACCTCGCCATGTCGCGCGCCATCCCGGCAACCATGGCCGATATGGACGTAGTCCAGCGGGCGCTGTTGCGGTCGCAGAATTATGCCGCGAACGGCGAAGCGGCGGAACACGCGGTGCGCGCCGCGTTGATGAAAGACCCGCAAATGGCGGCGGTGAGCAGCTTCCTGCACGATGCCCAAGGCTTCTCCGGGCTCGACCAGATCTGGCTCGTCAATACGAACGGCGTCTGCGTTGCATCGAGCGACTCGGGTACCAATCCGTACGCGGCGGAGCATTCGTCGATAGGCGTCGACATGCGCGCACGCGGCTATCTGACCAATGCGCTGCTCGGCGCGTTCTCGGAGGCCTACGGTGTGGGCCGCCTGAGTGGCGAGCCGGGCATCTTCATCGCCGCGCCGGCGTATGCGGACGGGCTGCTGGTCGGCGCGGTGGTCGCCAAGGTGGGGATCGCGCGGCTGCGTCACTGGGTGGCCCACGCGGGTACCTTCGTCGCCGACGACAACGGCATCATCATCATGGCGCACAACAGCGAGCTCGAAGGCCACGCGCTGCCGCAGTCGCGCGTCGCGCAGATGCGGCCCGCCGAGCGCATGACCGTCTATCACCGTGACACGTTCCCTGACATGCGGATTCGCGTCAGCACGGAAGTGCGCGAGCAGGCGCCGTGGCTGCCATCGGCCGTGGCCGGCCAGCTGTTCGGCATGAACGGGCAGCCGGCGCCGTCCCTGTACGAGGAACGCGTCGGCCTCAATTCGGGGCTGTCGGCGCATCTGGTCGATCCGCTCACGGCCTGGCCGGAGTTACTGCGCAATCACAAGCGCGATCATATGCTGGTGTTTCTGACACTGGCCGGCACGGTCGCGCTGGCGTGGGTGATCACCGTGTCGTATGTGCGCGAGCGGCGCCATCATCGCGCTACGCGCGATCTCGCCGAGCAGTTGCAGTCGGCCAATACGCTGCTCTCAGCCGAGGCGCGCCACGATGCGCTGACCGGCGCGCTGTCGCGACGCTACTTCCTCGACCTGCTGCGCCACGAGATCGAACGCGCGCATGCAAACCGCGAGCCGCTGTGCATGGCGATCGCGGACCTCGATCACTTCAAGCAGATCAACGACCGCTTCGGCCATGCCGCGGGCGACCGTGCGCTCGAACACTTCGTCGACACGTGTCGCGCGGAACTGCGCGGTGCGGACGCGATCGGCCGGCTCGGCGGCGAAGAGTTCGGCTTGCTGCTGCCCGCCACCGATCTGGCCGGCGGCCGCGAAGTGGTCGAACGCTTGCGCCTGCGGCTCAAAGCGGTGCCTTCAGCGAAGTTGCCGGCTTCGGTCAATCTGAGCGTAAGCATCGGCATCACCCAGCTGTCGCCCGACGATTTGCCCGAGCGGATCATGAGCCGCGCCGACACCGCGCTGTATGCGGCCAAGAGCGGAGGCCGCGACCGCACGGAAGCGCTGCCGCCCGATGACACCGCGCCGCCGGCGCGCACTGTGGCGAACGCCTGGTGAACGGAATAGGCGCGGCGTAAGCGGCCGTCCTTATGCCTGCGCTGGGCCGCGACGCCGGCAACTTCAAAAACGGCCGCCTTCGATGCGCGGGCAACCAGATCAACGCCAGTGCACGCCGCGGGATTCCCGCCACGAAGCAGGTATGATCGAACCTGATACTGAGGTCGATGCTACCGCGCTAACGGGAGATACGCATGAAGGGGAATCTGGTCATTGTCTGTCGCGATCAGGATGCCGAGGCATTCGACCAGTTGCTGGCTGAGTATGGCGCGTTCCAGACGCGCCTGTCGTCTACCGCGTGGTATCTGAAACTGGCGGTCGAGCCCGAACTGATTCAGGAGGAGATCCTGGCGCGTCTGGGCAAATACACGACGCATTATATTTTCGAGGCCGAAACGGTGATCTGGAATACGGTGGACAGCGAAGCGGCGAATGCGCTGAATACCTTGTTCTCTGACTAGCTGCCGCCCTGCATCCGGATTTCGCGCGGCGCCTTATATGACGGTGAAGGCGTGACGCGCCGTCAGTGTCACCAGACGCTCTCCGAGGCCGCCGCAACCTTCGGCAAGACCTCGAACGAAAAGCTCATCAACACTCGCAAGCCCCGTTCGCCGTGGTTGCCGATCTGCCATTCGCCGCCCGCCCGCCGTACCAGCCGCTCGACGATGGCGAGCCCGAGCCCGCTGTGGCCGTTGCCGCCGCGCGCCGGATCGAGCCGCACGAAAGGCCGGCTCGCGTTGATCAAATCCTGCGCGGCGATGCCCTTGCCGTTATCGCTCACCGACAGCGTAAAGCCTTGCGCGGTGCGCGCGGTGGCGACTGTGATAGGCGGCGCGCCGTATGCGTGGGCATTGTCGAGCAGGTTCGACAGAATGCGGTCGAGCGTGGCGGCGGGCAGCAGGAACGCCGGCCCCGCGTTGAGTTCGGTCTGCACGGTCGACGCACCGCCCGCCACGGCGCGATAGGTGCGCACCACGCGCTCGCACTGCGCGTCCACCTGGACGGCTTCGCTGCGATCGGCGCCGTCGTGCGCGAACACCAGAAACTGCTCGACGATATGCGTCATTGAGTCGACGTCGCGCACCACGCCGTCGCGCATCTTCGCCTCTTCCATCATTTCGGCGCGCAGCCGCAAACGTGCAAGCGGCGTTTTCAGATCGTGCGCGACGCCGGCCAGCATGACGGCGCGGTCGTTCTCGGTACGCGCGACTTCCTGAACCATCTGGTTAAAGCCGTGGGTCAACTGCCGCAACTCGCGCGGACCGCGCTCCGGCACCGGCGGCACCGGCAGGCCGCGGCCGAAGCGCGACACCGCCTGCGCGAGCGACCGCAATGGCTGCTGCAACGCCCACGCGGCGAAGAGGGCCGCCATCACCGCGAACGAGAAAATGATCACGAGCCACAGCACCGTGCGGTCGAGCGAGCGCGGCGTGCGCAGAGGCTGCACCGGCACCACGATCCAGCTGCGATCGGTCGGTGCTCGCACCCACAGGGCGGGTGGCCGGCCCGGCATGCCGACCCGCACCTGCGTGCCGGCCGGCATCCGGTCGCGCACGTCCTCCAGGAAGCGCGCGAGCGGCGGCGGCATGTCCGTATTCTCGGGCGGTACGTCCGGGCTCGCCGGGTCCACGAGCCGCACGCGCGAGGGCAACGGCTGATCCGGTGTGCGTGCAACGTGCTGGCGCACCGCGTCGACGAGGAAGGTCGCTTCCTCGACGGCATAGCGTGTTTGCAACTGGCTGCGTTCGAGCCGCATCAGCGCGTACCACGCGAAATGCGACAGCATCAGCACGGCGACGACTAGCAGCGCCAGCCGCCCGAACAGTGAATCAATGGGCCGGCGCATGTTGCTCGCCGTCGGGCACGAACACGTAGCCGCGTCCGCGCACGGTCTGGATGAAGCGCGGCGTGGACGGGTCGGTTTCGAGGATGCGCCGCAAACGCCACACCTGCACGTCGATGCCGCGGTCGGTGCCGTCGTATTCGGGACCGTGCAGCAGTTCGAGCAGACGTTCGCGCGTGAGCGTGCGCATTGGATGATTGACGAAGATCTTCAGCAACGCGAACTCGCTGCCGGACAACGTGAGCGGCTTACCTTCGAGCTGCAGCGCGCGCGACTGGAAGTCGAGCGTGAAGCGGCCGAAGCTGAACGGCTCGCGCTGCTCAGGCGCCGCCGCCGACGGCAGCGTGCGGCGCCGCCGCAGCACCGCCTGCACGCGCGCGAGCAACTCGCGCGGATTGAAGGGCTTGCCGAGGTAATCGTCCGCGCCGAGTTCGAGCCCGACGATCCGGTCGACGTCGTCCGCACGCGCGGTGAGCATGATCACGGGAATGTCGTCGCCGGACGCGCGCAGCTTGCGCAGCGCGGTGAGTCCGTCGACACCCGGCATCATCAGATCGAGCACGATCAGGTCGGGGCGCTCGCGTTCAAGCCTGCGTTCAAGCGAGCCCGCGTCATGCAGCACCGAAACTTCAATGCCCTGACGGGCCAGATAGTCGCGCAGAAGATCGCGCAATTCGACGTCGTCGTCGACAACAAGGATTTGGGTAGCCATGAAATGAAGTTTAACGCGCAGCAGCAAGCGTGTTCGTTAACCGACGTCCCTCAAGGGTTACCGGGTGTTACCGTGAAAGCCGCGCGTAATGCGCAGTAATGGCGGCGTCCAGACGCGTAACACAGCAACCGGGCGGCTTCTCTACGCTGTGTCTTACCGACGCAGGCGGTCCAGATGACCGGTTGCATCGTCGGCTATTCCATTACAAGGAGTCTTACATGTCCACCAAAAAAATGTCACGCGTTCTCGCCGTTGCCGCCTCCGCTCTCGCCATCGGCGCGGGCGCCGCTTATGCAGCCCAGCCTCCCCTGCACGGCGGTGCCGGCGGCTGGCACGGCCAGTTCATGAAGCAACTGACGCAACTGCACGACGAGTTGAAGTTGAACGCGGACCAGGAAAAGCAGTGGCAAGCCGCGCTCGACACGATGAAGCAAGGCCACGACGCAATGCGCGCCAATCACGAGCAGATGAAGAACCAGTTCAAGGCCGCGCAGCAACAGCCGATTCTGGATCTGAACGCGATGGCCGCGGCGCATCAGCAAATCGAACAGAAAGACGCGCAGTTGCGCCAGCAAACCACCGACGCATGGCTGAAGTTCTACAACGGCCTGAACGATCAGCAGAAGACCACCGTCAGCACGGCGCTGAAGCAGCGCTTCGCGAAGATGGAATCGCGTCACGAGAAGATGCGCGAGCGCTGGGAACATCATCAGGGCGCGGCGTCGGCGCCGGCCGTTGATCAGTAAGCGGCACGAGGTGACATTGAGGCGGCCGCGCGCGCCGCCTCGTCGATGTGAAAACGCCACGGGAGGTTTTCCGTGGCGTTTTCGCGTTTCTGTGCTTTTGCATCGACTGCGCAGTGAGTTGCGGTGGCCACGCGACGCGGGATCAGCGCGATCTGTCCGTTGTGCGCTCATCCATTACTGTCGACTGCGATCGCCGTGGCGGAACATCCCGGCCATCAGGCGTTCAGTGGCCCGAGGTCGAACAGCAGCACTTCGGCGTTCTCACCGTGGTCCAGCGTCACCGTATCGGTGTCGCTCAATTTGGCGGCGTCGCCCGCCTTGAGCGCCTCGCCGTTCACGCTCAGCGCGCCGCGCGCCAGGTGCACGTATGCGAGCCGCCCCTTCGGCAACGCAAACGTGAGCTTTTGCGCGCCGTCGATCAAACCCGCGTAGATGGACGTGTCCGCGTGAATCGTCACCGAGCCGTCGCGACCGTCCGGCGAGGCCACCACGCGCAGACGGCCGCGCTTCTCGGCGGCATCGAAGCGTTTTTCCTCATAGCTGGGCGGCTCGCCTGCCCGCTGCGGAATCACCCAGATCTGCAGCAAATGCGCGGGTTCGTCCTGCGACGCATTGAACTCGCTATGCTGCACGCCGGTGCCCGCGCTCATGCGCTGCACGTCGCCGGGGCGGATGGTCGAACCGTTGCCCATGCTGTCGCGGTGAGCCAGCGCGCCTTCGAGCATATAGGTGACGATCTCCATGTCGCGATGGCCGTGTGTGCCGAAGCCCTGGCCGCCGGCGATGCGGTCTTCGTTGATGACGCGCAGCGGGCCGAAATGCACGTGTTGCGGATCGCGGTAGTCGGCAAACGAGAAGCTGTGATACGAGTCGAGCCAGCCGTGGTTGGCGTGGCCGCGTTCTTCGGAACGGCGAATCTCGATCATGAAGGTACTCCCGATGAATGGATAGCGATGTAGCTAATGTATGGTCAGCGCGGTCGCGAGACAATCGGCATGGGCGCACCGGATCGTTCCATAAACACGTGCAATGTCGCAGCGGGCGCTCGCGTCAGTGAAGCGCGCTTTGCGCTCGCTCCTGTAGCCGGAACGAAGCGAGGAAAAGCCCGCGAAACGCCGTTAGCGAGTCAGCGATCGGGCAACCGGCGCGCTCGAACCCAGCCAGGAAAAGCGCGCCCCGGCGTCGCGCACACACAACGCCCGCGCCATCCGGTTCATCGTCGGCAAGGGCGGCGCACTGGCGTGGTGGCAGGGTTCGGGTAAAATACCGCGCTTTTTGACCACGCGTGGGCGCCAGACGCGCCGGCCGCCTGACGTCGGCATAGCGGTATCGCAGCGGTATCGCCCAAAGCTGAAACCTCGGTCTCGCGTCAGGCTCGTTCGCTGCGTCGATCCGGCCATCGGCCGGCCGACGCAGCGCAGCTGGCCCGGCGCGACAATTTTGACCGCCTAGAATAGCGACCTTCGGCGATGAGCCGGCGCTCGTCCGGTCGAACCGCGACGATCAGTCCGATCCGGGAGAAACATGGAGAAACTCGCACTGTGCGTGGCCTGCTCGGGGCTCGCCCGCATGGGCTTTGCCGGGGCTTCGTAATACAGTCGGCAATATTCGACGCAGTGGAGTCACCACCGTCTCGAGACGAGAGTCCCAAAAAGCGCGCTGCAAGGGCGGCAACGTCCATGCAGTCATGATTTGCACAGCGGTGCGCTGTGCGCCGCTGGTCACGGCGAGCCCCGGCTCGCGGCAAACGCGGTGCAGAGCTGGCCGCGTCTTTCGCGGTGCGTCGCAGACGCATCGTCAAGGACCCCCTATGTTCCTTCAAGGCTACGGCCCGCTGCTTCTCAACGGCACCTGGCAAACCGTCAAACTTGCGGTGTTGTCGCTGGTGTTCGCTTTCGTGCTGGGTCTGCTCGGCGCGGCGGCGAAACTATCGAAGAACCGTATCTCGTACGGCATCGGTACGGTGTACACCACGCTCGTGCGCGGCGTGCCCGACCTGGTGCTGATGCTGCTGCTCTTCTATAGCATCCAGATCTGGCTGAACAACCTGACCGATATGCTCGGCTGGGAACAGATCGACATCGATCCGTTCGTGGCAGGCGTGGCGGTGCTCGGCTTCATTTACGGCGCGTACTTCACCGAGACTTTTCGCGGCGCGTTTCTCGCGGTGCCGCGCGGCCAGCTCGAGGCGGGCGCGGCCTACGGCATGACGGGCTGGCAGGTGTTCTCACGCGTGATGTTCCCGCAGATGATGCGCTTCGCGCTGCCGGGCATCGGCAACAACTGGCAGGTGATGGTCAAGGCCACCGCGCTGGTGTCGATCATCGGCCTCGCGGATGTCGTCAAGGCTTCGCAGGATGCGGGCAAGGGCACCTTGCGGTTCTTCTTCTTCACCCTGCTCGCAGGGGCGATCTATCTCGTCATCACCACAGTGTCCAACTTCGTGCTGATGTACCTCGAAAAGCGCTACTCGACCGGCGTACGAAAGGCGGATCTATGATCGCGATCATCCAGGAATACTGGCGCAACTATCTGTTCACCGACGGCTACCGCTTCACCGGTCTCGTGATCACGCTGTGGCTGCTGGTGGTATCGATCGGGCTCGGCTTCTGCCTGTCGATTCCGCTCGCGGTAGCGCGAGTGTCGAAGAAAAAGTGGCTCGCCAGATCGGTGTGGCTGTACACCTATATCTTCCGCGGCACGCCGCTTTATGTGCAGCTGCTGCTCTGCTACACCGGCCTGTACAGCCTCGACATCATCCGCAACAACGAACTGACCAATGCGTTCTTCCGCGACGGCATGCATTGCACGTTGCTCGCATTCACGTTGAACACCTGCGCGTACACCACCGAGATATTCGCCGGCGCGATCAAGGCGACCGCGTACGGTGAGATCGAGGCGGCTCGTGCGTACGGGATGTCGTCGTTCACGCTGTACCGGCGCGTGATTTTGCCCTCGGCGCTGCGCCGCGCACTGCCTTATTACAGCAACGAAGTGATCCTGATGCTGCACGCCACCACGGTTGCCTTCACCGCGACCGTGCCGGACATCCTCAAGATCGCCCGCGACGTGAACTCCGCGACGTATCAGTCGTTCAATGCGTTCGGTATCGCGGCGCTGCTCTACCTGTGCATTTCTTTCGCGCTGGTGTGGCTGTTCCGCCGCGCCGAGCGCCGCTGGCTCGCTTACCTGCGGCCGCAAGGCAAGTAATGGGGCGCAGTCGCGCCCGTGGGCAAGCAAGCTCGTCAAGGACCCTGATGACCACCAAGAAGCAAAAGCTCTTCGTCGACGAGCTTCACAAACAGTACGGCGACAACGAAGTGCTCAAAGGCGTGTCGCTGAAGGCCGACGCCGGCGACGTGATCAGCGTGATCGGCTCGTCCGGCTCGGGCAAGAGCACGATGCTCCGCTGCATCAACTTCCTCGAACAGCCGAACGCCGGGCGCATCTTCGTCGACGGCGAGCAAGTGCGCACGCACAGCGGCAAGAACGGCGCGCTGCGCGTGTCGGACCCGAAGCAGTTGCAGCGCGTGCGCACCAGGCTGTCGATGGTGTTCCAGCACTTCAACCTCTGGTCGCACATGAACGTGCTCGAGAACATCATCGAGGCGCCGGTCAACGTGCTCGGTCTGAAGCGCAAGGAAGCCGAAGAGCGGGCGCGCGAATATCTGGAGAAGGTCGGCCTCGCGCCGCGCCTCGAGAAGCAGTATCCATCGCATCTGTCGGGTGGCCAGCAGCAGCGGGTGGCCATTGCCCGCGCGCTGGCGATGCATCCCGACGTGATGCTGTTCGACGAACCGACCTCCGCGCTCGATCCCGAGCTGGTCGGCGAAGTGCTGAAGGTGATGCAGACCCTCGCAGAGGAGGGCCGCACGATGATCGTCGTCACGCACGAGATGGCGTTCGCGCGAAACGTTTCGAACCACCTGATGTTCCTGCATCAGGGACGCGTCGAAGAAGAAGGCCATCCCGACGAGGTATTCCGGAACCCGAAAAGCGAACGTCTGAAGCAGTTTCTTTCCGGAAGTCTCAAATAATAATCACGGCCCGAAAACCTAATATTTGGGCTTCATTCGAATTGACATTACAAGGCGCTTACGGGCGCCTTTTTTGTTCTTGTCATTCGCGCAGAGCGGCGCTCGCGTCCGCCAAAGCCGCTCCAGGCGGGGCTCCGTGGTTTGCGGCAGGCCTACCTCGCCACTTTAAAATCGTCAATAGTGGGAATCCTTGAGAGAGCCCGCTTCGCGCCGCGATTCCCTTTCTGGGCAAGGGTTTGCGGGCTTTATCGAGGGTCGGCGACGGGCCCTTGCGCACGTTGTTATTGCAATTTGGAGACACCCCCTTATGCACGACTTAATTTCTTCTACCTTTGAATGGTATTTTTGATAAATTAGTAACCAAAGTAGCAAAACAAAGTTCATTAAAAGTAGTTTTACTTCAAAGCACAGAGGAGAACCGGTCGGCGAGGGATCGGCATGACGAGTAGAGAGCCCGTAGGCTACGCGTCACGGCAGGAGACCCAATCCACCCGCTAATCTCCCTGGTACCGCTTTCTGTTCGGCATGTCTTGTGTCCGAACACCATTCGCAGTACTGGGTTTCACTTTTTGACAGGGTATGGAGGAGAAGATGAAGAAAGCTTTGCTCGCCGCTGCGTTGATGTCGGCCGGGGTTGTCGCTCACGCTCAAAGCAGCGTCACGCTGTACGGCCGCCTGGATGCGGGTCTTGAATACATGTCGGGCGTTCCGAGCGGTGCGAACGTCAACGGCGCGGCCACCACCAGCAACAACCGCTTCAGGGCCGAAAGCGGCGACTGGGGCACTAGCCTGTGGGGGATGAAGGGCGTCGAGGACATCGGTGGCGGCAACAAGGTCCTGTTCCAGTTGGAAGGCTCGTTCAACACGATGACGGGTGCAGGCCCTGGCGGCGGCGGTCTCTTCAATCGCTGGGCAACGGTCGGCCTCGCGAACGACCAGTACGGTACGTTCACGATGGGCCGCATGCTCTTCATCTCGAACGGCGTGTGGGACTTCGACCCGTTCGGTCAGTCGAACTGGTCGTCGGCATCGCTGGTGCGTGGCCGCAACTGGCCGCAGTCGAGCAACAACTTCGCGTACCAGTCGCCGAAGATCGCGGGCTTTGACTTCTACGGTCAATACGCGCTGTCGAACGCAACGAGCTGGAACGGCAACGGCACGACCCCGCAAGGTCGCGAAGCCGGCGCACAGATCACGTACACGACCTCCCTGTTCCAGATCCGCGGCATGTACGACGAAATCCGCAACCCGGCTAACGGTGGACTGTACGGCCCGCAAGTCGGCACCATCAATACGGCCAATGCGGGTGGCGGCGTATTCTCGGCATCGCGTGAATACTCGGCCATGTTCAACGTGTTCCTCGGCCAGTTCAAGATCCAGGGCGCTTACCAGGCGGTCCGGTCGGCAGGTGCTACGGGCGTGCTGCCGGGTCAGCCGACTACCCTCGATCACGAATGGGGCGGTGTGACGTGGCAAGCAACGCCGGCTGCAGCGCTGATTGCAGCGGTCTACCACGTGAACGGCAACAACGGTGCGGGTAATGCGACGATCTACACGGTCGGCGGTTCGTACAACATCTCCAAGCGCACGCTGTTCGACCTCCAGGTTGCGTCGGTGCGCAACAGCCGGAATGCGAACTTCGGACTGAACGCGAACAACCCGGGCTTGGCCGCTTCGACGGACAACCCGCTTCCGGGTCGCGCACAAACCGGCGTGTACGCAGGTATTCAACACTCGTTCTAAGCGAACGGGGTGCCCCGGGGGGACTTCCTTCGGGGCTCATCGCGAGTTTTCTTCAAGAGAATCTTTTTCACGCTGCTGCGAGAGGCGCGTATCGGTGCAATGCCCGCAAGGGTATTGCACCATTTTTTATTTTGAGTGCGGTACGGGTCTCGCCACGGCGCACCGTACCGGTGCGTGATCGATTCACGGACAACGCGCGATGGTGGAATAATGCCAACCCCTCGCGCCCGACGTTGCCAGCTCGCGCGCGTTACACCGCTGCTTCGTTTTCTTCGCCGGTGCGAATACGGATCACACGCTCCACGTCGGCGACAAAGATCTTGCCGTCGCCAATCTTGCCCGTGCGCGCCGCGCCGATGATCGCGTCGATCACCTGATCACACTGGTTGTCCGCGATCACCACTTCGATCTTCACCTTCGGCAGAAAATCGACCACGTACTCTGCACCACGATAGAGCTCGGTATGGCCTTTCTGCCGGCCGAAGCCCTTGACCTCGGTAACGGTCAG
The DNA here is from genome assembly GCF_040812055.1 of Paraburkholderia suaedae. Lineage (NCBI taxonomy): Bacteria > Pseudomonadati > Pseudomonadota > Betaproteobacteria > Burkholderiales > Burkholderiaceae > Paraburkholderia > Paraburkholderia suaedae. The sequence goes on along the minus strand of NZ_JBFOAH010000017.1, from coordinate 28,524 downwards.
CCCGGTGAGGCCGACTTCAGCGAGCGCCTCGCGCACTTCGTCGAGTTTGAACGGTTTGATGACTGCGGTGATGCGCTTCATGGCGAACCTCGTCTCGTGATGGGAAGAGTGAAAGGGAAATTAGATGATTTTTATTCTACGCCGCGCGGGATTCCTTGCGGCATTCCGGCGCGTGCTCCACGCTAGCTTGCGACGAAGCCGCGGAACCGCCTTTCACTCCACTGGCTCGGTGTAGCGCGACGTAATCGGATAGCGCCAGTCGCGGCCGAATGCGCGATGCGTCACGCGAATGCCGATCGGCGCCTGGCGGCGCTTGTACTCGTTGATCTTGATGAGGCGCGTGACGCGCTTGACGTCGTCGACCCCATAGCCCGCGGCGACGATTTCGGCGAGCGAACGATCCTCTTCCATGTACATGCGCATGATCGCGTCGAGTACTTCGTACTCCGGCAGGCTGTCCTGGTCGGTCTGGTTCTCGCGCAGCTCCGCCGACGGCGCGCGCGTCAGAATGCGCTCGGGAATCACGTCCTGCTTGCTGAACGTGGTGGCCTGATTGCGGTAGCGGCACAGCCGGTAGACCAGCGTCTTGGCAATGTCCTTGATGACCGCGAAGCCGCCGGCCATGTCGCCGTAAAGCGTGCAATAGCCGACCGCCATCTCGCTCTTGTTGCCGGTCGTCAGCACGATCGAGCCGAACTTGTTGGACAGCGCCATCAGCAACGTGCCGCGAATGCGCGCCTGAATGTTCTCTTCCGTCGCGTCTTCGGCGCGGCCTTCGAACTCCTGCGCAAGCGCGCCGCGGAACGCGTCGAACATCGGCGCGATCGCGATCTCGTCGTAGCGCACACCGACGCGGCGCGCCATCTCGGCGGCGTCGGTGGTGGAGATGTCGGCGGTGTAGCGCGACGGCATCATCACCGCGCGCACCCGCTCCGCGCCGAGCGCGTCGCATGCCACCGCCAGCACGAGCGCCGAGTCCACGCCGCCGGACAGGCCGATCAGCGCGCCGGGAAAACCGTTCTTGCCGATGTAGTCGCGCACGCCCATCACGAGCGCCGCGTACACCTGCGCTTCCAGCGACAGCTCCGGCGCGATCTCGCCACGCAGCGGCTTGCCGTCGTCGAACTGGACGATCGCGGTGGCTTCCTCGAACTGGGCCATCTTCGCGACCAGTTGGCCTTGCGCGTCGAGTACGAACGAGCCGCCGTCGAACACCAGTTCGTCCTGCGCGCCGACCATGTTCACGTAGACCATCGGCAGACCAGTTTCGCGAATCCGCGCGCGCAGAATGTCGAAGCGCATCGCTTCCTTGTTCAGGTGATACGGCGATCCGTTCGGAACCAGCAGCACTTGCGCGCCCGCCGCCTTCGCCATCTGCGCAGACGACGCATGCCACGCGTCCTCGCAGATCATGACGCCGTACTTCACGCCGTCGAGTTCGAAGACGAACGGCTGGGCGTCGGCCGCGAAGTAGCGCTTCTCGTCGAACACTTCGGTGTTGGGCAGATCCTGCTTGCGATAGGTGCCGGCCACCGCACCGTCGACGAGCAGCGACGCCGCGTTGAACGTATCGACCGGCGGCACGCCGCGCCCGATCGGCGCGTTTGCATTACCATGGCCGTGCACCGCGTCGCGTAGCGGATGGCCGACGATCACATGCAAGCCGGTGAACGGCTTCAGTTGCGCGGCGAGGTCGGCCAGCGCCGCCGCGCTCGCCGCATAGAACGCGGGACGCAGCAGCAGGTCTTCGGGCGGATAGCCGGATAACGCGAGTTCGGGTGCGATCAGCAGCTTCGCACCGTCGTTGTGCGCAGTCCTGGCGGCCGCGACGATCTTCGCGACGTTGCCGGCGAAGTCGCCGACAGTGACGTTGATTTGAGCAAGAGCGATTCGTGTCTTCATGGCAGGATCGACAGGCAAGCCGAAGCGGCTTGCGGGTACCGCGGCTGGATAGCTCGACGGAAACGGACGGATCGGACAAACAAACGACGCGGCGCTCACTGCGCCGCGTCGCTCATGGGTAACGGTCACACAGATTGAAACAGGAACGCTTCGATTATCGCACGGGCATTCCGGCATCGCCCTCGGAGGTGGACGCCGTCGAATGGAATGCGCTTCTCGCGCAGCAGAGCCAACCCACGCCGTTTCTGCGGCACGAGTTTCTGAGCGCGCTGCATGCGACCGGTTGCGCGGTCGCCGCTACCGGCTGGGCGCCGCAATTCGTCACGCTGGCCGATCCGCGCACGGGCAAGCTCGTGGCGGCCGCGCCGGTGTATCTGAAGGGGCACTCGTACGGCGAGTATGTATTCGACTGGGCATGGGCCGATGCCTACAAGCGCAACGGCTTGCCGTACTACCCAAAACTGCTGTGCGCCGTGCCCTTTACTCCGGTGCAGGGCAACCGTTTGCTGTCGGCGGACGCACACGCGTTGCGGCATCTCGCGGCCACGCTGATGGCGTTTGCCGAGCAGGCCGACGTGTCGTCGCTGCACGTGCTGTTTCCCACCGAAACGGAAGCGGACACGCTGACTGAGATGGGCATGATGCAGCGCGAAGGCGTGCAGTTTCACTGGCTGAACGACGGCTATCGCGACTTCGACGACTTCCTCTCCACGCTCGAACAGAAAAAACGCAAGAACATCCGCGCCGAACGCCGCAAGGTCCGCGAGGCCGGGGTGACGATGCGCAGAATCCGCGGCGAGGACATCCGGGACGCCGACTGGCGCTTCTTCAGCAAGTGCTATCGGCAAACCTATCGCGAGCACTTTTCGAGTCCGTATCTGAACCTCGATTTCTTCAGGATGATCGGTGCGTCGATGCCGGAGAATCTGCTGCTCGTGATCGCCGAATACGAAGGCCGGCCGATCGCGAGTTCGCTAGTGGTGTATCAGCGCGACGCGAACACCGGCGGCACCTTGTACGGACGCTACTGGGGCGCATTGGAACACGTGCCGTGTCTGCACTTCGAAACCGCGTACTACCAGCCGCTCGAGTTCTGTATCGAGGAGAAGCTCGGTGCCTTTGAAGGCGGCGCGCAGGGCGAGCACAAGATGGCGCGCGGCTTCCTGCCCACGGTGACGCGTTCCGCGCATTGGCTCGCACACCCCGCCTTCGCCGATGCGGTCGGTCATTTTCTCGACGACGAAAAGAACAGCATCCACGCGTACGTGGACGAGCTGCGCGACCATAATCCATTCAAAGGGTAAAGCGCAGTCATGGCGTGGTTTCTTTATCTGCTCGAATGCTCCGACGGCAGCGTCTATACCGGCATCGCCGTCGACGTGCAGGCGCGCTTCGACAAACACGCGAGCGGCGCGGGCGCACGTTATACGCGCTCGCGCAAACCGGTGCGGATACTGGCGTCATTCGAGCTGGCGGACCGCGCCAGCGCGTCGCGTGCCGAGTATTGGGTCAAGCGTTTGCCGGCGGTCGACAAGCGGGCGCTCGCGGCGGGACTGCGCGCACTCGACTCGGTGTTGCCGGTCGCGCAGCCGCTTGCGGTCGACCAGCCTCAAGAAGAGAACGGGCCTTCCGGACTGGCATCGTAACGAATCCGCCACCCGCGCGCGCTATCCCCTCGCCTCGCGCATCGTCTCGCTCAAGAAGCGCTGCGTCCGCGCGAGCTCGCCCACGGCGTCGGCTTCGAGCGACGTCAGCCCCTCGCGCGCGGGGAGCTCGTGCCGAACCCGCCGCAGGTTGCGATTCAACGCCGCGTCGATATCGGCGCTCATCGTTTCCACCCATGCGCCCAGTTCGTCGTGCTTCTCGCGACGCTGCGAGCTCAGGCGCAGTTGCGTCGCGGTGCCCGCCATTCTGCGCAACAGGCTGAGCACAGTGAGCGTCACGGTATCGGCCATCGAGTCCTCCAGTTTTTCGAGGCGTATCCGGCCGATCACCTCCTCGGCGTTATTGCTGGAAAGACCGGCGGCGCGGCGCAAGCGCTCCATGTCCCGCTGGCTGCGACGCGGCGACTCCAACGACGCGCGCAGATACGCGACGTTCGCGCGCACCGCGTCGCTCAGATAGGCACGGTAGTCGATCTTTTCGCGCGTCGGCCATAGGTAGAAGGTAGCGAGCAGCGCGAGCACACAGCCGAGCACGTTGTTGCCGAGCCGCGCGAGCGCGAACGCGAATTCGTTGGCGCCGGGCGTCGCGAAGTCGGCGACCAGCACGAAGGTCGGCGTCAGGAACAGTACGAAAAGGCTGTAGCTGACGGGCCGCAGCGCCATGGTCGCCAGCACCAGCGGAAAGACCGCGAGCGAAATGCCGAGCGGCGTATGAATCGCGTAGCCGATCGCCGCCGCCAGTACGCCCCCCACGATGCTGCCCGCCGCTCGCTCGATACTCCTCGGCCACGTCGCGGCAATCGACGGCTGCAGGATGAGCAGCGTCGCCATGGTCGCCCAGTAGCCGAACGGCAGCCCCAGCGCGCGGATCACCAGAAAGCCCGCCGTGGTCGTCGCGCCGACGCGCGCCGCGTGGCGCAAGCCGACCGATTGCGTCGACAGGTTCGCCTTGAAGGTCGCCCAGGTGCGCGCCGCCCGACGCGCCGCGCTGTCGGTCCACGGCGCGGGCCGCGCAAAGCGAGGCGCGAAATCGACCAGTTCGAAGTCGCACTTGAGCTTCACGGGTTCCGTCAACGCGCTTTCGAGCCGCCCTGCGAGGCGCCGCAAGCGCGACTGGAAATTCGCGAGGCGCTCCCAGCGCGCGTCGCCAGCGGCAGCGCCGGTGCCGCGCAGCACCGCGCCGATCGCGTGGAGCAGGCGCGCCGCGCGCTGCGCGCGCCGTGCGTCACCCGGTGTTTTTTCGCTCGCGCCGGACACGGCGATCAGATACGCGAACAGCGCCTCGCCGTCGGCCAGCAAGCCGAGCAGCGTGTCGTAGGTCTCGCGGCCGCCGGTCCACGATGCGCTCACGCGTGCCACCGCCTCGCGCGAGCGCTCCAGCGCGGCGCGCGCATCCGCGCGAAATTGTGCGGCGTGCGTGGCCCAATCGCGCGAGCCGGCGCGCTGTTCGAGCAGACGGGCGCTGTCCAGCGCAAGGTCGGCAAGCCGCAGATAGACGGCGCGCAAGGTCGCGCGGCTCGCCCCGAACGGATGAATGCGCCACACGGTGAGACTCAGCGCGACCGCGAACAGGCAACCGCTCAGGTAGACGCCGAGAAACGCCAAGCCGGCGCGCGCATCGTGCATCGGCCGGTCGACCATTACCACGCACGCGGTGGCCGCGAGAATCGTCACTTGCGCGGTGGCCGCCCCCCAGATGCGGCCGAAGCCGCCGAGCGTCGTGAACGCAAACAGCGCCAGCGCCGCGAAGCCTGTGCCCGCGCCGGACGCCAACGCGGTGAGACCGCCAAATAGCGTCGAGAGCAACGCGAAGCCCATCATCGATGCGAAGCGCGCGCGGTTGGAGCCGGCGGCGTCGGCGAGGCAGGTCCAGAACGCGCCGATTGCGGCCCAGGCGAACACCGGATCGTGCAGCAGGTTGCCCACCGCCAGCATCGCCGTGGATGCGCACGCCGCCCGCAAGCCTTCCGACAGGCTGGCCTCGCTCGCCGAGAACGACACCATCCAGACCGGCCGCTTGCGATAGATGGCAGTGGTGACCGCATTGAAGCGGCTGGACCAGCGCAATGACGAGGGGTGGGATTTGCGGCTCAGCATCGGGACAGGGGTGCTCCTGGAAACGCGCGCATTAAACGCGCATGGAGGCGCGAGGTCCGCGCTCAGGTTGAGCTCGCGCTAGGGCGGGCGCGTCAGGCAGCAAATCATAAGGGTTTACGCGTAATATTAAAAATGCCTTCACGCCATCCGCGTCATGCACGGCGGCTATCCGCACGCAACTCCGCAGGCTGGCCCCTTCGGCGCGACGCTGCGTGGCTCATTGAAACGCCAATGAAAAACCGCGCGGCCCTTGCGGGCGCGCGCGGTTCGGTTCAAACAGGCGGCTTTTCAGGCAGCGACGTGACGCACGCTTACCTTACTTCTTGTAGTTCGCGACGCCTTCGGTGATTTCCTTGTGCGCGGCTTCGAGGCCCGCCCAACCGTCGACCTTCACCCACTTGCCCTTTTCCAGCGCCTTGTATTGCTCGAAGAAGTGCTTGATCTGGTCTTTCAGATACGCCGGGACGTCGTCGATCGACTTGAGGTCGGCGGTCATCGGGCAGACCTTGTCGTGCGCGACGGCGATCAGTTTCGCGTCCACGCCCGACTCGTCGGTCATCTGCAGCATGCCGAGCGCGCGCGCGCGGACCACCGAGCCTGCCAGCAGCGGGAACGGCGTGATCACCAGCACGTCGACCGGGTCGCCGTCGCCCGACAGGGTTTGGGGAATGAAGCCGTAGTTGGCCGGGTAGCGCATGCCGGTGCTGATGAACCGGTCGACGACGAGCAGGCCCAGGTCCTTGTCGGCTTCGTACTTCACCGGATCGCTTTGCGCCGGGATTTCGATGATGACGTTGAAATCTTGCGGAAGGTCTTTGCCTGCGGGGACGTGATTGAAGCTCATGAGCGCTCTCTGGTCAGGATGGGAAGTCGGGGCACGGCGTGCGGCACGCAAGCTCGGGCGGCATGCATCGTCGCGGTCGCCCCGAGCTTGCCTTGCGATTGCCTCGAGCGGCTTGGCGGCCGGACGTTGCGCAATGCGCCATTATAGCCAATCGGCCGATGGCGTCCGCGGCGCTATCGGCGCGATAATCGTCGGACGTCTCACGATGGTGCGTCTCGTTTGTGAACACCGCGTCGCCGGACCCGGCGGCGTGCAACGTCAAGGAGCATGCATGGAAGAAGCCCGACACTTCATTGGCGGCGAATGGTCCGCTGCATCCGGCGGCGACACGATCGCCGTGCTCGATCCATCGGACGGCCAGCCGTTCACCCGCCTCGCGCGCGGCACCGAGGCCGATATCGAAGCCGCCGTGCACGCCGCGCGCCGCGCATTCGAAGGCGCATGGGGCGCGGCGAGCGCGGCCGAGCGCGGCCGCGTGCTGTATCGGCTGTCGATGCTGGTCGCCGCGCGCCAGGAAGAACTGGCGCGGCTCGAAGCGCGTGACACCGGCAAGCCGCTCAAGCAGGCCCGCGCCGACGCCGCCGCGCTTGTGCGCTACTTCGAGTTCTACGCCGGCGCGGCCGACAAGCTGCACGGGGAAACGCTGCCTTATCAGAGCGGCTACACGGTGCTCACGATCCGCGAGCCGCACGGCGTGACCGGCCACATCGTGCCGTGGAACTATCCGATGCAGATTTTCGGGCGCAGCGTGGGCGCGGCCCTCGCGACCGGCAATGCGTGCGTGGTCAAGCCCGCCGAAGATGCGTGCCTGTCCGTGCTGCGCGTGGCCGAACTGGCCGCCGAGGCGGGCTTGCCGCCTGGCGCGCTGAACGTCGTCACCGGTTACGGACATGAAGCGGGCGCGGCGCTCGCGCGGCATCCCGGCATCGACCACATTTCGTTTACCGGGTCGCCGGAGACCGGCAAGCTGGTCACGCAGATGGCCGCAGAAAACCATGTGCCGGTCACCCTGGAGCTGGGCGGCAAGTCGCCGCAAATCGTCTTCGCCGACGCAGACCTCGACGCGGCATTGCCGGTGCTGGTCTCGGCGATCGTGCAGAACGCCGGGCAAACCTGCTCTGCGGGCAGCCGCGTGCTGATCGAGCGGGCCATTTACGAACCCCTGCTCGACCGGCTGAGCGGCGCGTTCAATGCGCTGCGCGTGGGCCCCTCCCACGCGGACCTCGACTGCGGACCGCTGATCAACGCGAAGCAGCAGCAGCGCGTGTGGGACTTTCTTTCGGACGCGCAGCACGACGGCATCGCCATGGCCGCGCACGGCGAAGTCATTCCCGACGCGCCGGAAAGCGGCTTCTATCAGGCGCCCACGCTGTTGCGCGATGTGCCCGCGAGCCACCGGCTCGCGCGCGACGAAGTGTTCGGCCCGGTGCTCGCCGCCATGCCCTTCGGCGACGAAGATGAAGCGCTCGCGCTCGCCAACGGCACGCTGTACGGCCTCGTGGCCGGCATCTGGACGCGCGACGGCGCGCGGCAGATGCGGCTCGCGCGGCGGCTGCGCTCCGGCCAGGTATTCATCAACAATTACGGCGCGGGCGGCGGCGTCGAATTGCCGTTCGGTGGCGTCAAGCATTCGGGGCATGGGCGCGAAAAAGGTTTCGAGGCGCTGTATGGCTTCACCGTGCTCAAGACCGTCGCCATCCGGCACGGCTAGCGGGCACCACGGTAAATGCAGTCATGCAGCACATTCCACTACAAGCAACGGAGCGCACACATCATGCGGTTGACAGGCAAAACGGCCATCGTCACGGGCGGCGGCTCGGGTTTTGGTGAGGGCATCGCGAAAACGTACGCGCGCGAAGGCGCAAACGTCGTGGTCAACGATCTGAACGGCGCGGCCGCCGAGCGCGTCGCGAGCGAAATCGCGCTGGCCGGCGGCAAGGCGATCGCGGTGGCCGGCAACGTCGCGCAGCGCGAGGACTGGCGCAGGCTGCGCGAAGCCGCGCTGGAAGACTTCGGCAGCGTGCAGATCGTCGTCAACAATGCGGGCACCACGCATCGCAACAAGCCCGTGCTGGAAGTGACCGAAGCGGAGTTCGACCGCGTGTATGCGGTCAACGTCAAAAGCATCTACTGGAGCGTGCAGGAGTTCGTGCCGTATTTCCGCGAGCAAGGCGGCGGCTCGTTCGTCAACATCGCGTCGACGGCCGGCGTGCGGCCGCGTCCGGGGCTCGTCTGGTACAACGGCAGCAAAGGCGCGGTGATTATCGCGAGCAAGTCGCTTGCTGTCGAACTCGGCCCGGACCGCATTCGCGTGAACTGCGTGAATCCGGTGATCGGCGAAACGGCGCTGCTTTCCGAGTTCATGGGCGTGGAAGACACGCCGCAAAACCGCCAGCGCTTTCTGGCCGGCATTCCGCTCGGGCGCTTCTCGACTCCGCAGGACATCGCCAACGCCGCGCTCTATCTGGCCTCGGACGAAGCGGAGTTCATCACCGGCGTGTGCCTGGAAGTGGATGGCGGGCGCTGCGTGTAACGGCGCATCGATCTGACGCGGCGACCCTCGCATGTCGGGGCCGCTCACGGGGGGCCGTCAGCATGGCCCGCGGGCGCGGCGCGCCGCAGTCAGTGTTTTCCCCCGGTATTCATTCGTCGTGCAAACAAGCCGGCACGGCTAGAATCGGTCGACGGCAGCAGGTCGGATTCCACAACAAAAGAGGAGACACCATGGCAAGTCCCGCAGATCCGCTCCACCATCCCGGCGCGGGTGCGCCGCCTTCCACCTTTGAAGAGGCCACCTACCACAAAGTCAGCTGGCGGCTCGCGCCACTGCTGATGCTGTGCTACGTGGTCGCGTATCTGGACCGCGTGAACGTCGGTTTCGCGAAGCTGCAGATGAGCGGCGACCTCGGCCTGAGCGATGCGGTGTACGGCTTCGGCGCAGGCATTTTCTTCCTCGGCTATTTCATCTTCGAAATTCCCAGCAACGTGATTCTGCACAAGGTCGGCGCGCGCGTGTGGATCGCGCGGATCATGGTGTCGTGGGGCGTGATCTCGATGCTGACCATGCTGGTCACCACGCCGACGATGTTCTACGTGATGCGCTTTCTGCTCGGTCTCGCGGAAGCGGGCTTCTTCCCGGGCATCATCCTGTATCTCACCTATTGGTATCCGGCGCACAGGCGCGGCCGCATGACCACCTGGTTCATGACGGCGATCGCGCTGTCGGGCGTGATCGGCGGGCCGGTGTCGGGCTATATCCTGAGGAGCTTCAACGGTGTGAACGGCTGGCATGGCTGGCAGTGGCTGTTTTTGCTGGAAGGGATTCCGTCGGTGCTCGTCGGGGTGCTCGTGTTCGTGATGCTGGACGACCGTATCTCGAAGGCCAAATGGCTGACAAAGGAGGAGCAGCAGTTGCTCGAGCGCCAGGTGTCCGCCGAAGAAGCGACCAAGCACGATATGCCGATCCGCCAGGTGCTGACGAGCGGCCGCGTGCTGATGCTAAGCCTCACGTACTTTTCGTTCGTGATGGGCCTCTATGGCGTGAGCTTCTGGCTGCCGACCATCATCAAGGCGACCGGCGTCACCGATGCGTTCATGATCGGCTTGCTGTCCGCGATTCCGTTCGCGGCGGCCGTTCTGGCGATGGTGTTCGTCGCCCGCAGCGCGGACCGTCAGCGCGAGCGCCGCTGGCATATCGCGTTGCCGGCCTTCGCGGGGGCGGTGGGGCTCGTGCTGTCGGTCGTCTGGGCGCACAACACGGTGCTGGCAATGGCGTCGCTCACGCTCGCGACCATGGGCATCCTGACCACCCTGCCGCTCTTCTGGAGTCTGCCGACGGCGATTCTCGCCGGCACGGGGGCGGCGGCCGGGATCGCGATGATCAATTCGATCGGCAATCTGGCAGGCTTTCTGAGCCCTTATGCGGTGGGCTGGCTCAAGCAGGCGACCGCAGCGAACGATTCCGGGATGTACATGCTCGCGGCGTTCATGGTGCTGGGCGGTTTGCTCGCGATCAGCGTGCCGGCGACCATGGTCAACAAGTGAAGTAGTTTTGCCGACGCGCAGTCCTTCGGTGCTCTGTCGCTGGGGCTTCGCGTTGGTGCGGGCTGAGTTCGCGTTGAATGCTGCGCCGAATGGCGCGAGGTCGAGCGCTGCCGCGGCGTTCGAGCGCGGATCGCTGGTGAACCCGATCGGCTCTGGTCGGCGCGCCTGGCTTCGCGCGCGAGGTCATCAGCAACGCCCGCTCACGCAGCGACGCGCGCCGCCTTGACCCCGCGATCGTCCGCAGCGGCGTGTTGCTTTCGTGTTGCTACCACGTCCACGTAGAACGGCCGGTTTCGCCATTCCGTGATTGTGTCGGCGAGGCGCGCCGTGATGTCTCTCATCAGTCCGCTCTCGCCCGGTTGGCCAGCCTTTGCATCCGTCTGCTCGATCTGGCCATATTCGAAATGCCTTTCGAGAAAGTTCAGCACGACGGTAGGATCGGCACCGAGTCGGGCCATATTGTAGGGCGACCACTCCAGAGTGATGGCATCGGCTCTTGCAAGTGTTTGCATGCCGCCTGCAACCACAAATGGCTCGGCTCCCTCCGTGTCGATCTTGACGAACACGGGTGGGCGCAACTCGAGCGCGAGATCGTCCAGTCTTACGCAGCGCACCTCCACGACTCTCCTGCTTCCCTCTTCGCGTGTGGTGGGGAGGTCCGTTTCGACATGCAGGCGATGAGCGCCCAGATTGCCGTCGGCGATCTGGAACGGCAGCATCCCTTCCCGCTCGTGCAGAGCCAACGGGTAGACGTGCACGTCGGATGACGGGCAGTTCGCGTAAATGTTGAGCAGCAGGTTCCGATAGTTAGCCGGTTCGGGCTCGAAGGCATAACACTTCACCGCACTGTTGTGCTCGAGAATGGGCACGACCGTCATTCCGATGTTCGCACCGATGTCCAGATAGGTCCCGCCCGAATCCGGGAAGAACAGCTTCACGCGTTCAAGCAGTTCCGGCGCCCAACGACCGGTCTGCGCATAGGCTTTAAGGATACTCATGTCGTTAGAACAACTGATCATCGTTCCGTATTGCCCCGTTGCGGAAATCTGCGCGATGTTGAGCTGGCGCGCAAGTCCGCAGAGGTAGGCATATCCGTGCTCGCTCACGAGCGATGGATTATTGAGCAGCGACTTCGCCAGAACATGCCTGACTCGCAGTGGAAGCGCAGAAGTCACGACGCCTGCCGCTGCAAAAATGAGGCTCTTCATGAGAGGTCCTTGACAAGACGGTTCGCGCATGACGGTTCGCTCCACCAATTCGGGCGAGCTCATCGCTTTCCAGCCACATGCGCGCGCGCTGGGGAAAGTCTCACTCAACCCGGCGCCACAAAGGTATGAGGATGATGCTAGTCCCTCATTTTCCGGCGTTAAAAGTTTTGGCCGTTCTAGCGGAGGCGTTGGCAGATAACGTCGAACGTTTGACGATATTCATCAGAACTAGCCCCCGCGGGACTAGGGGTGGCGCAGCAGCTGTTCCCGACCCGGCGGGCGAGCGCCGCAATTTTCCAGGCTGTAACGGCCACTAACGTATCGATTTGGGCCGTCGACTACCTGATCCGACGACTCAGGCGCTATGCTCCACCGCACAACGGCACCATCGCACCGATGCCCGGTCTATCTGCGAATGGGTTCACGAGACATTCTTTTGCGACGCCGTTCGCGTCGTACCACATGTCCGGCGACCGCGCCAAAGAACTGCTGCGGCCCTGCGGTGCTAACCTGTCCGGAGGACGTCATGACGCCGAAGGCAAGCAGCGTTGCGAGGCATTCGCGGCGAGGCGGCGGCCCACTGTGTCGAATAAAGATCTTTCGCTAAGCTGACTTATGGCTTTCCGATGTGGTGAACTTTAAGGCAAACGCGGCTGCCGCCGCTGGTCTGTGACACGCCGAAAGCGCAGGTGCGGAGAACCGAATGGATAGACGAAAGAGCATACGGGCTGTCGCCTTCGTGTACGGCGGCTACGTGATGAGGTACCTGTACCTCATCATCGTGGTGCCGTTTTACGCCAGGGTGCTCGGTGTGGAAGGGTACGGCCGGGTACTGGCGTCGATGTCGCTCATGAGCGTGATATGGATGCTCGTGAACTACGGCTTTAGCGCTGTGGGCATGCGCGACATATCAAAAGCCGAATCGACGACGGAATGTAACGACATTTTCTCGTTGCACGTGAGCGCCCGCATCGCGCATGGCCTCGTGGGCGGAGCTATTGGCGTGGTCGCCACGATGTGTTCGCCTGTCCTGTCGCAAACGCCTTTGATTGGCGTGCTGGCGACGCTGCTGGGCATCGTTTCCGGAATGAACCTCGGGTGGCTGTTTCAGGGCCGTCATCAATTTCGCACCCCCATCGTCATCGAGGTGTTCGGCTTTGCGTTGAGCCTCGTGCTGGTGTTGAGCATCGTAAAAGGCCCCAACGACGCAGTCTGGGTCATTGCGAGCCTTCTGATCTCGGGCATAGCGTCCTCGGCCATTTCATATGGTCTTGCAATCCATCAGCTAGGCTGGCCGCGGCTCCTGTGGACAGGCATCGCTCCGCTCATGCGAAGTTCAACGATGCTGTTCCTCTACTCGTCCGCGTCGATGGTTTTCACCGCATCGTCGACGTATCTTTTGACGTTGTTGTCTACGCCCGATCAGGTCGGCTACTTCGGCGCGGCCGAACGCTTCGCGACGCTCGGTCTCGGGCTCATGGGACCGGCAGCGCAGGTATTCATTCCCACCATAACCCGGCAGCTCGCGCAGGGCGACATGGACGGCGCGCACGAAACGACCCGGCGCAGCGCTGCGTTGCTGATGGGATATGGATTGCTGATTTTCTGCGGCGCTCTCACGCTATCGCCTTTCGTGCTGCCCTTGATTCTGGGCGCTTCGTTCGAACACAGCGCTCACATATTGCAGATTTTCGCGTGGATGTTTCCGTTCGCCGCGTTCAACGAGTTCGTTGCCGGCTACATCTTCTTGCCGCGCAAGAAGGATCGGCTGCTCGCCGCTGTGGGCATCGGCTCGGGCTTGTTCAATGTGGTGGTGGCGCTGATCCTTGCTCCCCGGTACGGCGCCGTTGGACTCGCAGTTGCCCGGGTGATCGGCGAAACGATCATGTCGGTCATGCTGATCGGGCTCGTGATTCGTCTGGAGATGGTGAGCCTGATACCGGGAGGTGAGCGTACCCTGACCATGGTCCGGGCTGCATGCCGTTCCCGATCGCAGCCGGATGTTACGAAGGACGAGTGAATTAGCTTCCCAACGGGGGCATGCAGGGCTATGTGGGAAGCGAACGGCATTGCGCCAGGCAGCGCCGCCCACGTGGCTCACACCGACAACAGCGTCGAAGCCACGCAGCGCGACCCTCACACCACGTTCATGGCCAACGCGCTCTCGCGATAATGCTCGCTCGCCTTCTCCGCGTCGCCCAGTTGCTCGTGCAAACGGGCCAGCGCACGATGCGAGCGAATCCGCAGCGTCTCGTTGTCGGCAAGCTTGAGCGCGCGTTCAAGGAACGATTGCGCTTTGCCCCACAGCTGCTGATGCAGGCACAGGCGGCCCAGCGCGAACAGCAGGTCCGCGTCTTCCGGACGATCCTTCTGCCACGCTTCCGCCTTCTGGATCAGCGGCAGCGCGTCGCCCGCGGCCGTGTCCGGATAGCGGCGCAGCAAGCGCGCGTCCCAGTTGTGCGCGAGCGCTTCCTCGACGATCTTGCGCGCTTCCTGCGGCCGATTCAGCGCGACCAGCAGTTCCGCGGCGAGGTCGGCCAGGCGCGGCGAATGACGCTCGGTCGCCGACAGCGAACTCCACAGTTCCAGCAGCGCATCGGCGTTATGACGCCGGTCGCGCAACAGGTTCTCCGCCGCCAGCTGACGCAGACGCACCGCCACCGCCGGATGAATCGCCTCGCGCTTTTCCAGCGTCTTGACGAGCTTGAGCACTTCCGCCCAGTTCTTCAATTGCTGCTGCGCGCGCAACATGATCTGCTGCGCGTGAATGCGCCGCGCGCCCTGTGCTTGCATTTCGGTGAGCGCGGTGAGCGCCCCGTCGGCGTCGCGGCCGTCGGCGCGCATGTCCGCGGTGGCCATCAGACGCGCGTCCTGCCAGTCGTTTTCGTCGATCTGTGCGAGCCATTCATCGCGCCGCGCATATTCATGCATGCGATGCGCGGCGGTGGCGGCGATCAGGCCGGCCGCGCCCTTGTTGTCGCCGTTCGCAAGCGCATCCCTCGCGGCTTTTTCCGCGCGCGAGAAGCGCCCCGCATACAGATTGCCGATCGCCTCACGCAGTGCGGCGTGCGCCTTGGCGACGCGCGCGCGCGCGCGGTAAGCGGCCACGCGCTGCGGCATGCGCCAGATATTGCGGACGATGCGCAGCAGCGCATATAGCGCGATGAAGAGCACCACCATCGCAACGACGAACAGATTCAACGAGACATCGACGCGGTACGGCGGATAGATCAGCAGCACCTGCCCCGTGTCGAAGCGCCCGACCACCGCCAGCACCACCGCGATGGCGAACAGCAACGCAAGCCAAAAGAGTCCCCGGATCGCCATGATTAACCTCGGCTCCGGTATTGATTGACGGCTTGCAGGCTGGTGTCGAGATTCGGCAGCTCGACCGCGGCCGAACCCGCGGACACCTGCTTGAGCAGATCGATCACGGTCTGGGTCTGCCTGGACGAGTCGTCGAAATAGCGCGTGAGCGCGGACTGCGCTGCGGTGAGGTCGGACTTGAGCGTAGTCTGGTTGCGCGAGAGCAGCGCGATGCGCGCGGACAACAGACGCAGCTTGAGGTTCTGACGCACGAAGTAGCCTTGATCCGGCGTGATCAGCATCGCGTCGGCGTTGTCGATCCGACGCACCTGCACGAGGCTCGTCAACTGCTCGGCGATGCCGGCGGTCATTTGATGCAGCCACACTTCCCAGCGCGGCTTGCCGGTGGCCGCGGCCACCTTCGCCGTGTCCGCCCACGTGGCCGCGTGCGGGGTAGCGTGCGGGACTGGCGCCTCGCCGGCAAGCGGCAGGCTGTCCACATGATCGATCGCGTCGTCGAGCTTGATCGCGAGACCGGTGAGGTCGGTGGAAGGCGCGGCCTTCAGCTTGTCGATGTCCTGCGCGATGGCCTTGCGCACCGCGACCGCCTGCGGGCTGTCCGACGCTGCAAGGCGCGTGTCCGCGCTTTGCAGCGCGAACAGCGCGAGCTGCGTGTTGCCGGTGAGCTGCAACTGCTGGCTCGCCGCCGACAGCATCTGCGCCACTTCGGCGAAGGTCCAGTCATCGCGATTGCGCGCGAGATCCGCGTATTGCTGTTGCAGCGCCTGCTGCGCGGCTTGCGCATCGGCAAGCTTGCCTTCCAGCTGCGCGACCTGCGCATCCGCCTGATGCACGGTGGCCAGCGCCTGCTCGGTCTTGATGCGCAGTTCGTTGGTCTGGGTGTCGTTGGCCTGCTGGCGCTGCACGAGCTGCTGCTGGGTGCGATCCACTTTGCGATTGAGCGCAAACCCGCCGACGCCCGCCGCACAGGCAATGATCAGGACCACCAACCACAGCAGCGGTCCGCTCGCGCCGCCGCGCTTTTGCGCTTCGTACGGCGTAAAGGGGGGATTCGGCGGCAACACGGTGGCCGCGGCCGGCTGGGGTGAAGCGTTCGTGGATGCGTTCGTTTCTGTCATGCGTGGTTTAGCCGGTGAATGAGCCGGGTTGGACGGTACCGGTTGGTCTACGGTCGGGATGGCGGCAAGCAGCGCGCGGACTATGCGCTCGTCGCCCGCGCCGGACACCGTAATCCTATCAAAACCCAATGCCCGCGCAGTCTGCGCGATTCTCGGGTGCGGTGCGACAAGCTGCGCGTGCTTGAGCTGCACGATTTCGTCGGCGGTCAGATGCTCCTGTGCGAGCTCGTGCAGATTACGCACGCCTTCGGAACTGGTCAGCAGCCACGCGTGGGGCAGGCCGGCGAGCAACGCGTGCACGCGCGCCCAGCCGCCGATCGACGGCTCGGGCACGATGCGCCGATAGGCGGCGAGCACTTCCACTTCGGCGCCGACTTCGCGCAGACGCTCGGCGAGCCATTCGCGGCCGCCGTCGCCGCGCACGATCAGCACGCGCTTGCCCTCGAGACTCGCCGCGCCGAGCGACGCGTCGATCGCCGCGAACAAGCTTTCGGAGTCGAAGCTTGCGGCCTCGCGGTCGGTGCCGGACGTCGGGCTGATCACGCGATGCGCCGGCGCCGCGACGCCGTGGCGCGCCAGCGCCTGCACGCTGCCGGGCCCCACCACGCCGATCGGCAACGCATGCGGCCAGATGCCGTCGTGGCGCGCGAATGCGTGGTCGACCGCGTTCGGCGAGACGAACACGACCAGCGCGTAGCGTTCGAGCGCAGCGAGCGCCGCGCGCAACGGCGCGTCGTCGGCAACGGGCGCGATGTCGATCAGCGGGAACTCGAGTGGGGCGATGCCGGCGGTTTGAAGTTGCCGGATCAGTTCGCTCGACTGACCGGCCGGTCGCGTAATCACCACGGTGAACGCCGCTTTGGCGGCGGAGGAAGCGGCGTTGCCTCGGATATCGGCCGCCATCAGTCGCCGGTCGCCGCGCTGTCTGCCGCGCTGTCTGCCGCGCTGTCTGCCGCGTTATCTGTGTGCGGTGCCGCGGCGCGACCGCTCGCGGTGCTGAGCGCGCGCACGATCTCGAGCGCGCCTTGCTGTTCCAGCGCGCTCGCCACTTGCCGGCCGAGCGCGAGCGCGCGTTCGACGGTGGGCGCGGGCGCGCACGCTTGCGCGCTCAGCACGCGCTGACCGTCGGGTGTGGCGACGATGCCGCGCAGATGCAGCGCGCCATCACGCCAGTTCGCGTAAGCGGCGAGCGGCACTTCGCAACTGCCGCCGAGCGCGCGCGACACCATGCGCTCCGCTTCGACGGCGGCGGCCGTAGCTTCGTGATGCAGCGGCGCAAGCCAGGCGGCAAGGTCCGCGCGCTCGGCGCGGATCTCGATGCCCAGCGCGCCTTGCCCGGCGGCGGGCAAGCTGTCTTCCGGATCGAGCAGCGCGCGAATGCGCTCGCCCAGACCCAAACGCTTGAGACCAGCGGCGGCGAGAATGATGGCCGCGTAATCGCCGCGATCGAGTTTCGACAGACGCGTGTCCAGATTGCCGCGCAACGGCCGCACGTCGAGATGCGGATAACGCATGCGCAGCATCGCTTCGCGGCGCAGGCTCGAGGTGCCCACTACTGCCCCGGCCGGCAACCCGGCGAGCGAGTCGTACTGGTTGGACACCAGCGCGTCGCGCGGATCTTCGCGCTCCATCACGGTGGCAAGCGCAAAGCCGGCGGGCAATTCCATCGGCACGTCTTTGAGCGAGTGCACCGCGAGGTCGGCGCGGCCATCGGCCAGCGCGGCTTCGAGTTCTTTTACGAAGAGGCCCTTGCCGCCCACCTTCGATAACGTACGATCGAGAATTTGATCACCGCGGGTCGTCATTCCGAGGATTTTCACGTCACAAGATGGATATAATTTGTGCAGCGCACATCGCACATGCTCCGCTTGCCACATGGCCAGGCGGCTTTCTCGCGACGCGATCACAAGCGTGTGGGGTGGGGCGGAGTACGTCTCGGAGTTCATTAGCTTGCTGATCGACTGACGGGATGGAATAACGATGAATGTTAGCACGCGCCCCTGGGTCCCAAGCCGCAGCGGAGCGCCGTGCCGGCGCGGTATCGATGGAGGAGACATGCTTTGCGCAACCCGCGCACAACCCGCGCGCGCCCCGTCCCGCCTGTTCATGCACGGTCGTTCGCGCACCGCGCGTCGGCTTGCGCGATGATGCAGTGCGGCGCACCGTGCGTCGCGTGCATGCGCAGGGTCGCGTCGCCGCGCGTCCGGTTCGCAAGCGTCGCGCGGGCACGCGGTCATATCTCCAGCGTAACGCCAGCGGTCGAGATCGTTTCGTACAGTTCATGTTGCAGTTCATAGTGCAGTTCCGCAGTAGCAGTTCATCACTTAACAGACCCTGGCTTGCCCGAGGAAACCCATCGTGACGTCTTCCGGATCGGCGCGCCCTGCCCGCCGCAACACTGCATCGCCCAACGCTCGCGCGGCCCATGCCGCTACGCCCTCGGCTACCATCGCCGACGCTCCTGCCGACGCCAACACCGGCATAGCAGCCCAGGCCGCATCGACAGCAGGCAAACGCGCCGGCAAAACGGCGCTGGCCGCCAAGGCCCCCAAAGCCGCGAAGACCTCCGCGCCCGTCAAGGCGGAGCAAACAGCAAAGACCCCAAAGGCCGATAAGCAGGCCAAGGCCGGCTCCGCGAAGATCGAGGTGATGGCGACCGGCGCTGCCGCGACGCAGGCGGTCACGGCGCTCAATGTGCAGGCTGGAGTAGACGATGCGCCCATGCCCGCGGCCAAGACCAATGGCCGCACGCGCGAGGACAAGGACCATCCGCTCTTCCTGGACATCCGCTACCTCGGCCGCCTGCTCGGCGACGTCCTGCGCGAGCAGGAAGGCGACGCGGTATTCGACGTCGTCGAGACAATCCGTCAGAGCGCCGTGCGCTTTCGCCGCGAAGACGACGACGCGGCCGCGCAGACGCTCGACAAGAAGCTGCGCTCGCTGAGCCCGCAGCAGACCGTCAGCGTGGTGCGCGCGTTCAGCTACTTCTCCCACCTGGCGAATATCGCCGAAGACCGGCACCGCAACCGCCGTCACCGGATCCACGCGCTGGCCGGCTCGACTTCGCAACCGGGCACCATCGCGCATGCACTGGAGCGGCTCGTCGAAGCTGGCGCGGCGGCCACGCCGACGTTGCAGCAGTTCTTCAACGACGCGCTGATCGTGCCGGTGCTGACCGCGCACCCGACCGAAGTGCAGCGCAAAAGCATTCTCGACGCACAGCATGACATCGCGCGGCTACTCGCCGAGCGCGACCAGCAACTGACCAACCGCGAACGCGCGCATAACGAAACGATGCTGCGCGCCCGCGTCACGTCGCTGTGGCAAACGCGGATGCTGCGCGACTCGCGTCTGTCCGTGGCCGATGAAATCGAAAACGCGTTGTCGTACTACCGCACCACCTTCCTCGAAGAGATCCCGGCGCTCTACGCCGATATCGAAGAGGCGCTGAAGGAGCACGGTCTCGAAGCGCGGCTGCCGGCCTTCTTCCAGATGGGCAGCTGGATCGGCGGCGACCGCGACGGCAATCCGAACGTCACCGCCGAGACGCTCGAAAACGCGATTACGCGCCAGGCCGCGGTGATCTTCGAACACTACCTGGAGCAGGTGCACAAGCTCGGCGCCGAGTTGTCGGTATCCAATCTGCTGGCCGGCGCCAGCGACGCGCTCAAGGAACTCGCGGCCGCCTCGCCCGACCAGTCGCCGCATCGCACCGACGAGCCTTACCGGCGCGCGCTGATCGGCATGTACACGCGGCTCGCCGCGAGCGCGCGCGTGCGTCTGGGCGAAGGCAGCGTACCGCTGCGCAGCGCGGGCCGCGGCGCGGCGCCGGTGCGCGCGAAGCCCTACGACGACGCGTCTGAATTCGTGCGCGACCTGCACGTGCTGATCGATTCGCTCGCCGAGCATCACGGCGCGCCGCTCGCGGCACCGCGTCTGTCGCCGCTTGCGCGGGCCGCCGAAGTGTTCGGCTTCCATCTGGCGAGCATCGATCTGCGCCAAAGCTCGGACATCCACGAAGCGGTGGTCGCCGAACTGCTCAAACGCGCGGGCGTCGAGCAGGACTACGCGGCGCTTTCCGAGGCGGAGAAGCTCGAGGTGCTGCTCGCGGAACTGTCGCAGCCGCGCATGTTGCGTCTGCCGTACGCCGAGTACTCCGAGCTTGTCAAGAGCGAACTCGGCGTGCTCGAAGAGGCGCGGGTCACGCGCGAGCAGTTCGGCGCGCGCGCGGTGCGCAACTACATCATTTCGCACACCGAGACCGTCAGCGATCTGGTCGAAGTGATGCTGCTGCAGAAGGAAACCGGCCTGTTGCGCGGGTGCCTGGGCGATGCCGACGACCCGGCCCGCGCGAGCCTGATGGTGATCCCGCTGTTCGAGACGATCCCGGACTTGCGCAACGCGTCGAACATCATGCGCGATCTGATCGCGCTGCCGGGCGTCGATACGCTGATCGAACATCAGGGCAACGAGCAGGAAGTGATGCTCGGCTACTCGGACAGCAACAAGGACGGCGGCTTCCTCACGTCCAACTGGGAGCTGTATCGCGCCGAACTCGCGCTCGTGTCGCTGTTCAACGAACACGGCGTGACGCTGCGGCTCTTTCATGGCCGCGGGGGCACGGTCGGCCGCGGCGGCGGCCCGACCTATCAGGCGATTCTGTCGCAGCCGCCGGGCACCGTCGAAGGCCAGATCCGTTTGACCGAGCAAGGCGAAGTGATCGCCAGCAAGTTCGGCAATCCGGACATTGGCCGGCGCAATCTCGAGACGGTGGTGGCCGCGACGCTCGAAGCGTCGCTGCTGCCCCACGGCAATGCGCCCGATCAACTGCCGGTGTTCGAAGAGACCATGCAACAGTTGTCCGACGCGGCGATGGCCTCGTATCGGGCATTGGTCTACGAAACGCCGGGCTTCAAGGAGTACTTCTTCGAGTCGACGCCAATCTCGGAGATCGCCGAACTCAACATCGGCAGCCGCCCGGCCTCGCGCAAAATGCAGGACCCGAAGCAGCGCAAGATCGAAGATCTACGCGCGATTCCGTGGGGCTTTTCGTGGGGCCAATGCCGTTTGCTGCTGACCGGCTGGTATGGGTTCGGCAGTGCGGTGGCCGCGCATCTCGACAGCGCGCCGAGCGGCGCCGAACGCGCGCGCCGTCTCGCGCTGCTCAAGAAAATGCACAAGACCTGGCCGTTCTTCGCGAACCTGCTGTCGAACATGGACATGGTGCTGGCCAAGACCGATCTCGCGGTCGCCTCGCGCTACGCCGCGCTGGTGACGGACAAGAAGCTGCGCAAGCACGTGTTCGAGCGGATCGTCGCGGAGTGGGAGCGCACCTCGAAGGTGTTGTCGGAAATCACCGGCAAGAGCGAACGGCTCGCGGAGAATCCGCTGCTCGCGCGCTCGATCAAGAACCGCTTCCCGTATCTCGATCCGTTGAATCACCTGCAGGTGGAACTGCTCAAGCGTCATCGCGCGGGAGACAGCAACGCGCGCGTGCGGCGCGGGATTCATTTGAGCATCAACGGGATTGCGGCGGGGCTGCGCAATACAGGTTGAGTGATGGGCTAAGTGCGCGGGCTGCGGCGTGAAACGGCGCGCTTCATCGCGCGCCGCGCGAAGTCGAGCTCAGAGTGACAGCCAACGCGAGTGGATGCGGCGGGATGTCGGTTTCGGCATCCCGCCGTTGCATTTGCGGGGTGCTCAGTGCGCGTCGATCATCAGCGCATCGAGCTTGAACGAGCCGTCTTCCTGCACGTAGAAATATTGCCGCACTTCGTCCGGCGCTTCGTCCCACAGCGAGCGGATCGCGACCACGCGCGGCTCGGGTGTGCGCATGCGCGCGATCCACGAACTGAACTCGATGTCGATGCGCCAGCGTTCCCGAATCGACGCTTTGAAGCCCGCCGCGGCGAACAACGCGACCCATTCGTCGGCGCGGTAGTCGCGGATGTGCGAGCCATCGCGCAACAACTCGACCGCCTGGATATGCGTGTCGAGCAACGGATGGTCGCTCCCCGCGATGTCCACGAACAACACGTTGCCACCCGGCTTCAGCACGCGCCGCACCTGCGCCAGCGCGAGCGGCACGTCGTGCCAGTGGTGCGCGCTCATCCGGCTGATCACCCAGTCGAACGAATGGTCGGCGAACGGCAGCGTTTCAGCCGCACCCTGCTGCGTGCGGATGTTGGCGAGGCCGCGCTCGCGCGCGGCGCCGTCGACCGTCGCAAGCATTGGCGCTGCGATGTCGTAGGCGAGCACCTCTTTGGCATGCGGCGCAACCGCGAAACTCCCGTGGCCCGCCCCGCAGCCCAGATCGAGCACCGTCGCGTCCGGCGTGGCCGCAACCGACTCCGCCAGCATCCGCAGATCGGCGCCGGTTGCGTGGGTCGGACTCGTCAAATACGCGGCGGCGGTCGAGCCGAAGGCGTCGGCGACCTGATCGTGATGCTTCATGGGAAGGCTCCGGTTGTGGGTTAGGAGGTAGCGCTGCAACGTTTGTGACGTGCCGGCCGCTACTGCCGCTACAATAGGGCGCGCCGTGTACCAGTACAAGTTAAGCAATTATTCTGGTATCGCTATTACTACCCCAAATCACCACCAGCCTGCCGCCCGCTCAGCATGACCACGCCGTCTTCCGCCGATAACCCGCCGCCGCTCGACGCCACCCCCGCCCGCGCGCTCGGCGATTTCATCCGCGCTCACCGCGAACGGCTCGCGCCGCAAGCGGTCGGCTTGCCGCCGGGGCCGCGCCGCCGCACGCCCGGCTTGCGGCGCGAGGAAGTCGCGCAGCTGTGCGGCGTGAGCCCGACCTGGTACACGTGGATCGAGCAGGGCCGGCCAGTCTCCGCGTCCGCCGACGCGCTGGCGCGCATCGCGGTCGCGCTGCAGCTCTCGCGCGCCGAGCGCGCCTATCTGTTCGAGCTGGCCGCGCAGCGCGACCCGGCCGAACCGGACCCGGCCGCGGCCGACGCGCCCGCCACGCTGCTGGCAACCGTGCAACTCGTGAGCGCGCCGGCCTACGTGCTCGACCGGCAGTGGAATGCGCTGGCGTGGAACGAGTGCGCGGCCGATCTGTTCGTCGGCTGGCTGGACGGCGCGCACGACCGCAACCTGCTGCGCTACACGTTCACCGAAGCGGCGGCGCGCGCGCTGATCGTCGACTGGGAAACGCGGGCGCGGCGCCTCGCCGCGGAATTTCGCGCCGACTCGATCCGCCATCTGAGCGATGCGCCGACCCGCGCGCTGATCGATTCGCTGATGGCCGCGAGCGACGCGTTTGCGCGCTTCTGGGCTTCGCAGGACGTCGGCGGCCGTGAGGGCGGCCGGCGGGAGTTCAATCATCCGCGCGACGGCCGCGTCGTCTACGATCAGATCACCTTCAAGCCCGCGCATCGCGAGGACCTGAAGCTGGTCGTGCTGGTGCGCGAATAGCATACGGGCCGGCGGCGCTCGTATCCTGCCGCGCGGGTCGAACTGTCAGGGCGCGTGGCCGTGCGCCTCGCACACACACAGCGTCCCTTCGTTCTCATGCACGCCAACCGCCGTACGCCTTTCGCCTCCAGGACGCCTCACGAGCGGCATCTTGAGCGGATGCCGCCAGTGTTAAAATCTCTGTCTTTGTTAGCTTCTGCGGCATCTTTGCACTGCATGTGACTTGCATTCGCGCCGTCAGCCTCTTCACCGCTTGTTCAACTGCCCCAACACCATGACGTCCCAACTGCACAAAAAAGGCGAAGCCTGGTCGGCTCGCTTCTCGGAGCCGATGTCGGAGCTCGTCAAACGCTATACGTCGTCGGTTTTCTTCGACAAGCGCCTGGCGCTCGTGGATATCGAAGGGTCGCTCGCGCACGCGTCGATGCTGGCCGCGCAGAAGATCATCGCTGCCGACGACCTCGCCGCGATCCAACGCGGCATGGCGCAGATCAAGGGTGAAATCGAGCGCGGCGAGTTCGAGTGGCAACTCGATCTGGAGGACGTTCACCTGAACATCGAAGCGCGCCTGACCGCGCTGATCGGCGACGCCGGCAAGCGCCTGCACACCGGCCGCTCGCGCAACGACCAGGTCGCGACCGACATTCGCTTGTGGCTGCGCGGCGAGATCGACCGGATCGGCGGCCTGCTGACGGAGCTACGCACCGCGCTGCTGGACATGGCGGAGAAGAACGCCTCGACCATCATGCCGGGCTTTACGCATCTGCAAGTCGCGCAGCCGGTCACGTTCGGCCATCACCTGCTCGCCTACGTCGAAATGTTTTCGCGCGACTCCGAGCGCATGGTCGATTGCCGCAAGCGCGTGAACCGTCTGCCGCTGGGCGCGGCGGCACTCGCCGGCACCAGCTATCCGATCGACCGGCTGGCGGTCGCGCAGACGCTCGGCTTCGAAGGCATCTGCGCGAACTCGCTCGATGCGGTGTCCGACCGTGATTTCGCGATTGAATTCACGGCCGCTGCCGCGCTCGTGATGACGCACGTTTCGCGCTTCTCCGAAGAACTCGTGCTGTGGATGAGCCCGCGCGTCGGCTTCATCGATCTGGCCGACCGCTTCTGCACCGGTTCGTCGATCATGCCGCAGAAGAAGAACCCGGACGTGCCCGAACTCGCGCGCGGCAAGACCGGTCGCGTGAACGGCCACCTGATCGCGCTGCTCACGCTGATGAAGGGCCAGCCGCTCGCATACAACAAGGACAACCAGGAAGACAAGGAACCGCTGTTCGACACGGTCGACACGGTGGCGGATACGCTGCGCATCTTTGCTGAGATGGTGGCCGGCATTTCGGTCAAGCCGCAGGCGATGCGCGAAGCCGCGCTGCAAGGCTTCTCGACGGCCACCGATCTGGCCGACTACCTCGTCAAGCGCGGGCTGCCGTTTCGCGACGCGCACGAAGCGGTCGCGCTGGCCGTGCGCATCTGCTCGGATCGCGGCTGCGATCTGGCGGACCTGACGCTCGAAGAAATGCGCAACGAGCTCCCGAACGTCGCCCATCTGATCGGCGACGACGTGTTCTCGTATCTGACGCTCGAAGGCTCGGTGGCGAGCCGCAATCATGCGGGCGGCACGGCGCCGCAGCAGGTGCTCGCGGCGGTGAAGGCGGCTCGTGCGAACCTCGCAGCAAGCGGAGTTCACGCGCAGCAAAAGCAGTAGAAGCAGCAGCACGCGGCGCGGCTCATGGTGAGCGCCGCTCACCGTGCGTTGCAAAAGCTGCAGGAAGGCGGACTCGTCAGCGGGTCCGCCTTTTTTTTATTGAGGATTATCGGCGAGCAGACGGCGCATCCACATGCCTCCCGGAAGAGGCCATACGAGTACAGGCCTGTTCATGCCGGCGACCTACCCGCGGCCTAGGTTTGCGGCCATTGTTGCAGCCGCTCGCCCGAGTGCAGTCGGGGCGAACGCCAATTGCATCGCGGCGTTTTTTGACTACCATCAAGTTAAGCTCTCCCCTGGTTGTCGCCCCCGATGCTCACCCGTACGCGCCACCTTCGTCGTCCCATCGGACGCTTCGCTGCGCGCATGGCCGCAGCGTCGTCGTGCACGCCTCGCGCGCTGCTGAGCGCCGCATTGGCCGTCGCGCTCAGCGCTTGCACGATCACACTGCCGCCGCATGGGCCGGTCGTCAGCCCGCCGGCGGCCGCCGTCAACAGCGCGACGCTCGACCAGTATCGCGAGGCGGTCGCAAAGCGCATCGTCGAACGCAATCCGTCGTATGTGTTGCGCGGCACACCGCAGGCCATGCTGCGCTCACTCGTGGTGGTGTCGTTCACGGTGGATCGCAATGGGCATGTAGTGCAGTCGTCGGTGTATCGCACCAACGGCGACGACGAGGCCGAAAGCACCGCGCTCGCCACGCTGCACCGCGCGGCGCCGCTGCCGCTGCCGCCTGGCAAACTGCTCAATGGCCGTGGCCAGCTCGAATTGTTCGAAGACTGGCTGTTTAACGACGACGGCAAATTCCAGTTGCGCGAACTCGCGTCACCGCAAGCGCAGACGATCGACTGAGGGCGTCTCGCCTGCTGGGGATAACTGCACAGCGACCGCAATCGAGGGCCTCGTCACGAACTCACCGGCCACCGCCATCGTTACGCCGTTGCTGCCTCGCCGTTGCTGCCGGGTAGACCCGCGCGCGCCCCTCTCGCTATAATTTTCCGGTTCCGTTGCCGGAGGCTTCGGGCATGGCTCCCGCCGCCCGTCTACCCGTCGGCACGGCGCGACGCCGATTGCAGCGCCATCGCGCCATCCGCGAGCGCCGCCCTTCGATGCGCGATACAAGCGATGCGCCGCGCCCAACGGCTCACGCTGGAACGGCCAGCGCGGCGCACGACTGCGGCCACCCTCGTGATCCACATGCGTCATGCAACCCGCCGGGCGATTCGCCCGGCAATTCGCGTTCGGCAATCCGCCGGCATGGCCGCGTTCGCACGCGAACCCCGCCGGCTCCGTTGTAAGCTCTCACACCGCCGCGCTGTGCGTGGATTCATCGGCCGCCTATGGCGCGCAGCGGAAATGTAAACAAGAATGCTGCCTTGGCGTGCGTCATCGACTTGCAACGCACGGCGGCCCTACCACACATGGAGACCCTGCATGTCCACATCGCCGATTTCCTCGGCTCAGCGCCATAAGAGCGGGCAAAACAGCAGCGCGCGGATCATCTTCGCGAGCTTCATCGGCACCGCGATCGAGTTCTACGATTTTTACGTCTATGCGACCGCTGCGGCGCTCGTCATCGGACCGGTGTTTTTCCCGCATAGCTCGGCGACGGCTCAGGCCTTGTCGGCGTTCGTCACGTTCGGCATCGCGTTCGTCGCGCGGCCGATCGGCTCGTTCCTGTTCGGCCACTTCGGCGACCGGATCGGCCGCAAATCGACGCTCGTCGCGTCGCTGCTGGTGATGGGGCTGTCGACCACACTGATCGGCTTCGTGCCGGGCTATGACTCCATCGGCAGCCTCGCGCCGATCCTGCTGTGCGTGCTGCGCTTCGGCCAGGGCATCGGCCTGGGCGGCGAATGGGGCGGCGCGGCACTGCTGGCCACCGAAAACGCGCCGGCCGGCAAGCGCGGCTGGTTCGGCATGTTCCCGCAACTCGGGCCGTCGATCGGGTTTCTCGCGTCCAACGGGCTGTTCTTCGCGCTGGCGCTGTCGTTGAGCGACGAGCAGTTCCGCAGCTGGGGCTGGCGCGTGCCGTTCATCGTCAGCGCTGTGCTGGTCGTGCTGGGGTTGTACGTGCGTTTGAAAATCGCCGAAACGCCGGCGTTCCAGGCCGCGATCGAGCGCAAGGAACGCGTCAAGGTGCCGATCGCCACACTGTTCTCGCAACACTGGCTGCCCACCCTGCTCGGCGCGCTCGCGATGGTGGTCTGCTACACGCTGTTCTACAACGCAACCACGTTCTCGCTGTCATACGGCGTGTCCGTGCTGCACATTCCGCGGCAGACGTTCCTCGGCCTGCTGTGCATCGCGGTGGTGTTCATGGCGCTCGCCACGCCGCTGTCGGCACGCGCGAGTGACCGCTTCGGGCGCAAGCCGGTGCTGGTCGTCGGCATCATCGCTGCGATCCTGTCGGGCTTCACGATGGCGCCGCTGCTCGGCAGCGGAGAAACGCCGCTGGTGCTGCTGTTCCTCGTGGTCCAGCTGTTTTTGATGGGCGTGACGTTCGCACCGATGGGCGCGCTGCTGCCGGAGCTGTTCCCGACCAACGTGCGCTATACCGGCGCGGGCGTGTCGTATAACCTCGGCGGGATTCTCGGCGCATCGGTGGCGCCGTATATCGCCCAGGTGCTCGCCGCGCATGGCGGGCTGCCGTGGGTCGGCGCGTATGTGTCGGTGGCTGCGGCGGTGAGCCTGATCGGCGTGCTGAGCATGCGCGAAACGCGTGACGCGCGCTTGATGTGACGAACGGGAGGGCCGGCGGCGCGATGATGTCGCGAACAGGCGGCGGGTTGAACGCGCGCGGCGATCGGTGAGGTTGGGCTTACGTCGAGAGCTGACGTTCAGCGGCGAGGTTGAACTCTGGCGTTAAGCCCTGAGGCTAGCCCGACGTTGCAATATCGAGGTCGAACTTCGAGGTTGAGCGTTGCCCTGACCGATGCTGAACGTCGTCGCATGCTTGCGCCGCCCTGCCCCGGCGCCACCGTTTATGTGCCGTGGCTGCTTCAGCGGGAAACCGCTCTACATACTGCGAAATCAGCATGCCTACGTTCATCCCCTAGTGTCCTGAGTTAAAAATTCATTGAACGATGCCCGTCACGTACTAAAGTGTTCTGTGTAGCACTTGATAACGCGGAGGCAACGATGAGTGGACGGCCCAAAGGGGAACTCGTGCTGAGCG